>CABUCQ010000082.1 GCA_902490095.1 uncultured Collinsella sp.
CCACGTCTATGTTCGCTTTAGTAAACTAACACGTGGTTAACTTTTTGGAAAGGGTTCCCATTCAGATTTCGGAAAAGTTTCCTATATGAAACAAAGGCACCGCAAAGACGGTCTCTTTGCGGTGCCTTGTCATACCAATTTATGCAACAGAGGGGGCTCTCCCCTTTGTCACATTGTTGCGGTTAAAGCGAGAGGTTTCTGATCGACGTGACGCAGGAAGCCTCATCCACGCCCGAAACGCGGAACACGACATCCTCGCCGCACTCGCCATAGAGGGCCATCAGGCCCATCACGTCGCGACCATCGACATGACGGTCACCAATGCTGACCGACACGTCGCTACGATGCTTGGCAATGATGTCATAGAGCAGCGCAACCGGGCGGGCATGTAATCCCAACGGATCTTTAATCGTCTTCGTAAACTCGACCATGTCCCCTCCCGCGACATCGCACATTCGGCCGGCAAAACCCAGCCACGTGGTAGTTATTGTACGTTACCGGCGCACCCCCGGCTCACAAAAACGAGGGAAGGCACGCGTCTTTCCCTCGTTACAGGCAATATGTAGCCGCTTCCCTACATCAGACGCAGGCTGACGTCCTTGAGCTGGGCGCCGCTAACGGCACTCGGGGCGCCCGACATGAGGTCGGAGCCGCTGGCCGTCTTGGGGAACGCCATGACGTCGCGGATGGAGTCGGAACCGGTGAGCAGCATGCACACGCGGTCCAGGCCCAGAGCGAAACCGCCCATCGGGGGCGCACCAAACTTGAGGGCCTCCATGAGGAAGCCAAACTGAGACTCGGCGCGCTCCTCGGTAAAGCCCAGAAGCTTAAGCATGGACATCTGCATCTCGGCGTTGTGGATACGCATACCGCCGCCGCCGGCCTCAAAGCCGTCCATGACAAAGTCGTAGGTGCAAGAACCGGCTGCCAGCGGGTCGGCCTCGATCTTGGCGATGTCGGTCTCGGTCGGCAGGGTAAAGGGCTGGTGCTCGGCAGCATAGGCCTTGCGATCCTCGTCCCAATGGAACAGCGGGAAGTTGACGACCCACAGGAAGTCGTGACCCTCGCGCTTGATCTCGAGCGCATTGGCCATGTGGGAACGCATGCCGCCCAGGATCTCGTCAGAGAGCAGGCGCGGGCCGGCGGCGAACATCACAAGGTCGCCGGGCTCGACGTCCATGCGCTCGCGCAGAGCCGCCATCTCCTCGTCCGAGAAGAACTTGACGATGGGGCTGTTGATGGAGCCGTCCTCGCGGAAGGCAATCCAGGCCAAGCCCTTGGCGCCAAACGTGGAGGCCACGCCGGCAAGCTTATCGATCTTGGCACGTGCCCAGGCACCGGCACCCTTGGCGTTGATGGCCTTGACGACAGAGCCCTCCTCGTTTGCGGCGGTCGCAAAGACCTTGAACTTGGAGTTGGCAAAGATGTCGGTCAGGTCGACCAGGTGCATGCCATAGCGGGTATCGGGCTTGTCGGAGCCATAGGTGTCCATGGCCTCCCAGTAGTCCATGCGACGCAGCGGCGTGGGCATCTCGACACCCATGCGGCCGAAGGCGTCGGCCAGGACCTCCTCGAGCGCGCTCATGACGTCGTTCTGGTCCACGAAGGACATCTCGATATCGACCTGGGTGAACTCGGGCTGACGGTCGGCACGCAGGTCCTCGTCGCGGAAGCACTTGGCAACCTGGTAGTAGCGCTCGACGCCACCGACCATGAGCAGCTGCTTCAGGAGCTGCGGGGACTGCGGCAGCGCGTAGAAGTTGCCCGGCTGAATACGGCTGGGGACGATGAAGTCGCGGGCGCCCTCGGGCGTGGACTTGAACAGGGAGGGCGTCTCGACCTCCATGAACTCACGGTTGTGCAGCGCCTCGCGAATGGCAAAGGTAAAGTCGGAGCGCAGCTTGAGGTTGGCCATCATCTCGGGACGGCGGAGGTCCAGATAGCGATAGCGCAGACGGGTGTCCTCGCTGGTCTCGATGCCGTCCTCGATCTGGAAAGGCGGGGTGACAGACGTGTTGAGCACCTCGGCGTGGTCGGTCAGGACCTCGATCTCGCCGGTCGCGAGCTTGGCGTTGGTGGTCTCCTCGCCACGGGAGCGCACGACGCCGTGGATCTTGATGGGCCACTCGGGACGCATAGTCTCGGCGATCTTAAAGGCGTCGCCGTCGGAGTGCTCGGGGTCGAAAGTGAGCTGCGTGATGCCCTCGCGGTCACGAAGGTCGCAGAAGATAAGGCCGCCGTGGTCGCGGCGACGACTCACCCAACCGGTGAGGGTGACCTCTTCACCCACGTTCTCGAAGCGAAGCTCGCCGCAGGTACGGGTGTGCATGGAATGCTCATCGATGGGACGGGTCTGGCTCATACCAGTGATCCTCCTTTATGGATCTGTGCCGCCCCGTGTCGTTCCGGGCGGCGTCGTACAGATTTGCCCAGCCTGCGTAAACCGCGCAGCCGGACATGGCGTTCTATCTTATCGCACCCGCGTCGATGTGCCGCGGAAAAGTAGCTCATGCCCAAAGACTTGACGGAGACGAAACAATTGATGCGTCGCAGTGTCTGCCGACGCGCGCCACGTGCGACAATGTGCCCCAATACAACTGCACTTGGAAAGGCCCGTCATGACTGCACGCCTCATTGTTATGGATATCGACTCCACGCTCATCAACCAGGAGGTCATCGACCTGTTGGGCGAGGAGGCCGGCGTGGGCGAGCAAGTTGCGCGGATCACCGAACGCGCCATGCGCGGCGAGCTCGACTTTAAGCAGGCGCTCGAAGAGCGCGTGGGGCTGCTTGCCGGCTTGGACGAGAGCGTGTTCGAGCGCACCTTTGCGCGCGTGACGTTTACCCCCGGCGCGCTGGAGCTTGTGCGCTCGGCGCACAGCAAGGGATGGAAGGTCGGCGTCGTGAGCGGCGGCTTCCACGAGGTCGCCGACAAGATCGTGGCCGCCGCGGGCATCGACTTTTGTCTGGCTAACCGCCTGGAGGTCGTGGACGGCAAGCTCACCGGTAAGCTGGCGGCAGACATCGTGACCAAGGAGTCCAAGCTCATCCGGCTGCTGGATTGGGCGGTTGAGTGCGGTGTCGATATGGCCCATACCGTCGCGATCGGCGACGGCGCCAACGATATCCCCATGATTCAGGCCGCGGGCACGGGCATCGCGTTTTGCGCCAAGCCCAAGACGCGCGAAGCCGCCCCGTTTGCCATCGACGAGCGCAACCTGATGCTCGCCATGGACATCATCCTGCGCGACTAGTCGATCCGTCTAACAATTGAATCAGTCTGTCCTATAGTTTCCGAACAATTTTGTCTTAGTGTTCGGAAACATACCCTTTGAGTGCTAGACTTTGCGCCGTCGAAGGGAACATATATGGATAAGCAAGATCTTGAGCAATTGCTGAGCGATGTTGCCGGCGGAGCAGTCACCCCTGCCGACGCCCTCACGCGCATCCAGACGGCTCCGACCGCCGATTTGGGCTTTGCGCAGCTCGATCTTTCGCGCGGGGTGCGCCAGGGAGCCGGCGAGGTTGTCTACGGTGCCGGTAAAACCGCCGAGCAGATTGCCGCCATTATCGAAGCACTGCGCGATGCCGGCCAGGAGCGCATCCTGGTCACGCGCCTGGATGCCGAAAAGGCAGACCGCACCTCGGAGCTCCTCGACAACGGCATCGACCTGGGATATGTCCCGGACGCACAGCTCGCCCTCGTGGGCGGCAAGCCCTCCCCTACCGGCAACGGACGCATCGTTGTCGCCTGCGCCGGTACGAGCGACCTGCCCGTCGCCGAGGAAGCCGCATTGACGGCCGAGTTCTACGGCAACGAGGTCGACCGCCTCTACGACGTGGGTGTCGCCGGCCTGCACCGTCTGCTCGCGCATGCCGAGGAACTTGCCCAGGCACAGGTGGTCATCGCCATCGCCGGCATGGAGGGCGCACTGGCGAGCGTTGTCGGCGGTCTGGTGAGCTGTCCGGTCATCGCCGTTCCCACCAGCGTGGGCTATGGCGCGAGCTTTGGCGGCGTGGCCGCACTGCTCGCCATGCTCAACTCCTGCGCCAGCGGCATTTCGGTCGTCAATATCGACAACGGCTTTGGTGCCGCCTACCAGGCAAGTCTTATCAATCATCTGAGCGCCGGCACACCCCGCGCCCGTTAAGGAGCATTCCATGTCCAATCATCAGCACACGCTTATCATCGACGGCACCTCGGGCATCAGCGGCGACATGACCGTCGCGGCCCTGCTCGACTTGGGCGCCAGCGAGGAGCACCTGCGCGAACAGCTCGCCACGCTGCCGGTCGACGGCTTTGAGATTGCCGTGACGCGCGTGAACAAGCACGGCATCGACGCCTGTGACTTCGATGTTCAGCTTGCGGCCGAGCTGGAGAATCATGACCACGACATGGCTTGGCTCTACGGCAACGAGGCAACTGCTGAGCACACGCACGAGCACGAGCATCATGATCATGGCGAGCACGAACACGAGCACTGCCACGAGCATGACCATGAGGCCCACGGCCATGGTCACGAGGGTCACCATCACGCCCACCACCATCACCACCGCTCTTTGGCCGATGTCACGACGATCATCGACGGCTCGCAGATGAGCAACGGCGCTAAGCGTCGTGCGCTCGCCATCTTTACCGCGCTCGCCGCCGCCGAGGCCAAGGCCCACGGCAAAACGCCCGACACTGTCCTGTTCCACGAGGTGGGCGCCGTCGACTCCATCGTTGACATCTGCTCGGTCGCCATCTGCCTCGATGACCTGGGCATCGAGGATATTGTCGTCGAGTCGCTCTCCGAGGGCCACGGCACCATCCACTGTGCCCACGGCCTTATGCCCATTCCCGTCCCCGCTGTCGTCAACCTGTGCCAGGCGGGCAATATCGCCCTCACGCCCGCACCGGTCGCCGGCGAGCTCGTGACGCCCACGGGCGCCGCCATCGTCACCGCGCTGCGTACGTCCGACCAACTGCCCTCACGCTACCACATCGAAGCCGTCGGCTACGGCGCCGGCAAGCGCCCCTACGAGGGTTGCTCCGGCACGCTCCGTTGTCTGCTCGTTTACGTGGATGCATAGCCATGGATGCCCGCAAAGAAAAAAGCCGCGCCGCCATCGTCGCGGCATTCTCTGAGCTCCTGCGCGAGGAAGACTACAGCAAGATCACCGTCGGAGACATCATCGCGCGCGCTCACGTAGGCCGCGCGACATTCTATGGCCTCTTTAAGAGCAAAGATGACCTACTCGCCGCGCTCGTGAGCGATATCTGCACCCACGCCCTCGACGATGACGGTACGCCGCTCGACGACCCACTCGTGCAAGTCGAGCATATCCTCAACAACCTCTGGGAACGCCGTCAGGGCGTTCGAGCCCTCGTAGCCGGAGCCGGCTCGCGCGTCTTCGCCGACTGTCTCCGCAAGACCATCATGTCACGAGCAGCCGAAACCGTCCCCGCCGACCCCACAGGCCCCGCCGGCACCATGGACCGCAGCTTCTTACTACACCACATAGCCTCAAGCTTCGTAGCCACCGTCCAATGGTGGGCCTGGCACAACTTCCAAGCAGACAAAGCCGACGTAGCCAAAGACTACCTCTCAGCCATAAAACCCCTCTTCGGCTAAGTAAGAAGCTCACCCCAAAGCATCGCCCCAACCCAGGGCGCCACGCATCCCAAAGTATCACTCGCGCTTCAATGCCCCCCAACAGCAACAAGCCCCTCCCATCCAAATTCAGATATATGTTGGGTTGCTTATACGAACGCAACAAAGACCCCGCAGCTGGCCGCATGGGGTAACTTCCCAGCGCATTCCGCAGGACGCAAAAAGGCTCGCCGCACAAAGTGCGCAGCGAGCCTTTTTGCATGTCCGAGGACGCGCTGGGAAGTTACCCCATGCGGCCAGCGGACAACTATGTAGCCTCAGACTAGAACATGCCCAAGAAACCGTGCACAAACAGCGCGGCCAGAGCGGCACCGACAAACGGAGCGATGCCAGGAACAAGCAGGCCGTACTTCCAGTTGTTGTCAGCCTTGTTCTTGATCGGCAGCACCTGATAGGCCATGCGAGGACCAAGGTCACGGGCTTGGTTCATGGCGAAGCCGGTGATGCCGCCCATGCCCATGCCAACGGCCCAAACGATCAGGCCGACGCAGATAGCGAGCATCAGGACGTTCTCGCCAGCACGGTTAGCAGCAGCAAGGATGGCGCTGATGAACACAAAAGTGCAGATAGCCTCGCAGAAGAAATTACGAGCATAGTTCGTACCCTCGGTGGTGGGGTTGGTCGAGAAGATATTGCGCTGGGCAATGGGATCGACGACGCCATCGGAAGCCTTGAACTCATCGGCATACATAAGCCAAGCGATTACGGCGCCCACAAAGCCGCCGAGCATATCGGCGATCATGAAGGGGATGCAGCTGCTCCACGGCACCAGGCCTACGATGCACTGGGCAAGCACCATGGCGGGGTTCATGCACACGGCACCACCAAAGACAAACAGGCAGACCGAGATGCCAAAAGACCAAGTGGTGATGGCAAACATGTGGCCGGAGCCCTGATACTTGGTGCCCTTGAGCACGGTATCGCAGTGCACGCCCACGCCAAAGATGATCATGAGGGCAGTTGCGCCGAATTCGCAGAGGAGTTTGGTAAGCATAAAACCTTATCTTTCTTGTCGGTTAAAAACGATTCGTTTTAGGCCACGCACTAGTGCTGCGCGACGACAACACCCAGGCCATCGGGGATGACGGCAACCTTGGCATCGGCACCCTTCATCTCAAAGGCGAGCTTGAGCGCCTCCTCGATAGTGTTGACCGGCGTCATGTGCATATCCTTGAGCATCTGGTGATCGCACAGGTCGGTGACCATGATCACAGGGTGATGCGCCAGGATGCGGGCAAAAATCTGGCTCGTCCACTGATCGGGCAGGGTCTCGTCCTTAGGACGGTCGATGCAGGCGCGCTCAAACTCCGCCGGGTCGTTGTCGGCGATGTTGTGATAGAAGCCCTCGCCGCCGTGACCGTCGGCACAACCGGCGACATCAATGATCACGCCGCCCTCGGGAAGCGTAGCCTCGGCAGAGCACATGCCCTTCACGGCCTGATAGATGTTCTGGTCGAGCGGGTAGCCGCCGTTGGTGGTAATGGCAATCTCGCACTCGACGGGCTCAACGCCGGCAAGGCTCTTCACGAACTCGCAGCCAGCCTCGTGCGCCTTGTGGATGTCGCCGGCAAAGGAGCCGATGACCTCGTGCTTGCCGTTGAGCACCACGTTGAGCACAAAGGCAAGGTGAGCCATCTCGGCAGCGGCAAACATGTCCTCGCTCACGTGGTTGTGGCACAGGTTGCCGGCACGCGAATGGGAATCGTTCACAAACTGACCGTTGTGGTTGTACATGATGGTCTTGTAGCTGGCGATACCAGGCAGGACGGACTTGCGGCTGCCAGAGAAACCGGCAAAGAAGTGCGGCTCAATAAAGCCCTCGGCAAGCAGCAGATCGCAATCGGCAGCAATCTTGTTGATGATGCACTCGCCACCAGAAGGCAGGGTGCCGATCTTTTTCATCACGCTGTCGTCAGTCGCGACGTGCATAACGATTTCCTCGTTGGCAACGATCTCCTCGCCGTACTTGTTGACGAGCTCCTCGTGCGTCGACGGACGATGCATACCCGTAGCAACCAGAATACGCACGCGAGCCTCGGGCGCAGCAGAATGGATGTGATGCAGCAGAATAGGCATCGTCACACGCGAGGGAACGGGACGCGTATGATCGGAGCTAATAATGACGATATCCTTCTTGCCAGCACAAAGCTCCTCGAGTGAAGGCGAGCCATAAGGGTTGGCAAGCGACTCCTCCACCAGCTCTTCCTGCGATTTTGTAGTCTTAAACTCGTTTTGGTGACCTTCCATCACACCCGTGAAGTTCTTATCCTCGAGCTCCAGATGCAACGTCTTGTGGTCAAACGGTAGTTCACATTCAAACAATGACGAGCGCCCTCTTCCTTTCAACTGACACACTAGATAAACCGTTGGAAGGATACGCCGCTCACCGAAAAACACCACCGTCCACCGACTCATTAACACAACGTTCATATTTGACCCACAACAAAGCTGCCGCGATCCCAAACGGGACCGCGGCCGCCTGTCAAAGACACTACAGACAGGATGACTTACGCAGCGCCGAGGTAAACATCTACCCCGAGACGTACGCACGTAAGCCATTTTGCATAAATGCGTTAATTAATTGCATAAAATGGCGCATGGATTTCTAGCCGTAACAGGGTAGTGCCCTCCGGAGCGTGCATTTTTGCGAGTATTCAGCATCGCGAGATAAGATTTTGGTGTCAAAAGTCTTTCAAAAAGTAGATAGTCCTCATGACTCGACCCATCTGAATAGCATGCGGCGAGAAACCAGCCATATATGAATATCACCAAAGCCCAATCGTCGTGCAAAAGCATCAACAGGGGCCGCAAACGTCACCCATAGCCTTATGCACCAATCTTTGGCTGCTGAAAACTCCTTTTTTTGCACGTCGCCCCAAGCACCACCCTCACCCAGCGGCTGATCCGCCGAAGACCGGACATCGCAGGGCCCGCCATTAGTTTACTTTTAGGCACACTCCGCAGGACGCAAGAAGCCCTCGCCGCACTCCGCATTGGACGCGAAGCGCACTTTAATCCCTTCAGCCCCAATCCCTGAAGACCGAGGACGAAGGGACCCGACGGGTTTCCCTCTGAATGCATTCCGCAGCACGAAGCCCCTTCCAAACGCGCGAAGCGCGCCATTAATTCCCCCAGCCAGTAATCCGCCGAAGACCGGACATCGCAGGGCCCGCC
>CABUCQ010000083.1 GCA_902490095.1 uncultured Collinsella sp.
CATCCGCGCGAGCGCAAGCTCGATATCCCGTCTAACTAACGCAAACCCTCTACTGCATCGGCCAAAAGTGCGGCGGCGCGGTCCTGAGCCAACCCGCGCGCCGCCTGACGCATGGCATCGCGCGCCTGCGCATCATCGATAAGATGCAGCAGCTCATCGGCAAACGCCCGGGTGTCGATATCGGCATCGGCGCAGAGCACGCCAGCACCGGCATCGACCAGATAGCGGGCATTGGTGGTCTGATGATCGGCCGTCGCATGCGGATACGGCACGAGCACCGAAGGCACGGCGAGGGCGGCAATCTCGGCCACGCTCGAGGCGCCGGAGCGCGAGAGCACCAGGTCAGCTGCAGCTAGCATGTCGCCCATGTTGTCAATGTAGGGCTGGACGCGATAGCGCTTCGTCTCATCGGGCGTCAGCGCCAAAGCACGCTCGGTGTCCTCAAAGCCGTCGGCTCCCGTCGAATGCAAAATGTAGAGATTCTCACGCGAAAGCAGCTCGCCCTTGAGCGAGGCCACGCGCTCGTTGAGATGCTGGGCACCGAGCGAACCGCCAAAGACAAGCAGTAGCACAGCGTCCTCGGGCACGCCAAGTGCCTCGCGGCCGCGGGCGCGATCGCCCTCAATGACCGAGCGGCGCACCGGATTACCGGTCATGAGCACATGTTCGGGGTCGCCCTCGCGCTCAAAGACAGAGCGCGCAGCCGGCACCGAGATGCACACGCGGGCGGCATGGGAACTCATCGTCTTATTGGCCAGGCCCGGAACAGAGTTCTGCTCGTGCAGCAGATACGGAACGCCCGCATCCTTGCACCAGCCCAGCAGCGGGACCTCGACGTAGGCACCAAAACCGATGGCAGTATCGGGCTTGCCAACCTTTGAGAAATGACTGGCAAGCGAGCGCTTGGCCTTATTGACGCGCCACAGCGAAGTCAGCGCGGTCCAAGGACGGGAGCGGTCGAAGCCCGTGACCGTAATGGGCACAAAATCAAACCCAGCCTCGGGGACCAGACGACCCTCGAGCTTGCGCGACTGGCCCACGAACACAACGTGGTGGCCACGGTCACGCAGCTCTTCGGCCAAGGCGAGCGCGGGGTTGATGTGTCCTGCCGTGCCGCCGGCTGCAATAGCAACGGTCATCTTATCGGTCATGGTAGTCCCTTCGTACACGCGGTCCCTGGTCGTCGGTGCGCAGACGCGCCGACGGGTCCGAGTTCAAATCGATTCGATTATATCCGCCGCCCGCGTTGCGAGGGCTGGGACGCTGCGGACGACCTTGCGGCGCCGTTCGCTGACGCGGGCGGGCTGCCGGCTCGGTCGCAGAGCCATTCAGGACGGTAAAACCGTTACGCGTAGATCGCTCGCCGCGCACGTGGGGCATGCCGGCGGTGCTCTCATCCATAACGGCAAAGCTCTCGCGGCGACGGTCGTACTCATCGCGACGGGCGCTCTCATACGAAACGCGCAGGATCAGACCGGCGAGCATAAGCGACACAATAATCGAAGAGCCGCCGTAGCTAATAAACGGCAACGGTTTGCCCGTCATGGGAAACACGTTGAGGATGCCCAGCGCGTTAATCAAAAACTGCACCGCGAGAATGACTGCGGAGCCAGACGCCATGAGCGCACCCCGACGATCGGTCGCCTGCTCGGCAATGCGAAACGCCGAGTAGATCAGCATCGCAAACACCAAGAAGAACAGCACGGTTCCGACAAAACCGACTTCCTCGCCAATGATGGCCAGGATGTAGTCGTTGTGCGCCTCGGGCAGATACGAGTACTTCATGGTTGAGTTGCCGATGCCACGGCCGAACAGACCGCCCGAGGCAAACGCCATGATGGCAAGCGTGGCCTGATAGCCGTCACCATATTCGTCGGCCCAAGGGTTCAAGGCAACCTGAATACGCACCATACGGTATGGCTCTGCGACAAGCGCAATCACGATCACGAGAATGCCGAAGATTAGCACGCCGATGATAAATCTGGGGTCGAGACCCGCAAACAACGCCATGCACATGAGGGTCAACAGGATGATCAGGACAGTACCGAAATCGGGCTGGATAAAGATCAGAAAGAGCGAAATGCCCAGGTAGATACCCATCTTGCGAAGGAATTCGTTGATGTTGCCACCGGGCGAAAAGAAGCGATCAAGCATGATGGCCGAATACGCAATGGCAAATGGCTTTAAAAACTCGGAAGGCTGGAACTGAATACCGGCGATGTTGAGCCAGCGCGTGGCGCCACGGCTGCCGCTGCCCACCAAGAACACCAGAAGCAGTAGCCCTATCATGCCGATAAGGAAGATCCTGAGCACATCCTCCCCAAACCAGCTGTCCGGCAAAACGCGCACGATGGCAATCAGCGCCAGAACACCGACCACGGCAAACGCGGCCTGTCGACCCAGAAAAAACGTCGCCGAGCCATTCTCGTGCAGCGCCTCGACCGAAGACGCCGAGTACACCATCAGCAGGCCAAAGCATACCAAGGTAAACAAGCAGGCCATGAATATCAAACGGGGGCGCATGATACGGGCGGGAACGCCGGCAATATAGCGTTCGCTAAACGACTGCCCGCCGCGACCGGAACGCGGTGTGCTGCGCCGCGAGGAAGCACGGTCCGAGTCGGGCCTCCTCATACCTTGTCGGGGGCTCTCCTCTCTCACCGGCAACCCCTATTCCATTTGCGATTTCGCCGCAGCGGCAAGCTGGGCCACATAGTCCTTAAACACGCGGCCGCGCTCCTCATAGCCCGAGAACTCATCGAACGAAGAGCAGGCAGGAGAAAGTAAGATCACGTCGCCACGGCTCGACAGCGAACGGGCGACGTCCACGGCATCGCGCAGGTCATCCGCCTGGGCGATATCCACATCGCCATCGACATCGGCCTCGTCCATAGCGGCGGTGAAGCGCTCGCGCGCATCGCCAAAGCAGACGACCGAGCGTACGTTATCCATAACAACGCGCGCGAAGTCCGTGAGCGGCGTGCCCTTATCGTGGCCGCCGAGCAGCAAGATCACGTCGTCATCGGGAAATGCCGTCAGCGCCTTCTCGACCGCATCGGTGTTGGTCGCCTTGGAATCGTTGACGTAGCGCACGCCGTCAATCTCGCCACACGGCTCCACGCGGTGCTCGAGCGGCTGGAACGAGGCCAGACCGCGGCAGACACCATCGACATCGGCACCGACTGCCAGGGCAGCCGTGGCAGCGCACAGGGCATTGATAACATTGTGATGGCCCGAGATCTTGAGCTCGGATGTAGCGATGAGCGGAGTCTCGACGCCCTTCAGGCGCACGATCATCTTGCCATCGCGCACAAAGGCGGCATCCTCGCCCTCGGGCTCGTCAAAAGCGACCTTGCAGATGCGATGACCCGGCGTGTAGATGTACTCATCGAACTCGTGAATGCCGGCGTCTTCGACGTCGACAACCACCAGATCGTCATCGACCATATTGTCAAACAGTTTGATCTTGGCAAGCGCATAGTTCTTATGGCTCTTATGCCAGCCCAAGTGGTCGGGAGTGATGTTGAGCAGCACCGCCACGCGAGGATGAAGCTCGGCGGTCGTAGCAATCTGGTAGCTCGAGAGCTCGGCCACAAACCACTCGTTATGAGCTCGGCCGTCAATCTCGTTGACCGGCGGCTCGCCGATGTTGCCGACAGCTACGCTGGCCTCACCGGCAGCCTTGAGCAGATAATCAGTCAGCGACGTGGTAGTCGTCTTGCCGTTGGTGCCCGTAATGGCAATCCAGTTATCGGGCGACAGGCGATAGGCAAACTCGGGCTCACCCATAATCTGGGCGGCATGCTCGCGCCCGGCCTTAAAGAAGCCCGAGAACTCCGAGATGCCCGGGCACGTCACGCATACGTCATAGGCGCCCTCGACCTGTTCGGTCCCATAGACAAACGACGCACCAGCAGCCTCGAGCGCACGCGTGGCGTCATTGGGCTCAGAGGTGCCGCCGCCATACACGGTAACGGCGCTTACGCGCTCGGGATGTGCCAGCGCCCAGCAGGCGACATCGAGACCGGATTTGCCCTGACCCAAAACGAGCAGGCTAAAGACATCAGCAAGAGGCATGAAAGACCACTATCCCAACTGGAAGAACAAAGCAAGGCCAACGGCACCAAAGGCCGCAGCGATAATCCAAAAACGGATGACGACCTTGGTCTCGGCCCAGCCCTTCTTTTCGAAATGATGATGGATGGGCGCCATAAGGAAGACGCGCTTGTGCGTAAAGTGGAAGTAGACAACCTGAATCATGACCGACAGGGTCTCAACGATAAACAGGCCGCCGATGATGAGGGAGACGACCTCGGTGTTGGTCATGATGGACGTGCAGGCAAACGCGGCGCCCAGGGCAAGCGAGCCGGTATCGCCCATAAAGATGCTCGCCGGATAGCAGTTGAACCACAGAAAGCCCAAGCAGGCACCGGCACACGCGGTGCAGAAGATGGACAGGTTCACGTCTCCGTGCAAAAACGCCATGGCAGCCATGGCGAGCATGGCAATCATGGAGGTGCCGCCAGCAAGACCGTCAAGGCCATCGGTCAGGTTCACGGCATTAGAAAGACCGGCGATCATCAGCCAGCAAAAGACAATGTAGAGCCACGGGAACGAAAGGCCGCAGATGGTGGTCGAAAGAACACCGAGGTCAATCGTCAGGCCGCCGGGAAAACGAATCTCGGGGGCGACGCCGCACCAGTTAACGGCAAGTACCGTAAAGGTGACACAGATAATGGTTAGACCGATCATCTTGGCATGAGGCGTCAGACCGAGCGAGCGCCCATGCGTAACGGAGGTCAGGTCGTCAATCAGGCCCAGCACGCCGGTCGCCAGCGTGGCGAGGAGCACGAGCACGAGCTCGGTGGTGAGCTTGCCCATCAGCAGGCAGGTCAGCGAGATCGCGACGAGGATGACAACACCACCCATGGTGGGCGTTCCCTGCTTAACCAAATGACGCTTGGGGCCGTCGGCACGAACCTGCTGGCCGATACCCTCGACCTTGAGCAGCTTGATCCACCACGGCATGAGCAGCAGCGCAATGGCGGCGGCGATGCCAAGCCCCAAAAAAGCCTGATACGTTGGATACGAGGGATTGCCGAACATGGGCTAGCACACACCTTCCACAAAGCGGTCGAGCTCAACAAAGCGGGAACCCTTGACCAGTACAACATCATGTTTTTCAAGCGCGCCGCCCATGCGGTCGAGCACCTGCTGATAATCGGAGAACACCTGGATGCGGTCCTCGTCCATGCCCATCATGCGCGCGGCATCGGCCATAAGCTGGGCCAGCTCACCACCCACGCACGCCAGCATGTCGAGCTTCTTGGCGGCGGCATAGGCGCCCACGAGTTCATGCATGCGAGGAGCCTCATCGCCCATCTCGCCCATCTCGCCCAAGATCGCCATGCGAGACCCCGTGCACGAAAGCGAGCACAGCAGATCGAGGCCAGCAGCCATGGATTCGGCACTGGCGTTATAGGAATCGTCGATGACGCGGGCACCGCTCTTGGCGCGTTTGATCTCCTGGCGGTGACCGGTGATCGTGAGGCCTCTAAAGGCAGCATCGATCTGCTCGGGCGTCACGCCCAGGCGATAGGCAACCGCGGCGGCCTTAACGGCATTTGGGACGGACTGCACGCCGGGGATGGCAAGCATGGTATCGATTGTCTCGCCCTGACCAAAATCGAGCGTAAAGACCGGACGGCCCTCGTCATCAACTCGAACGTCGCGGGCACGGACCTCATCATCGTCCGAGACGCCGGCCAGCATCACGTCGATACCAGCAGGCTGGGCGAACGTATCGCGAATGAACGGCGTAAAGTCGTCCTCGCCGCCCAAAACCAGCAGCGGCAAGAAGTCGCCAGCGGCGCACATACCCTGGACAATCTCGGCCTTAGCGCGGGCGATGTTCTCGCGGCTACCCAAAATGCCGATATGAGAGGTACCAATCTTGCTCACGATGGCAAGGTTGGGATTGGCGGACTGGGACAGGCGCTCGATCTCGTGGAAATGGTTCATGCCCATCTCGAGCACCAGGACCTCGGTATCGGCCGGAGCGGAAAGCACCGTGAGCGGCATGCCGATCAGGTTATTGAAATTGCCCTTGGTGGCCCAGACACGATAGCGCTTGGCGAGCACGGCGGCGAGCACGTCCTTGGTCGTCGTCTTGCCGATGGAACCGGTAATACCAACGACCAGGCAGCCAAGCTCCAGACGGTACGCGTGCGCCAAACGCAGCAGAAAGTCCTCGGGATCATCGGTCAGCAAGATGGCACAGCCCTTGTCCTGCGCCAGCGAGACCAGCTCGGCCTCGGGCTCACGCGTCATCACGACGGCGCCGGCACCCGACTGGACGGCACGGGAAGCAAAATCATTGCCGTCGACGTTTTCACCGGGAAAGGCGACGAAAATCGTCCCTTCCTCGACCTGACGCGAGTCGATAACGCACCCGCGGCATACCCGATCGGCTTCTCCCGTCACGGTTCGGGCCCCTGTTGCGGCCGCGAGGTTGTTGACGGCGATCTCTATCATTGCAGCTCCCCTGTAAACCTAATAATGCTATCGGCGTATTGTATCCCAGCGCCGCGCATGCGTGGTGCAGGGCATGTGAACACCCCTCATATGGGACAACAAACCACGCCCCAAAGATTGTAACCCCCTACTTCGTGTGCGGGATACCCAGCACGTCGAGCGCGTTGGCCATAATGGACTGGAACGGCACCGCAGCGGCATCTGAGCCGCTCGGCGTTCCGTCGAGCGTGATATAGCACAGCACCTTGGGCGATTGTGCCGGCGCAAAGCCCATAAAGGACGACATGTAGTTCTCCTTGAGGTAGCCGCCGTTCTCGTCGGCTCGTTCGGCCGTACCGGTCTTACCCGCCACGTCATAGCCGTCAACCGCGCCGCCAACGCCCGTTCCCTCGGACACGACCGTCTGCATGCACGATGTCACCTGGGATGCGGCGTCCTCAGAAATCGCGCGTTCGCCTTCGCCCCAGTCCTTCTCGTCGCCTTTGCTGGACTTATAGAAGTGCGGGGTCATCATCACGCCGCCGTTGGCGATGCCGCCCACGGCACGTGCGATCTCAATCGGCGAGACGGACAGCGCCTGTCCAAAGCTCATCGATCCCAGCGTGGCGCCGTCATACTGGTCACGCTCCTTGACGATGCCCAGGCTCTCGCCCGGAAAATCGACACCGGAGCTGTGACCGATGCCCCACTTGTCCACATAGGCGGCAAAGTCGTCGGCACCGATCTTGCGCCCCACCAGGACAAAGCCCACGTTGGACGAACGGCGCATCATCTCGCGCACATCCATGGTCATGGCATAGTCGCGCTTGTCGGCGTCGGTGACGGTATCGTCACCCACCTTGATGCTCGCCGGCACCTCAAACGACGTACTCGATCGCACGACGCCCAAGTCGAAGCCGGCGCCCGCCACGAGCGTCTTAAAGACCGAGCCGGGCTCGTAGGCGTCGGTGACCAGGCGCAAGTTCATATCCTCGGTCTTGGCGTTTTCCAGATCGGTCTGGTCGTAAGTCGGATACGAGCAGGCTGCCAAGATCTCGCCTGTCGTAGGATCGGTGACCAGCGCCGAGCCGTTCTTGGCCTTAGTCTTCTCAACTGCCTCTGCCAGGGCATCCTCAGCCGCACGCTGGATATTGACGTCGAGCGTCGTCACGATATCAACGCCGTCGACCGCAGCCACCTTTTTATAGGCACCGCCCGCGATATAGCTGCCGTCCCTCGCGCGCTCGCGCACAAGAGAACCGTTCGTACCGGTCAGAAGCTTGTTGTATTGCTTCTCGAGACCCGTCAAGCCGTCGTTGTCTACATTCACTACACCCAGCACCTGCGATGCCAGATTGCCGTATGGATATACGCGCTTCATGGCCTGCTCAAAAAGCACGCCGGGCAGGTTCTTCTTCTCCAGCGCCGCAGCATCGTCTTCGTCCACCTGGCGCTTGATATACACCCAGGTGCCATCGGACTCGACGAGCTTGCGGCAGGTCTTTTTATCGATCCCAGTTGCCTTGACCAGCGCCGACACCGTCTTGTCGACATCCTCGACAAGCTGCGGGTTCACGGCGATGTTGCGACATTCGACCGACGACGCCAGCACGTTACCGTTGCGGTCGTAGATGGTGCCGCGTTTGGCATAGAGGGTCTGCGCAAGCAGGCGGCGCGCATCGGCACGCTCGCGCAGTTTATCGGCTTCAACAATTTGATAGTCGGCAAGGCGAAAGACGCCCAAGCCCAAGCCAAACCCAATGAATCCCATGACGGCTTTGCGGCGAGGCAGAGGCGCGCCTGTGAGCCATTCGGTCGACGAACTCTTGCGCGACCTGTTGTTATGCACTTGAGGGCCGCCCGAGCCGCGAAGTCGCGACGCCGGGTCGTTGCCACGGGACTGCCCGGCGTTGTAAGATTGCCGACCCGTTCCTTGATAACCAGAACGTCCCCGCAACGAGGGACGTCCAGAACCGCGGCCCCCATCGGAACCGCGGCGATAGTCATTTGTCATACTCAGCTACCGTCTTGCTACTGAGCGGTCGCGGTCGCGTTGGCGCCCGCGGCTGCATCCTGCGAAAAGTCAAGTGTAACGCTCTCGCTGGGCTCCACCATGCCATAAGCACCCGCAAGATCGCGAATGCGCGTATCGGCACCATAAACAGAGTGCATGACCTCAAGGTCAGAGCTCTCATCGGTCGCCTTCTCGAGCGTGTTGGTGAGCTCGGCGTTGCTGTTGAGCACCTGGGCTGTAACGCCGGCAAGCGCCACGCGGGCGACGCCAATCGTCATGAAGATG
>CABUCQ010000084.1 GCA_902490095.1 uncultured Collinsella sp.
AACCCGCGACCCCAACCTTGGCAAGGTTGTGCTCTACCAACTGAGCCATGTCCGCATATGTAAAACAAAACGGGCGCCGGAGCGCCCGGATGTTGCCTGGAGGCGAAGCCCGGATTCGAACCGGGGGTAAAGGCTTTGCAGGCCTCTGCCTTACCACTTGGCCACTTCGCCGAAAAAGGACCGCCTAAACGGTCCGGAAATGCAATGGAGCGGACAACGGGGCTCGAACCCGCGACCCCAACCTTGGCAAGGTTGTGCTCTACCAACTGAGCCATGTCCGCTTGCGGGTTATTAATTTACGCGAGTTATCCAAAAGACGCAAGTACTTTTTTCAAAAAAGTTGCCGGCCGCGTGTTCTTGGTGGCTAAACGCGCTAAAGCGATTGGCTAGGCACGCGATTCCAGTGCTCCGCTAAATAGCTTCACCATCTGCACGCGCGTGCCGGTGCCGTCTGTGCGACGAGCAACCTCCACGTTATCGACAAGCATACGCATAAGCTTGATACCACGGCCGCGTTCCTCAGATGCGACCGGTTCGCTCGCTCCATCGATAGAATAGCCGGCACCCCGATCAAGCACCTCAACCACGACGCGATCGCCATAGGCCTGAACCGTCAGGACGCACCCGATACCGCCCGCATGGTCATAGGCATTACCCAGCGCCTCCCCCGACGCCAACGCGACATCGTAGCGCTCGTCGCGGCGCAACGGAAGCGATTCAAGGAGTTCGGCGATGCGATGTCGATAGTATGGAAGATTCTCGATACCCTGTCGGACCTCGACGCTCTTGCTCCATCGTGGCAACTCTCCCACCGGAATAGCGGGAATCGACTCACGCGCCGGACCCGCAACATGAAGGATGTCGACAAGTCGGGCAATCTCCAAAAAGCGAATGACCTCATCGGAGGCGTTAACGAGCGAAAGCAGGCCCTCTCGCCTCATGAGCTCTCTGGCACGTGTAAGCAAAAACGCCAAACCCGTCGAGTCGATAAAGCCCACGGCCTGGCAATTGATGACAACGCGACGCACGCCCCGGTCGATCAGATTATCCAACCGTCGGCGCAGCACGGACACCGAGGCGATGTCGACATCACCCGGTGGCGTCAAAACCGCTATGTCATTCCACTCATTCATACGACCATGGTTCCCCAAAAGAGCTCGCTCGATGCATACATATCTGCAGCTGCGCAGATTTTGCCCGTCAAGTATCGCGGTCTACGATCGACCCCGTAAAAACTCAAGGGAAACCAGCGCAATGTCATCGTCCAGCGCCGACTCGGTAAAGCGGTCAAGCTCTCCCAAGACCTTACCGCAGATTCCCGATACACCCTCACCCGAGACAGAGAGCAAAAGGTCACGAAGGCGCTGCTCGCCAAAGAAAGCACCCGAGCGATCACGTGCTTCGATTGCTCCGTCGGTATACATGAATAGCATGTCACCAGGAGCGAACGTAAACACGCCTGTCTCGTACACCATGCTCTCAAAGGCACCGATCACGCCCGATTGGCACCCAAGGAGCTCCACTTCTCCCCCTCGGGTTTCTCCGCCGCCAAGCGGCGTCGACGACGGTCTAATGACCATAGTGGGAGGATGTCCCGCAGAGCAGTAGGTAGCGCGACCCGCTTTAAGATCAATCTTGGCGATAAACGCCGTCACGAACGTCTCGACCCTCGAAAAGCCCATGAGCATGCTATTTAGCGAGCGGGCCATACGGGCGGGCCCAGCACCCTCCCAGGCATAGGCCGTCAGCGCCGTCTTGACGAGCGCTGACATCGACGCCGCCTCGATTCCTTTGCCGGATACATCGCCCAAAATCATAACGGCGCAATCGTCGGGAAGACGGACAAGAGTATAGAAGTCGCCGCCAACCAACGCCGAATTCGTTGCCGAAAGGTATACCGAATCGGTCGCGATACCCGGAACGTCACCAAGCGAATTTCTCATGCCAATCTGGAGGGTCTGAGCGATATGGCGCTCCTCGCGCTTTTGAGATTCGCCCTCGTAGATCAGTTCAAAGTCATGCGCCAAGTGCACCAGGTAGTCATATTCAAGATCATCAATCGGCTCTTGGCTGCCATCACGAAGCAGCAGTACGCGCGTCGTCGGGCTCTTCGCAACAGAAGCAGGAACAATCGCGTCGTTACTGTGCTTGCCATCACCCTCAGAGCGCGGGCGCCCCGCCTCGATGCCGGAGTCGACGTAGAGACCTTGACAAGGCAGACCATGCGCCCTAAGCCAGCCTCCCATAGGCATCGATTCGTCAACGCGAGTTATACGGACGTGTTTAAGGTCCTCGGCACTCGTACCTCCCAAAACAGATGCCTCAAAGCCATCAGGTCCAGCCCCCAGACGTGCCGCTGGCGCCGTCGTGGAAAAGAAAAGTTTCTCGGGATCGTCCGGCAAAGCAACGCGACTGCCGCCTTCAAAATCTATGACATAGGAGCCCAGACTGGCGTCATACTCAACAGGGCAAAAATGACAGTTGAGCATATTGCAAATCTCGGACGATATAGCCTGGGTAGCCGCGGCGGAATCGTCTAGAAAGGTAAACAACTCATCACGTAAGACATTGAGCGAGCGGCCAAGCTCGGCCGTGCGACGAGAGCGAAGGCTCGATGCCATGCCGACCAGCTGGATAGACAGGTAATCGCAAATGACCTCGAGTACATTAACGTCATAGGCGAGCGGTGCCTGAGGGCGCTTCCAACCAACTTCCAGCACGCCAAGGATCTGCGTACCGTAAAAAACGGGAAGACAGATCTCGCTGCGGTACGGAGGCATATCCTGCACGCGCAACAGGTGCTTAGAACGATTGTCCAGGTCCATGAACATACCGGAGGCAGCCCTATCACCCTCAAGGTCCTGTTGAATCGACAAGCGACAGGCACGCGACTCGCGAAGAACATACGTCGGAATTCCAGCGCCATACGGCAAAAACTCGGGCAGGTAGCTGTCGTGCAGCTCCTTGGAGACACCGCGAAGCTTAAAACCGCCGCTCTCAGAAAAATAGATAGCGGCACCCGAAGCATCGAGCGTTCCTACAAGCTGGTTCAAAACGATATCTAACAAACTGGGCAGCTCATCGGAGCCCACCGTGCTCATAATGACCGACAATGTACCCGAGAGACGCTTATTCGCCACTCTAAGCTCCGAAAGCGCACGCTTGAGCTGACGGTCGTGCGAATACTGTTCTTCGATGCTATGGAGTGCCACCAGAACGCGCGGCGCACGGCGGCCAAAGATTCGAGGCGGCGTAACCGAGCCGGCACAAACCAGGACGGGAATAAACGATCCGTCACTTAACTTGAGCATCAACTCGCTCTTTGTTCCATTGGTCTCAAAAGGAAGCCGATGCTCTGTCGCGCGTTCAAAAGCCGACGAGTACAAGAGGTCTTTAACGTCCCCGTTGATCACATCGGAACGCTCCTCGCACATCAAGTCGAGCAAGCGATTATTTACATGCAAAATGGTTCCGTCGAGCTCGCAGATAATGACAGCATCGCTCGTGATCTCGACCAATTGGGCAACGTCCGCCCACTCATTGCGCTCAAGCGTTTCCATCGTGAACCTCACCGTCTATCGGTAACAAAAAAGCCTCCGAAGAGGCTTCTCAAATGCGATGGTGTCGGAGGCGGGACTTGAACCCGCATGACCAAAAAGCGGTCACTAGCACCTCAAGCTAGCGCGTCTGCCAATTCCGCCACTCCGACATGCTATGTTGTTGATTCGCAGTTCGTTTTGTTGGACCCGCGCGTTCAACGAGGAAGATAATAACCTATGATTCGAGAACTGTGCAAGCACTTTTTTCAAAAAAGTTTACGAATTTGTAAATGCGCTGGTAGATCTATATGTTCGGCCCCGAATCGGTGTTGCCTCCCGGCGCGTCCTTGGGCATGAGCGATATTTTGCTTCGCACTTCGTGCTGCAAAATATCGCTCCCCCTGCGGAATGCGCCGGGAGGCAACACCGATTCGGGGCCTGCAAATACATACTTCAGGCACAGTTCTCAAACATGTTCTGGGAGCTGATATAAATTTAGTGGCTCGGCTTTGCCGAGCCCTTATATAAGGAGGCCGGAGCTAAAGCTCCGGCCTCGCTATCTTTCCCATTAGATTAAGTGAGCGATCAAGGAATCGCACCCCTCTGCAGTGGTAACACAGGGCCCGTGCTGGACTTAGTTTTCAGAACATTCCGCAGACCAGGAAACCCCCTTATCCGCGGCTCCGAAGGAGCAGGATAAGGGGGTTTCCATGGTCGAGGACGTTCTGAAAGCTAAGTCCAGCACGGGCCCAAACGATAACAACCGGCTACAGGTCGATGTGCGATTCCTTGATCGGGAACGGCTCCGCGAAGTGACAGGCGCAGCAGTGACCCGGTGCAACTTCCTTAAACTCGGGGAGCTTCTCGGAGCAGATACCCTGCGCGATCGGGCAACGCGTGTGGAAACGGCAGCCGGTCGGCGGATCCAGCGGCGACGGCGGATCGCCAGCGAGGATGATGCGCTTGCGGGTCTTCTGGATATCAGGATCGGGAACCGGCACGGCAGACAGCAGCGACTGCGTGTACGGATGGTGAGGCTCGCTATAGAGCGTCTTCCAGTCCGAAACCTCGACCATCTTACCCAGATACATAACGGCAACGCGATCGGAGATGTGCTGTACGACGGACAGGTCGTGTGCGATAAACAGATACGCGGTACCGAACTTGTCCTGCAGTTCCTTGAGCAGGTTCAGAACCTGGGCCTGAATGGACACATCCAGAGCGGATACCGGCTCGTCACAGATAATCAGCTTGGGCTTCAGCGCAAAAGCGCGGGCAATACCGACACGCTGACGCTGGCCGCCCGAGAACTCATGAGGATAGCGGTTGATGTGCTCGGGGTTCAGTCCAACGACGTCGAGAAGCTCACGGACGCGCTCAATGCGCTCCTCCTTGGTACCCACACCATGAATGGTCATGGGCTCGGAGACAATCTCACCGATGGTCATACGAGGGTTGAGCGAAGCATAAGGATCCTGGAAGATAAACTGCATCTCACGACGCATGTCCTTGATCTCATGCTTGCTCATCTCGGCAACATCTTTGCCCTGGAAGAACACCTTGCCGGCGGTCGGCTTGGTCAGACGCATGATAGTGCGGCCCGTGGTGGATTTACCGCAACCAGACTCGCCAACCAGACCAAAGGTCTCGCCAGGATAAATCTCAAAAGAGATGTCGTTTACAGCAGAGACGACGCGCTTGGAAAAACGCTTGGCGAACATGCCGGACTCTGCGGGAAACTCCTTGGAGAGGTGCTCGACCTTCAGCAGTGGAGTGCGCTCGTTATTGTCTGCCATTTACGCCTCGCCTCCCTTCTTGGAATCCTTGCGCGTACGGGACGTCTCAGGAGCGTTCTTGAGGAACTCGGGGTCATCGGAATAGTGGCACGCAGAATAGTGACCGGACTCGGTGACAACGCGCTCAGGGCGCTGCTTGCGGCACTTGTCCGTCGCGTAGGGGCAACGAGGAGAGAAGACGCAGCCCTCAGGCAGGTTCATGAGCGAAGGCGGGTTGCCGTGAATCGGCGTCAGCGGCTTCTTCTCTTCGATTGCCTGCTCCGGGATGGAGCGGATAAGACCCCAGGTGTAGGGGTGGCGGCTCTCGTAGAAGATTTCCTCAGCAGTACCGAACTCAACGGGGCGGCCGGCGTACATAACCATGATCTTATCGGCCATATCGGCGACAACACCCAGGTCATGGGTAATCATGATGATGGCGTTGCCGTTCTTCTCCTGCATCTCCTGCATGAGCTCGATAATCTGAGCCTGGATGGTAACGTCCAGGGCAGTCGTGGGCTCGTCGGCAATCAGAATATCGGGATCGCAGGCAAGGGCCATGGCAATCATGACTCGCTGACGCATACCGCCAGAGAACTGGTGCGGATACTCATTGACGCGCTTCTCGGGCTCGGGGATACCCACGAGGTCCAAAAGCTCGGTGGCACGCTTGAGCGCCTCCTGCTTGGAGTAGCCACGGTGCAGACGAAGACCCTCGCCCACCTGCCTGCCGATCTTATAGACCGGGTTCAAGGAGGTCATAGGATCCTGGAAGATCATCGCGATATCGTTGCCGCGAATGTGCTGCATCTCTTCCTCGGTCATTTCGAGGATGGAGCGGCCGCGATAGCGAACGTCACCGCCCTCGATCTTTCCCGGAGGCATCGAGATGAGGCCCATGATGGTCATGGCGGTCACGGACTTACCGGAGCCGGACTCACCGACGACGCCCAGGGTTTCGCCGCGATCGAGCGTGTAGGAGACACCGTCGACAGCGCGAACAACGCCATCCTCGGTGTGGAAATACATCTTAAGGTCATCGACCTCGAGCAGATGCTGGCCCTCAGGAACCGGCTGGTCCTTCAGGTCCACATAGTTCTTGTTCTTCTTCATCCTTATGCGTCCTTCATCTTGACGTCGAGGGCGTCGCGCAGACCGTCACCCAGCAGGGTGAAGGCGAGCACCGTCGAGAGAATTGCCAGACCGGGCATGATCATCATCCAGGGAGCGGTCAGAAGATACTGCTGACCGTCCTGAATCATGGAGCCCCACGAAGGCGTAGGCGGAATAACGCCCATGCCGAGGAAGGACAGAGCGGACTCGGTCAGAATGGCGCCACCAATGTTCATGGTCGCGTAGACCACGATGGAGGCGACGGAGTTCGGGAAGATGTGACGCACGACGATACGAGCATCAGATGCACCCATCGCGCGCGCTGCATCAACATAGTCGTTTTCCTTGACCGTCAAGATTGCAGAGCGGAAGACGCGCGCAATCGAAGGCCAGCCAAGAATGCCGATGGCGATAAAGACGTTCTGAAGACCACGGCCGATAACGGCGATCATGGCGACAACGAACAGCACGTACGGGAACGCCAGGAAGATGTCCGCACAGCGCATGATGATCGTATCCCAAATGCCGCCGTAGAAACCGGCCAGGGCGCCCATGACCAGGCCGATCAATGTGGAGATGGCGGTGGCCATGATACCGACAGAAAGCGAAACGCGTGCACCGTAGATAACGCGGACGAGAATGTCGCGACCGAGGGCATCGGTGCCAAACGGGTGCTCGGCACACGGAGCCAGTAGCGATGTCTCGGCCATGGTGGTCGAATCGGAAGCCGTCGGCGAACCGAGCCAGGGCTTAGCCCACAGATCTGCGGTCAGGGCAACCACAACGACGATGATGATCCAGCAGACACCGATAACGGCGAGCTTGTTCTTACGAAGACGCTTAAAAGCGTCGCCCCACAGCGTGCGGGACTTGGCGGGAGCAGATGCGACCTTGGTGGCGGTAGCCTGCTCCTGAGACTGAGAATCAGTTTCCTGCATGAGACGTACCTCCCTTAGGCCTTATCCGACGGACCGCCAAGGCGGATGCGCGGGTCGAGGAATGCATAGCTAATGTCGACGAGCAGGTTGATCACCATGACGACGACAACGATTAGCGTAACGCCGCCCATAACGATGGGCCAGTCACGCATGCTAATGGCGCGATAGACCTCATAGCCGATACCGGGCCAGTTAAAGACCGTCTCGGTCAGGATGGCGCCCGAAAGCATGCCGCCAAAGTCGACACCAATATAGGTAACGACGGGGATGAGTGCATTCTTAAGCGCATGCTTGACGATGATCGCGCGATTGGAGAGACCCTTGGCCTTTGCCGTACGGATGTAATCCTGGTTCATGACGTCAAGCAGCTGCGAGCGCATGATGCGCGCAGCATAAGCGGTCGAAACCGAAGCCAGCGTAATGGTCGGAAGCACATAGTGCATCCAATCCTGATACTGAGAGCTGGAACCGCCGGCACCCGAGATCGGCATGGAGATTGCACCGCCCGTGGCGTCCTTGAGGATGACGCCAAAGAACAGCTGCAGCAACATACCGAGCCAGAAGGCCGGGACCGCAACGAGGATCGACGTGGTGAGCGTTACCAAAATATCCCAGAAGGAATAACGCTTTACCGCCGAAATGATACCCGCACCGATACCCATAATTGCCTCGAGCACGATGGCGCACGCGGCAAGTTTGACCGTATACGGATACTTCTGGGCAAAGATTTCCGTAACCGGCAGCTTGCGCTGATACGAATTGCCCAGATCGCCATGAAGCAGGCCGTTCATGTAATACAAGTAACGGTCCACGAGCGACGTTTGAACGGGGTCGCCGTTCTCGTCAAGGATCGCGTTGCCGTCATCGTCCGTCTGGACCAGGTGATAGCGAACGCGAAGCTGAAGCTCCACCTCGGGGGACAGAGCCTTGTCTCCACCGATCAGCTTGATCGGATCTCCCGGCACGATATTCTGGAGGGCGAACAGAATCAGCGTAACGCCCAAAAACACCGGGATGAACTGAAGCACACGTTTAACGATGTACTTACCCATACCACTCCCCTATCTAGGGATTAACCTAAATGGGATGCCGATCGCCAGACCGGCATCCCAAAATTACCATCAGCCAGTTTACCCCAGGTTAGGGAGAACTGTATGTTTCCCATGAGGTCTACGTAAATACTTGACCCTCACGGAAGCTGCAAACTCTTAGGCGAGCTCAGCGGTACCCAG
>CABUCQ010000085.1 GCA_902490095.1 uncultured Collinsella sp.
GGCCTGCAGGCCTTCTGCATCCCCGGCTCCGTCGCGGACCAGCGCCAGGTCGGCATCGTTGTTAATTTGAGCCTCAAGGCGCTTCTTTTTGCCCTTGCCGTTGTATTTGTAGGCATCGCCGTCGCCATCACGCGAGACAGCAGACAAGAACACATGCGGCACATACTGTTTGCCGCCGTTGGCAAGACCCATGTAAGCGCAGGCCATCTGCAGCGGCGTCACCAAAATGTCGCCCTGGCCGATAGCGATGTTAGTCATATCGCCGGCATTCCACTTGCGGTCCTCGGCCGAGGCGTCGGTAAAGTACGACTCTTTCCACTTGGCGTCGGGAATGCGACCGGTGCCCTCACTTGGCAGATCGATGCCGCAGGTCTTGCCCAGACCCCAACGACGAAAGACCTCTTGCAGGCCCTCGGGATGCTGGTCGTTGTAGAAAAACGCCTTGCCCATATCGTAGAACACGGGGTCGCAGGAGTTAGCGATACCGGACTGCAGCGTCATAGTGCCGTGACCGGAATGCAGCCAGCAGTACTTACCCCATGACTTGCCCAGGCCCGTCCAATAGCCCGTGCAGTTGGTCGTCTGCCCCGACGTGTAGGTTCCAAACTCAAGACCGGCCAGTGCCGAGAGCGGCTTGATGGTCGAGGCCGACATGTACTGTCCGCTAATGGCGCGGTTGAGCAGCGGGTGCGAACCCTTGTCATCATTGAGCTCGGTCCACACGTCATTTGAGACGCCGCCGATAAAGACGGACGGATCGAACTTGGGCTGGCTCGCCATGCCCAAGATCTCGCCATTGTTGGGATCGAGACACACCACAGCGCCGTTGCCGGCATTGCTGTAGCCAGTGGTCTTGGCAAGCTCGATAGCGCTCGCCAGCGCCGTCTCGCAGGCCTGCTGGATCTTAAGGTCGAGCGTGAGCTTAATGTCGGAGCCGGCCTTCGCAGGCACGGCACCGGCCTGACCGGTCACATTGCCCGAGGCATCGACCTTGACGGTCTGCTCGCCACGAATACCCTGCAGCAGGTTTTCGTAGTAGCTCTCAACGCCCGCCTGGCCCACGATATCGCCCGACTGGTACGTAATCTTGCCAGCAGAAGCATCATCATCGCCAGAGGTTTTCTTATTCTGGGCCTCGAGCTGCTCGGAGGTAATGGTGCCGGTATAGCCCAAGATATGGCATGCCGTCTCGCCATATGGATACTGGCGCTCGGTACGCTCGGCAATCTTGACGCCCGGGAACTCGCCGGCATGCTCCTGAATATAGGCAACCGTGGAGCGACGGACGTCCGTCGCGATGGTATGCAGGCTCTGAGCGCCCTCTGTATTGTCCTGAATATTGCGAAGGACCGCCACGTAAGGCATTCCAAGCACGTTGGCAAGATGGCGAACCAGAACCTCATCCTCGGCAAGGTCGCGGTAGGCCACGACAGCAAGTGAGGGACGGTTCTGGACAAGCGCCACGCCATTGCGGTCGAGGATGCGGCCGCGCACAGCGGGAGTGGTAACGGTGCGAGTCTGATTGCTATTAGCCTGCTTCTCGTAATAGTCCGACGAGACCATCTGCATGCCCCACAGCTTGACGGCGAGCGCCGCAAACATCGCGCCCACACCCGTGGTGAGGATGGAAAAGCGGCCCTTAAAGGCGGTCGCCGCGGTATTGCCCTCGCCCTCGGTGGCGCGCGGGGCCGTTCCATGCTGCGTATCGTAGGTAAAACGGGAATCGCCACGACGCATGATGACCAGCGCGACCACGATGGCCACAACCAGCACGATACCGGCGATAATAACCGTCAACTGGGAAGACATCTACGGGCCTCCCCTATTTGAGCTTGCGGGTCTTGGGCTTAAAGCGCATACCCGTCTGGCGTCCGCCACGTGCGGAGAATCCATAGCCGGACTGCGGCACGACGCCGGACATCAAAAACGGAATGGCAACCAGACCCGTCAGGATCGAGGACGGCAGCGCATGGCCGAAGATCGCCACGGCAAAGCTCGTCTCCAAACCCATAAACAGCAAGATGATGCTGTAGATCACATTAATGACCAGCGCGAAGGCGCCCACAGTGATGCCGCGCGCACTCGGGGTACCGCCCGTCTGACCGACGGCGCTGTGCACCAGGGCAAAAGAACCCACGGTCAGTAGGAGCGACATAACGCCCACCGGCACGGCAGCGGACAGGTCATAAAACAAGCCGCTGCAAAAACCGCACACGACGGCACGGGTCGGGTCGCCCGAGAACACGCTTAGGCACACCAGGATAATCATGAAGTTGACGCGACCGCCCGCAATGGAGATCTGCGGTGCCAGGCCTGCCTGCAGCAGCACGCACACGATGGCGGCGATCACAAACGTGCGGGAGCTCATCCCCTGCTCGTGTAGATCCATGGACATGCCCCCTATTCGCTCGAGCCGGAATCGGTCGTTTCGGACGTGTCGGAACTGTCATCCGAGCTCTCGTCCTTCGTCTTGGTCGCAGCATCGCGCGACGTTCCCTGCGGCGTGCTGTTGGCCGTGCTCACGTCCTCATCCGAGGCCGACTGTTCGTCGGTCAGCGAGGTGATGACCAGCACTTCCTCGTTGTTCTCGGCCGTGGTCTGAGCGCGCACCACAATGGTGTAGTACACGTCGTTTGCCGATTTCTCAACCGACGAGACGGTGCCAAGCGGAAGGCCCTTGGGGAACACGCCACCGATGCCAGAGGTCACGATGATATCGCCAACCTTAACATCGGAGTCGACGCTCACGTACTCAAGACGCAGCGTGCCGTCAGCCTGACCCTGCAGCATACCCTGGGCGCGCGTGTCCTGCACCATGGCGGACACGCCCGAGTTCTCGTCGCCAATCAGGCGCACGGTAGAGGTCTTGGCCGATACCTCGATAATCTGGCCGATAACACCGGCAGAACTCGTCACGGGCATGTTGATGGTAAGGCCGTCGGCAGAGCCCTTGTCGATGGTTACGGTCGAGGTCCAGGCATCGCCCGAGGCACCAACGATACGAGCTGCGGTCGATTTAAGGTTGTAGGTCGACTGCAGGCCGACCAGCCCCTCCAGGCGCTCGGCAGTCTTTTGAGCCTCAGAAAGCTCGGCGACCTTAGAGGTCAGTTCCTCGTTTTGCTTCTTAAGCTCGTCAAGCGTGTCCTGCGACGCCGTAAGGTTAGAGAACACGTTGCCAATCGCATTGAAGGGAGCCGCCACAGCCGAGCCCACAAAGCGCACCGGCGAGGTAATCGTCGTTACGCCCGAACGCACGGCATGAATCGGTCCTGCCTCGCCCTCGCGGATGTAAAACGTGAGCAGCAACACCGAAATCAGGCTGAAAACAATCAACGGGCGCATACCCGTTGATTGTCGCTTGGTATTCAGATTTGTGGAGAAACCCGAAGATCGTGCCAAATGGAATCCACCTTTTGGAAATTAAGCATTGGTCTGGACGAAGCCGCCATCAAACGCATTGGCCTCGAGCACGCGGGCACAGCCGTTAACGACGTTATCGAGCGCCGTGGGGCTGACGTTGACCGAAACGCCGGTCTCATCGCGCAGGCGCACGTCGAGACCGCGCAGCAGCGCGCCGCCACCGGTCAGCAAAATGCCGTAGTACATAAGGTCCGAGGCGAGATCGGGAGGCGTAGCGTCGAGTGCGTCCTTGACGGCCTTGGCCATCTCGTCGAGCGGCTTGTTGAGCGCGCGACGAATCTCCTCGCTCTCGATGCGCACGGTCTTGGGCAGACCGGTGATCACGTCGCGGCCGTTGACCTCGACGTCGAGCTCGTCCTTGAGCGGCACGGCGGAACCGACCTTGATCTTGATGTCCTCTGCCGTACGCTCGCCGATGGCCAAGTTGTAGGCATCACGAACGTGCGTGAGGATGGCCTGATCGAACTCGTCGCCGGCAATACGGATGGACTGCGAGACGACGATGCCACCCATAGCGATAACGGCAACCTCGGTGGTACCGCCACCGATGTCGATGACCATGGAGCCGGTGGGTTCCTCGACGGGCAGATCGGCGCCGATAGCGGCAGCCATGGGCTCCTCGATCAGGTAGTCCTGGCGGGCACCGGCCTGGATCGTGGCCTCAAAGACAGCTCGCTTCTCGACCGACGTGACGCCGGAGGGAACGCAGACGACAACGCGCGGACGCGGGGTCCACGGATAGCGCTTCTCGGACGCCTTGTCGATAAAATAGCGAAGCATAGCCTCGGTAACATCGAAGTCGGCGATGACGCCGTCCTTCAGGGGACGAACGGCCACGATGTTGCCGGGCGTACGGCCGAGCATGCGCTTTGCCTCGATACCGACCGCCAGGATGCGCTCGTCGTTCTTATCGATGGCGACGACAGAGGGCTCGCGAATGACGATGCCCTTGCCGCGCACGGAGACAAGCGTATTTGCGGTGCCGAGGTCGATGGCAAGATCGCCCGCATAGCTACCGAAGAACATATCCATCAAAGAAAACAACGCAACTCCTGATGTGTTGGATGATTGCTGGAAAACTACTAGCTCATCATACTAACGCAAGCCCGGCACCTCACTTGCGGTGAAGCGCCGGGCAAAGCTAAATCCCATAAGGTCACTACTGGTTGTCAGTAGCCGAGAAATCCATGTCGAGCGAGGAAACGGCCCAGCCGATATGGTTGTCGGAGCGCACGAATTTGACGGTGTACTCCTGCTCGCCGCCCTTGGACAGCGACGCCTTAACCTTGGCGGTCGTCTCGGTCATGGACTGATCCATGCCCTCGACGGACACGGTGGCACCCTGCGGAATCGAAGAGATGATCATCGACTTAGCGTCCTCGGACAGGCTCGAGGCCAGGCAAGACTCGGCCTTTGCGGTGTCACCGTCGCCGGCAGCCTGGAACAGATCGGTAACCACAGATTCCTGAGACGGGAAGCCAAAGCCGCGCGTGTAGGCAAAGCCCAGACCGCCCGCAGCAATCAAAATGAGCAGAAGCAGCACGATGAAGACTTTGAGACCCGTGTGGCGATGGCGACGACGGACCTTGGCCTGCTTACGATCCTGACGGTCCTGCTGGACCATCTCGGACTCGGACAGCGTAAAGAAGCCGGTATCCGAGGGATCGGGCATAAACTGACCGGTCGCGCCCGTAGGATCGAGCGGATCGACGGCAGGAGCGTCCATCGCGGGCGCCGGAGCCGTGGCCATAGCCGTCTGGGCAGACAGCGCGGCAAGCGAATCGTGCACGCGGGCAAGCTCGTCGGCCTGCTCGGAGGTGAGCTGGTAGATGCCATCAGCAGTAGCGGCGTTAAAGGCGTCGAGTGCGTCGGAGGGACGGCCGGCGGCAGAAAGCGCCTGACCCATGCCGGCGTTGAGCGCGCGCGTGTCGTCGCGGGGACCGGCAAAGTCGATAGCCGTGCGGTAGGTCTCCACGGCATCCGCCGGACGGCCGAGCTTAATGAAGCAACGACCGAGTTCGCCGAGTGCGGCGGCAGGGGCCGGATTGGCTCCGTCGATGGCGGCCTGACGGAAGGCAGTACCCGCGTTGGCATAGTCGCCCGACTGGAACAGCGCGTTACCCAAGCCCAGATAGGCCTTGAACGGCGTGGCATAGGAAGCATCCTGCGTAGCAGCAGAGAACGCCTGGGCGGCCGTCGTGTAGTCGCCCACGGCGGCGAGCGCCTTTCCGCGGTTGGTGAGCAGTGCGCCGCGCTTGCCGTAGGTGCCGTCGTTGAGGGCGGCGGCATAGGCCTCGGCGGCCTCGGCATACATGCCCAGGTGCATCAAGGCGTTACCACGAAGGTGATCGGCCTCGCCCATAATCTCATCGGGAGTTTTTGCCGCCCCAAGCATCTGGGCTGCAGCGGAAAAATCACCCGCGCGGTAAGCGGCGCGGCCCTGTTGGATCAGCTGGCTATTCAAGGAAGTCCCCTTTACTCGTGAACGATCTCGACATGGACGATCTCGTCGCCGGCACGCAGCTGCGAAATCACATCGAGACCCTCGACCGTGGTACCAAAGACGGTGTAACCGGAATCGAGGTTATGCTGGGCACCCAGGCAGAAGTAGAACTGCGAACCCGCGGAATCGGGGTCCATGGAGCGTGCCATGGCAAGGGCACCATCGACATGGCTGTTGCGCGGATTGGTGGCAAACTCGCCCTTAATGCAGTAGCCGGGACCACCGGTACCGGGCATGCCGTCAGGGCCCTCAAGACCGGCAGCGACGTCGGCGCCGGACATATCGCGGGTATTGGGGTCGCCGCCCTGAATGACAAAGCCGGGCACATAGCGATGGAACTTAAGGCCATCATAGAAACCCATCGTGGAAAGCTCGCAGAAGTTCGCGACATGAATGGGAGCGCCCTCACCGTCAAACTTGACCTTGATGGTACCCTTCGACGTCTCGATAACGGCGCACTCGTCGCCGGCAAGCTGATACTCGGGCGTGTAGAGCTCTTTCTTAAAACCAAACATGTGGTTCCTTCCTCGTGCGTTTAAAGCATATTTGTACGAATTGTAGCAATAAGCATGCGCTTACATCAATTGCGCACGTAGGTTATGCCGACTATGGCGAACTAATTTTAGGAACGCTGCTGCGGCTTCCAGGAGCCCACGTTGGCGTCGTACTGATTCAGCGCGCTGTTGCCGCTCTGAGCGATGGGCGCCAGGATCTCGCTTTGGTGAGAACTCATCGACTCGCCATCGGGAATGGCCAGCGAGATGTCCCAACTCTGGCAGATCACGTCGACGCGCTCATACATCCACTCGGCAAGCTGCTTTAAGTGGGCAATGTCGTCCGCATAGACCGTATCGTCCTGATACTTAAGGTTGTTGAGCTCATCTTGCGTCTTTTTGATCTGGTCGCGCAGGGCGTAGGCACTCTGCGACAGCTCCTGACGGGTGGACAGCGGCGTTCGGAGATAACCGTTGTTAAAGGAATCGATGACCTCGCCGATCTGGTCCTCGTCACCGTAGGACACGATGGTCTGATACAGACCGTCGAGCCTGGTATAGAGCTGATCATCGGTCAGCACGGTTTCTTCCTGGACCACCTCGGCAGAATCGTCTTGCTTGGTATCGTCCTCAGTCGCCTCGCCCTTTTGGCGCGTGGGGAAGGTCGTCTGCGCAGCCTGGCCAAACTGGTCGTAGAAGGCAGGCATGACACCCATGGGATCGGCCGTCACGAACCAATAGGCACCGCCGCAAACGACGGCAAGGACCGCGATGACGATGAGCGGCTTGGGGATATGACGCTTGTGCTTGTGATAGGCGTCCTCGTCGGGATGCACCTTGCGCTTGGGTTTTTGAGCATCGTCATGCAGGGAAACGGGCGTGGGAATATCGACCTTGGGAATACCGAAATCCTTATCGAAAGCCGGCAGCACGCAGGTCTCGTTAGGATCGGCGGCGTCCGAAAGAACCGCGGCAGCCGAGGCGGGCGCATGAGGCACCTCGGTATCGATCTGCTCTTGCGTTAGGCGCGGAAAGCCCGCCGTGCGGCCCGCTGCCAGGTCGGATGCGGCCGCGTCCTCGGAGAGGATGCCCGGAGCGGGGCGTCCGCATTTGGGGCACGTACGATCATGCGGAGAAAGACGGGCACCGCAGCCCTCGCAGAACACGAACTCGGTGTGCTCGGGGCCATCGCCCGGACCCACATAGGCGTTGCAGTAGGGGCAGAACGAGGCGCCGTCCTCGATAGTCTTAAGGCAATGCGGGCAGATCACGGCATCCTCTTTTCGAAGCAATTCAAACAATCGAGGTTAGAGCATAACATCGCCACGGCCCCACAGGAACAAGGCACCAATTCAACATCGCCAGGGCGCGTAGCTACTTCTTCTTTTTGCTTGGCATCGAGACTTTGATGCCTTGGGCGGACTTGGTCACGCGAGAGCGCTTGGCTTCGGTACTCTTCTTTTTCTTGGGCTGGGCCTGGGCCACGCCCTCGAGTGCGCGGGCCTCGGCCTCGCGAGCGGTGCGATCTTCGCGGCGCTGTGCCATGTCGGCGGCAACGCGCTTGGCAAAACGTTCGGCCGTCGATCCCGTCGAGCTCACCTTGCCGCCACCGCGGCCCAGGCGGACGCGCACACCGCGGCCAAAACCAGTTGCGGCATGACGACGACGCGGCTTGAGCGAATCCATCATCGTGGCGAGCTTAAAGAACACCGAGCAGGTAAAGACCACGATGACAGCCAAGATAACCATCTGGCCCATCGACAGGTTGGCAATAGACAGCAGCTCCGGGAATCCGATAACGCCCACCAAGATGCCGGCGACTACAAACACAAAGAGCACCACACGTAAGGGCGTGAGAGGCTGTGAGATGCGCCAGATCAGGCTGACGCTCGCCGCGCACGACGTAAGCAGGCACATCGTAGACAGCGTGAGCTGGCTAAAGCCAAACACGCGCGCCACAAAGATATCGAGCGCCGCAGCCAAAATGACCGCAATCGACGCCGGCAGTGCCCGCTTGAGTACGTTCGTCAAAAACGCACCCTTCACGCGAGCATTGTTGGGCTCCAAGCCCAACACAAAGCCCGGCGCGCCGATGCAGAAGAAGTTAATGAGCGTCATCTGGATGGGCTCGAAGGGG
>CABUCQ010000086.1 GCA_902490095.1 uncultured Collinsella sp.
GCGTCGTCGAGGGCGCGGTCGAGGTCCCGGGCGGCCTCGACGGCCGTATCGGGCAGCGGGACCTCCACGATGTTGTGGGTGGCGAGCATGCGGGCGATGAACTCGGCGTCGCGCCGGTCGTTCTTGCGCCGGGCGTCCGCCGCCGGCCTCTGCATCTTGGAGACGGCGGCCACGGCGCAGTCGAGGCCGAGCGCGCGCAGCTCGCGCGCCATGTGGAAGCCGGTGGGGCCGCTCTCGTAGCAGGCCCTGGGCTCCTCGAACCCGAGGGCCCACTCCGCGATCTCGGCGGCGTCCGTCCCGAAGTCGCGGTGCACCATCTCGCCGGTGAAGGGGTTGAACGCCGCCGCGGCGACCGATCGCGCGTGGACGTCCAGGCCGATGGAGGTAACATGGGGCATGGGAAGCCTCCTCCCCGCAGGTGCGGTAAGGGCTACCGCACGGGCCGATACTCAAAGCCCATTGTGGCACCCCGAGCCCGCGGAAAGAAGCTGCGCCGCGGGGGAGGCGACCCCAATGGCTTTCTCATATCGTCTTTTGGCGATTTCTTTACGGCATGCGCGAGATGGCTGCATGGAATTGTTCCGGATAATGTCATCTCCAGAATTGCCCTTGCGATCCAGCGGCCGCTCAAAGCAGGCATACCTCACGATGTCGATCCAGCCGTCGGCGCACCTGAACTCCTCGATCAATCGTCTGGTAATCAGGACAGCGCTGTTTACGGTGCCGCTCTTTAAATTGAATTGACCCCTTGGAACCTGGGCGATAGAGTGAATAGGTGGTATTGACGTAGTCAACCTACGGGCCTACGTCCTGCGGAGAGGCGGCTGTTCCTTTGGATGGCCGCCTCTCTTCATTGTGCTCGTGATGAGAAACTATAATGCGTTGAGGCTGGCGGACATAAATTCGTTAATTACATCCGAATGGTCTGGATGCCTGAGCGTTATCTGACTGAGAATGAGTTTAAACGGTGTATTAAGGACTAATGTGAGTGCAGAAGATATCAAGCTTACCGGTGAGTATGATGGGAAGAGATGCCGCAATCATCATCTCATTGTGATTGGCAACGGCTTTGACCTTTCTTGTGGCTTGGCGTCTTCGTTTAAAGATTTCTTTGAGCCTCGGATGAAGACCATCGACTCTCTTGTTACAGAAGAGGGCGCTTGTGATTGTAAAGCCATCAAAGCACGAGGTCTGACTGCCTGGGATTTAATCCTCAGAAGCCGGAAAGACATGGAGGCAAGAGCCTTCAACGTAAACTGGTGCGATATCGAGACGGCTATTGCCAATGTGTTTGACATCAACCTGCCCGAGGACGGTATCGACGATGAGGGCGTTATGATATCCGACTATGCCGTCTCGTTCGGTTCTTTGCAGGACTACTTTTATATAGCAAATGAAGTGAACACTCTCAATGCAAGTGACTACATCGAGAATCGGGTCGACGAAATTGAACGGCTCAGAGACGGCATCGACAATGGTGATCAAGAGGTTCTTGCTGGGCTGGGCATTGAGGCTTCAGGGGACTCGGATGCCTCAGAGGTATATTCCAATTTATTCATGGAGGGCTCTTGCCTTTTGGGACATAGGCCCAATCCTTGGACCGAACGTGTGGGGCATTACCTCGCTTGTGAGTATCCTCAGGTTCTCGAGGATCCCGAGGGGCAGTTATCTTCCATCCTCATGTCAGAACTCGAGCGTATGGAACATTACTTTAATTGCTATCTCAAAGATGAGGTTGCCCGCAAAGATGGCTATTCAGATTGTTCGGACAACTTAATGCGCAAGCTGATTGGGCATACCGTGGTGGCCGATGGCATGCCCGATGATGCGGTGACTGTTCTAAACTTCAACTACACGTCTCCATATCGGTGGCTTAAACAGCGGTTTGGGGATGCCGATCTTGTCAATATCCACGGCATGCTCGATGGTGAAAGTATTTTTGGAATCGACGGTTCCGGCAATTTGGATGATCGGGATATTCTCCCGTTTACCAAGACATATCGCGTGTTGAAGTCTGCTCGAGGGGTTCCAAGTGGCTCGATTGCTTATCCTTCGCAAAGGGGAGGGGATGGTCTTAAGACATCTTCGATAATCTTTTTTGGCCATTCGCTCTCGTGAGCCGATTATTCGTACTTTGAGTCCATTTTTAGCACGGTGGATTTGTATAACGGGCATACCAGCTTAGTCTTCCTATACTCAAACTACGCCAAGGGTGTTCGCGAGTCAGAGGTGGCTAAGGTACTTGCCCTCCTTGATTACTACGGCACTTCGCTCGGTATTGCTGGACGTAGCAACAACCTCGCACACAAGCTCATGCTCGAAGGCCGACTTGTTGTTCGGGAGATTTAGGTCGATCTGCTCTAAAGGTTGTTTTCCGAGTGGTCCCTTATCGTGCCTTTGCCTTAGGGTGCTTGGTTTTGTCACGTTATCCGGAAGTGTGGGGAAAATCGATAACCGTCGAGCGCAACCCGATTTACACCAACATAATCGCAGGTCGCGGAAGGGTTAAACCGGGGCCTGGTCCCCAGATCTCCGTCTTACCCCGCACTTCCGGATAGACGCAAAAAAGGGCGTAAATGCGCCTGGTGTGGACCGTCGTATAGAGTTGCCAATTGGCAACAAGACGAATATAGTTAGCATTATGCTAACTAAGGGGTGGTTATGAACCGAACCAAGCTCCGACCGACATATTCACTTGACGAAGCGAAGTCTTTGGCTCGCTCGGGAAAGATGATTGTAAATGGTAGGGTGCGCAGGCACCTGATGAATCAGTTTGGTTATTTGGACATCGATCATTTCCTTGCTGACCTATTTGATTATCTGAAGCCTGACGATTTTAGAAAATCCATCGCGCTCGATATGGATGGGCCTCTGCATGATGTTTACGCAGATGTCTACGTGTGCCGAGGTTTTGAATACGAGGATTGGTACGTTAAGTTTTCAATCGATTCCGAAGGCAATGCGCATTTAAACGTTTTGTCTGCGAACATCGATGGATACATTCATTAAAGGAGGAGTCATGCGTTGCATGGAATGTGGCAAAGAAATGCAATTTACCACGGCGCCAATGACTGAAACTTACCGTGGCGAGATAATTACCGTAAAAGGAATTGAGCATTATGTTTGCGAGTGTGGCAACGATGAAATGACCGCTGCGGAGGCGACTAAGCTCGCCCATGCACTGGCTTCCCAATATGCTAAGGCTCATGAACTTTTATCTCCCTCGGATATAAAGGATTTGCGCTCTGATCTTGGTTTGACTCAGCATGAGTTTGAGTCGCTATTAGGGGTTTCAAAACCCACGGCGTCTCGTTGGGAGAACGGGGCATCGCAACAATCTATTACCGCAAATAATCTTATGAGGCTCATTCGAGATGTCCCGGAGGCGCGTAAATATCTGGGTCTCTCTTCTGGTGAGACGACCTCAGGACTTAACACATCGCGGTTTTCGGTGATACCAGGAGGAGAGGCTCCAGCTTATAGGGACTCGACTCCTTTGGCAGATGAGAATGCCTTTCGATTGGAGATGTAGATGGAATCGTTACAGAAGCAACGCATTGAATCTCCGCTGATTACGTGCGTGACCAGAAAAGTGGACAGTTTTTCATTTGATGGCGGAGTGACTCCGAAAAAGGGCATCAATAAGTCTGACGTTGAATGCAACGTCCGAAATGCTATTACCAGTGCATTCTCGGACGAAAACGGAGTCAGGTTTCGTCAGCTCAACTTAGTTATTGAGCTTTTACCTGGCGATGAGGGCCATTATTACCGTTCCGAAATATCCGTTTCTGGCATATATCGCGCTCCTGCGAATTTAGATGACGATGCTTTTGACAGAGAAGCACTTAGCACCGGTATGCAGGACCTGTATTCCTATGCAAGAGGCTTTATTGAAAATGTCGCAGCTGGTGGAGTGTGGGGGCCACTTTATCTGCCACAGATTGGATTCACTATCTAGCTCTCGATGTCCCCACATCCTTTAAAAAAGTTCTTAAAACAACCTTAAAGGCGCCTCAGCTCGCGTTGACAGCGTAAAATACGCATGTTTGACTATGACTAAAGTGGATTTCAGGGGAGGAGTACGCCATGGAGGTGCTGGTTGTTGGCAACACCGCATATGTTGACGATGACTTTTGCGCCAAGGCATTCCCTGGGGACCACGTTAAGGTTGTAGCCGCGCAGGAAGCGCGCCGCGACGAGTCGTCGCCCCATGCCTCGTGGAAAGAGCTCCTCCAGCACCTGGATCAGGCCTACGAGTTCGACCGCGTGGTCTACCTGTCTAATTACCTTACCCCGCATACCGATACCGTGGGCGATATCGAGCTGCTGCGCTCGGTCTTTCGTACGTGCGCGGGTCGCCGGGTCCAACTACTGTATGTAGCGGGGCCCGCGGGTGCCGAGGGTGCCGCCGATGCCGCGGGGCGAACGGGCAAGGGCATTATCGCGCACGCAGCCAACGACCTGTGCCGCTACTACGCTGCTCGTGAGGGCGTTCAGACCAAGATCCTGCGCGTGCCGTTTCTGTATACCGCGTCTGCCGCGCTGGAGGACCCGTTTTTGGTGCCGCTGTTCGACGCATGCTCAACCGGATCGGCCGCTCTGCAGGGCGCGCAGGATGCGGCGTTTCCCCTGCTGTGTGCCGAGGAGCTTTCGGTGCTGGTACGCCGTATCTTCGACAGCTGGAATGGCAACTTTGAGACGCTCGATGTAGCCGATACCTTCCATCACACGGTGGGTGAGGTGGGCGAGGCCCTTCAGGCGCTGTTCCCAGGGCTCTCAGTTGCCTATGGCGATTCTGCCGGCTACGCCCTGCCCGCCAGCGACGTCGCTCGCGTGCGCTATGGCTGGTTTCAGCGCTACGACTTGCTGCGCGACCTCTCGACCATTCAGGCTCGCTGGGATGCTGGTCACGCAAAGAAGGTCAACCCCTTGCGCGCCGCCATCGACCGCATCCAAATGCGCACGCTGCCTGTCAAATGCCTGGAGACGGCAGCCGCCTGGGTGCTCTTTGAAGTGCTGGAGCGCTTGTTCTCCCAATCGACCCAGCTCAACGTGCTCGATTATCGCCTGCTCTACGTGGTGCTGATTGGCACGCTGTATGGCTTGGACTTTGGCCTGGTTGCGGCGCTGCTGGCGTCGGTGGGTTTGGCTGCGAGCTACTTTACTCAGTACGGCTATACCTTCCAGGGCCTGTTCTACGAGCCGTCCAACTGGCTGCCGTTTATTGCGTACTTTGTTGTGGGTGCCGTGTGCGGCTATGTGCAGCTGCGCAACAGCGAAGCCATTAGGGCGGAGCGCGATCAAAACGAGCTCGTGCGCAACCGCAATACGTTCCTTACGCAGCTCTACCACGACGCGATCGAGGACAAGCGCGCGTACGGGCGCCAGATCGTGGGTCGCCACGACAGCTTTGGCAAGATCTTTGCCGTGACGCAGGAGCTCGACGTATTCAACCCACGCGACATCTATCGCAAGTGCTGTGAGCTTCTGGGCGAGATCCTCGAGAACGATTCAGTTGCGATCTACCATGTTTCGGGCGGGGCATTTGCACGCCTGGTGGCAGCAAGTCCCGCGATTGCCGAAGATGCCGCACGTTCGCTCACGCTTGAGCAGCTTGCACCTCTTTTGGGCGACGGGGGTCGTTCGAACCTGTGGGTGAACCGCGAGCTGACGCCGGGGCTTCCCATGTTTGGATACGCGATCGAGCGCGACGGGGCACCCGCCGTGTTGATCTTTGTGCGTCGTGCGGCCGAAAACCAAATGACCCTCTATTATCAAAACCTGTTCCGCATCTTGTGCGGCCTGGTCGAAAGCGCGCTGGGCCGTGCCTTTGACTATGAGGCGGTGGCGCAGGATAAACGCTGCGTTGACGGCACTTGCGTGCTCAAACAGGCTGCCTTTGGCCAAGAGCTCGCGGCGGCGCAGGCGCTGGCAGATAGCAAGATGGGGAGTTTTTTGCTCCTGCGCGTGGTACCGGGCATGGAGCCTGTCGGCGAGCTGGTGGGCGCAATTGGGTCGGCAATCCGCGAGAGCGACGCGGCGGGCTTGGTCGACGGCGACGTGCTCTACCTGCTTATGCGCCAGGCAAAGGCGTGCGATCTTCCCATTATCCGCGAGCGCCTGAGCGCAAAGCAGATTGCGGTGGAGCCCGTCGATGGCGAGGACATCGTGGCGTTGCTGCAGCATATCTCTTACACCGGTGACGGTGAGGGGGGTGCCGCTTGATCTCGCTTGTCGTTGCTGCCGTCTTGCTGCTGATTCATGCGCTGGTTTGCCTGATGCTGTGGACGCTCATGAAGTTGGGCCTGCTGCCGGTGCGCGGGCACATGCTGGCTGTGATAGTGCTGGTGCCGCTGTGGGGCCCGTTGCTGGTGGTTCTGCTATCGGTCCGCAGCGCGGTGTTTGGCGAGGGGCTGAAAGAGTCTGCGCTGGAGTCGCTGCGCTTCAACGACGAGCTCCATCGCAGTATGTCGGTACCGAGTGGTGAGGACGATGCAGGCGTAGTGCCGCTCGAGGAGGCGCTCATCGTCAACGACCCGGCATACCGGCGCCGCCTAATGCTCTCCATGCTCACCGAGGAGCCCGACGCGTACCTGGCGCAGTTGCAGGCGGCTAAGCTTAACGACGACGTTGAGGTGGCGCACTATGCCGCGACGGCGGTGGCGCAGATCTCCAAGGAGTCCGACCTTAAACTGCAGCAGCTGGAGCGTGCCTTTAAGACGGACCCGAGCGCGCAAAACCTCAACGAATACTGCGATTTTCTTGGTGAATACTTGTGCTCGGGCTTGGCTGAGGGGCGCGTGGCTCAGATTCAGCGCCAACAGTACGCGCGCCTGCTTGCGCGTCGCTGCGAGCGCGAGGATACCCTTGAGCTGCGCATTCGATACGCGACGGCGCTGGCCGATGTCGGACAGATCGACGAAGCGCAGGCCGTGACCGACCAGCTGGTGCTCGACGTGCCCGAGGAGCAGGAGGTTTGGATGCTTTGCCTGCGCCTGGCCGTGATGCGCCGCGACGGTGACGAGGTTCACCGTGTGATCGATGCGATTGACAAGCAACATGTGTATTTGAGCGCCGACAACCGCGAAAAGTTGGCGTTTTGGCGCGACGGGGAGGAGGTCGGATGAGCGTGGCGCAACATATCCGCGACCGTGCAGGCCGCTTTCGTTGGATGGGACTCCTCGTGGTGTGGGCGGTCTTTATTGCCATGGCCGCCGTGCTGCTGGTGGAACGTGCCGGCGTGCAGTACAGTGCGGGTCAGCATAAGCTGGGGATGCTTGCCGCCAACGATGCGGTGCCGGCCTCCTCGGCAATCTTTGGCCAAAAGCCCACGTGCCTGGTCATTACCGATTCCGATCAAGCTGGCGTCGAGGACGTAAAGGAGCAGTTCGACCAGATCCTGCTCGACATGAAGATCGCGCACCGCGATGTTGATATTGCCACCGACGGTGCGGACGCGATCCCATCGCTCACGTCGTTTGATCGCGTGATTGTGCTTATGCCCTCGCTTGACGGGCTGGGTACGCATCTGACCGATCTGATGAGTTGGGTGAGTGCGGGCGGCTCACTCATGCTGGGCATGACGCCAGATAACTCGAACTACCTGCAGGCTTTTGCTTCCAAGCTTGGGATCGAATCGGCCGGATATGACTATGCGACAGCCGAAAGCATCGTGCCGAGCGAGGACTTTATGCTGGGCGGGGGAGAGCGCTACGAGCTTTCGGATCCCTTCGATTCTTCGCTCTCGGTTTCATTGCGCGAAACGGCCCACGTATGGGCAAAGACCGGTGACACGGGCACGCCGCTCATTTGGTCTAACGATTGCGGCAGTGGTCACACCGTGGCGTGCAACATTGGCATCTACGACAAGGTTATGCGTGGGTTCTATGCTTCGGCCATAAGCTTGCTGGGTGATACCACGGCCTATCCGGTCATCAACAGCGCCGTGTTCTATTTGGACGACTTTCCTAGCCCCGTGCCCTCGGGCGATGGTACTTATATCAAGCGTGACTACGGCCTTTCCATTGCCGATTTTTACACCAAAGTCTGGTGGCCCGATCTGCAAAAGCTCGCGCAAAAATACGGCATTCGCTATACCGGCGTGATGATCGAAAACTACGAGGACGCAGTCAACCAGACCGAGCCCGCGCGCCAACCTGATACCACGCAGTTCCGCTATTTTGGCGGCATGCTGCTGCAGATGGGCGGAGAGCTGGGCTTTCACGGCTACAACCATCAGCCTCTGGCGCTCTGGGACACCGACTACGGCACGCTGTACGTCTACAAGACCTGGAAGAACGAAGAGACGCTCGTCGCTTCGCTCAACGAACTTATCGCGTTTCAGGACGAGGTCCTGCCCAATGCTCATGGCTCGGTTTACGTGCCGCCGTCGAATATTCTTTCGGCTCGCGCGCGCAAGCTTATCGGTACCGATGTTCCGCGCATTAAGACTATTGCCAGTACGTACTTTGAGGA
>CABUCQ010000087.1 GCA_902490095.1 uncultured Collinsella sp.
TTGACGATATCCGCATAGCCGGACGCATCGACCTTAAAGACTTCGCCGCAATGCGGGCACCTGATCTCGTTCATAGCAGCTCCTTGATGGACGCAAATTTCAACCGCCTACACTCTACCGCGCCATGCGGACAAAAAAGGCGCCGCCGCCAGAATGGCAACGGCGCCAAAACCACCACAAAGGTGCCTGTCCCCATTGTGGTGGTTTGGGTGCTTTACAGGTCGCGGTAATCGATGAGGCGAAGATCGTCCTGAGCCTCGAGCCACGTCCGTAGCTCGAGATCGATCAGTGCATCGACCTCCTTGGTACGATCCGTCGTAAGCGAGCTGCTCTCAAGGATAAAGCGATCGAGATAACCCGGATGGCACACGAAGACGACCGTCTCGCCGTCTGCCATCTCGCGAACCGTCTGCATAATCGAGTCCTTAGGCTCATAACCCGGCTCCATCGAATGCATAACCATGCGCAGGTCGGTATCTCCGCAGTGCACCACGGCCGTGGGGTCAAAGCTCGCCTTTTGCTCCTTAAGGCCCAACTCCTGTGCCACCGTCGAAATCGCTCGATTGAGGTTTTTGCTCATAACGGCGTGAGCCTCAAAGTAATCGGGTTCGCGACCCACGATCTCGACAAAGCGGTCATGCTGCGCACGAATCTCAATGCAGGCCTCGTCGAAGTCAATCAGCTCCTCACCGCGCTTAAAGTGCTCGCGGAAGGTACGGCTGCTATGGAACTCGCCGTTCTCATCGAGCATGCTCGGGATGAGCGCCGGATCGGCACACGGCTTGCCCAGGCACACGTTGGTATGCTGGCCCACCGCAATGCCGGCATCGGCCACGAGCAACCAACCGCGCTCAGCCTCGGGCATATTGGGCATAAGGCCCGCCGAGCGCACCAAACCCTCGTTGACGCTTCGGGCAATCCCCAAATCAACAGCGTACGAATAACCGATATCGTCGGCACGAATGAGCAGTTGCTTCATAACGACTCCAATCTATGGGAAAGGGCGCTTGGAGTTCACCCAAGCGCCCCCGCTAATTATCCTACCGAAAAGACGCCTTATTCCTTAGCGGCAGCGGCATCCTCATCGAGCTGCTCCTTGGTAAAACCAAAGAGGTAGGCGATGGCAGCGGCGGAAACAAATGCAGCACCCGATGCAACGCATCCCCAGACGAGGTTAGCAGTTCCGCCGGCAACAAAACCGGTGACGCCCAGAATATTGGTCGCGCCCAGAACATACGTCGTCACATTGGTGAGAGCGGCGATCAGGCCACCGATAGCACCGCCGGCAACCATGGCGCCCAGGCAGCGGGTGTACTTAAAGCCGCAGCCATACAGCGCGGGCTCCGTCACGCCACCGACAATACCGGATAGCGAGAAGCCGAGCATGGCGCCCTTCTCATCGGTCTCCTTAAGGCGCAGGAAGGCGCCGAAGGCCATGCCCCACGTAGCGAACTGAGCGATACAGCCCGCAACCATGACGCAGGAGTCGGAACCCAGCGTGAGCAGCTGAACGATACCAAGGGCAAGCAGAACCTGATGCATGCCGGTCATAACCAGGAACTCCCAAAGCGCGGCGATAGCCACCAGGGAAACGATGGTTACGATGCCGCCGGTGTTGCCGAGACCGAACATGAAGTTGCCAATCAGGTTGCCCAGGATGGAGCCAATCGGAGCCAGGGCGCACAGTGAAACGGGGATCATAACGGCCATGGTGCACACGGGCACGAATACCGTCGAGAGCATGTCGGGAATGACCTTCTTCATGAACTTCTCGACGACCATAAGCACCGGCATGGACAGGACCATGGGGAGCACGGTGGCGGAATAGTTGTTCAGCTGAGCCGGAAGCGCACCGTAGACCAGGGTGGTCGTTGCACCCGAATCCGCCGCGGCGTTGACCAGCGTCATAAACTCGGGGGCAATGAGTACGCCGCCGAGCATCATGCCGAGCGGCTGGCTGCAGCCGAGCTGCTTGGCAGCAGCCCAACCCAGGTAAATGGGCAGGAAGTAGTAACCTGCGTTGTAAATCCAGTTATAGAAGAAGTTGTAGATATCGGAATCGGCAGCCCAAATACCGAGCATGCCGTCGCCGCAAAGCACGGCGATGGTACGGAACATAGCGGCGCCCATGATGATCGGAATCGTCATGACCATCGTCTTGGACAGGTAGTTGAGGATCTTCTTGCCCGCGGTCTTGAGCGTCAGCGGCTCCTTGGTGCCACCATCGAGGTTCTCGTCGATGGAGCCTTCGCCCTTAACGCCCAACGCAATGGCGGCGTCATAGACCTTCGGCACATTCTGGCCGATGATGACCTGATACTGGCCGCCGGACCACTGGGCACCTAGTACGCCCTTGATCTTCTTGACTTCATCGTCATTGGGGATGGACTGATCCTTGAGGTTCAGACGCAGGCGGGTCATGCAGTGCGTCGCGTTCGTCACATTGGAGGCGCCGCCGACGGCAGCAAGCACGTCCTCGGCAATCTTCTTGTTATCGACAGCCATGTCGAATCCCTTCTCTTCCAACTAAAAGCCCGTGGGACTTCACAACGCCAAGACACCCGATCCTGCTCGCGCCTGCGCAGCGCGCGATGCCTGTTGGCAAGAGATTTCATTGCATGTGATTCCCGGGTGGATCGACATGAAAAAAGCCCCGCGCACAACCGACAGAGACCCAATACGGACCTCGGCAGAATCGGTAGTGCCTCTCGGAGCTGCGCCGTGAGTAACACCCAACACACGGCGAGTATATGCGGCAATTGAAGTCAGCATATCGCTGATTACCGATAAACGGTAGAAATCAGGCCGTAAACGGTAGTGCAACGGTTTTAAAGCGCTTAGATGTCCCTAGTTATCCGAGCTCGCAGGAGCCACGCGATTCACATGCATGATGAGGTAGACGAGTTCTTCTTGAGCCAACGGCTCGCCAAAGGTCTCCTGGATCAGTTCATCGACACGATGGGCACAACGCGATGCCGCTGGATATTGCTCCACGAGTACGTCGTAGAGACCGGAGTTCTCGGTATCGATTGGCTCTTTCTTTGCCACGCGGTCGAGCAGATATCGAACATGGGTGGCAAAGCGAGTAAAGGCGAACGACGAACGGTCGACCGTCACGTCCAGCTCTTCCTGAATAATTGCGACCGTCATGTCGAGCAGTCGTTTCTCCTGCCGCTCAGCCAGAACGCGTTTCTCACTCGGCTTAACTGCCGCATTGATAATCGACATGGCGATACCCGCGGCCTCGCTCTGGGGCATGCGAACGGCAAAGGTTTTCTTAATGCCACGAACGGCCAGCTCGCCCAAGCGATATTCAATGGGGTGCAGCTGTTCCAGATCGTGCTCGAGCGGCAGCGACACCACCATGTGCTCGCGGGCTCGCTTAATGGCAAACTGGATATGGTCGGCCAGCGTAATGGGAAGATTGGGACTTAATTCGTACGAGAGCTGCCCGGTTGCGATATCTGCCAGCTGAGCGGAAAACTCCAGCACCTCGGGATCGACCTCGTCGATAAACGCCAGGTACTTGGAATCGATACCGTAAAAGGTACGGGTGACGACATCCAGGTCGACCTCGTGCGGCATATCTCCAAAACCGATACCGCGACCCAGCGCGATAAGCTGACGCCCCGCGCCGTCTTCGCAGATGGCAGCGTTGTGGTTAATGCGCTGGATAGCCCTCATGGAATCATCGCTCCTACTAAAACGCACCGCGCAGACCGTCCGCGCGGCGCGTTCATTCTACCTGCACTTCTAATTACAGTCCAAAGAAGTTCAGGATCTGGTCTCGACTTACGGGCTTGCAGCCATTGGCGTCGAGGCCCACATCGTAGCGGTAGATGGGGCGTTCGCGATCACGGTTGCGCGTGTTGGTGCGGTCTCCCCTGCTGTGGATATGTCCGTGCAGCATAATGGCGTCACGCGCCTTGCCGTTCCAACTGAGCATGGGGTAATGGCTCAAAACCAGGCGATGTCCCTTGGCATAGCCGGGGGCAATCTCCAGGTAGTCGCGCACATCATCCCAAATGTGCGGTGCGTCCGGATCTTCCCAATCGCCGTCATGGTTACCGCGGATGAGCGTCACGTTCTGACAGGCAATGCGCTCGCGCAGGAGCACGGCCTCCGCCATGGGCAAGCGATACGTAAAGTCTCCCAGGATATAGAGGCGGTCGTCCGCAGCAACGCACTCGTTAATGGCGTCAATAACCTTGCGGTTCATCTCCTCGACCGAGGCGAACGGCCGATCCATATCGTGCAGGATATTCGTATCGCCCAGGTGCAGGTCGGCGGTAAACCACATCATCGTCTGTGTCCTCATTTCGCAACGCGTCTAACACGTGCCTAGTATACAGACGCTTTGGCGCAGCGGTTACCCAAAGAGCCCGCCAAACAGTCCACGGCGGCGCTTGTCATTCTTCTTCGATACGTCGTCCCGTGCGTTCTTATCCTTCCGCTTTTCTCGATCCTGCTCCAGCTCATCGTCATCGAGCAGCAAGTCCCACTCAAACGGTTCATCCGTCAGATCGAACAGGTCGTCGTCATCAATCATGACAAACTCCTCTAATGGCAGGAACAACCAGCGACTTTTTCCTTATCTTCTATCTCATTCTAGTGCACAAACATGCGCACGAACTTGTGCTTCCAGCTTGCGTAGGGTGCATAGCGGAACGGCACGTCCAGCCAGGTCGCCTTGTTCACGATACTCTTCTTGTGGCTAAACGTATCGAAGCTCTCGCGGCCATGGTACTGCCCCATGCCGCTCGCGCCCATGCCGCCAAAGCCCATATGGCTCGTAGCCAGATGCATGATCGTATCGTTAACGCAGCCGCCGCCAAAGGGCACGTAGCGCACAAAGCGCTGCTGCACTGTGCGATCCTGACTAAAGATATACAGGGCCAGCGGAGTCGGACGATCCGTGATAAACGTCTCGGCCTCGTCCAGGCTCTCAAACGTCAGCACTGGCAAGATGGGGCCGAAAATCTCCTCCTGCATCACGGCATCCTCGGGCGTCACGCCGTCCAGGATCGTCGGCTCAATCTTGAGCGACGCCTCGCGCGCCGCACCTCCCAGCACAACTTTATCGGGGTCGATCAGCCCGCGCACGCGCGCGAAATGCTTGGCGTTGACGATATGACCGTAGTCCTCGTTATCGAGCGGGTGCTCACCAAACATGTGGCGGACCTCCTCCTTGATGAGCTCCAGCAGCTCGTCGTGCACGCGCGCGTCAACCAGCAGATAGTCGGGCGCCACACAGGTCTGGCCCACGTTGAGCCACTTACCAAAGGCGATACGCCGCGCCGCGACCTTCAAATTTGCGGAGGCGTCCACGATGCAGGGGCTCTTGCCACCCAGCTCAAGCGTCACGGGCGTGAGGTTTTTGCTCGCGCGCTCCATGACAAGCTTACCGACCGGAACACTGCCGGTAAAGAAGATCTTGTCCCAGCACTCATCGAGCAGTGCCTCGTTCTCGGCACGGCCGCCCTCGACGACCGTCACCAGGCGCTGATCAAACGCCTCCTCGCAAATCTGCCTGAGCACCGCGCTCGAGGCCGGCGCATAGGCGCTCGGCTTGATGACCACTGTGTTGCCCGCAGCGAGCGCGCCGGCGAGCGGCTCCAGCGTCAACAGAAACGGATAGTTCCAAGGCGCCATGATCAGCGTCACACCATAGGGCACCGGTTGCGTTTTGCACACGCTAATGGCGTTGGCAAGGTCACATGGACGCGGGCGTGCACGGTTCCATCGGGCCACATGCGCAATCTGATGGCGAATCTCGGAAAGCGACGTGCCGATCTCGCACATATACGCCTCGTCATGCGACTTGCCCAAATCGGTCTTGAGCGCATGGGCGATATCGTCCTCGTGCGCCCGAACCGCATCGCGCAGACGTACGAGCGCGCGGCGGCGAGCGTCGACATCAAACGTGGCATGCGTCTTAAAATAGGCACGCTGACCGCTAACGATGCGCGCGATTTCCTCGGTGTTCATAGACCCTCCTAGTTCTCGTCCTCAAACATACCACCCGCGACGACCTCGTACATATGCTCGAGCTCCAAACGGTCCATCAAAAGCGGGACAGGGTACAGCGGATTAGCTTCGGCATCGGCATGGGCCGCCATTTGCGGAATATCGGAGCGGCGAATACCCGAGATATATTTGGGAATTCCCAAGGCCTCGTTCATGCGATCGACCCAATCGATAAAAGCCTCGGCGGCCAAGCCGTCCTGTGCGTTAGCCGGCGCAATGCCCGCCATGCGAGCAAGATCGGCAAGCTTGGGAACTGCAGTTTCGCCATAAGCGCGCAGCATGTGCGGCAGGATAATGGCGTTGGCCAAACCGTGCGGAATGCCGTATTGGCCGCCCAGACTGTGCGCGATGGCATGCACGTATCCGACATAGGAGCGCGTAAATGCGACGCCCGCCTTATACGCCGCCGAAAGCATATTGCGGCGCGCACGCATGTTGTCGCCATGCTCATAGGCCTCGAGCAAATTGTCGTGGATGAGCTGAACCGCCTGGCGCGCCATCTTGCGCGTGTAAGGCGTGGTGCTGCGGCCGATAAACGCCTCGACGGCATGCGTCAGGGCATCCATACCCGTCTGCCCCGTAATGGACGCCGGCAGTCCACGCGTAAACTCGGGGTCGTGCACCGCAAAGCGCGGAATGAGCACAAAGTCATTGATGGGGTACTTATAGTGCGTCTCGTCATCGGTAATCACCGCCGCGAGCGTGACTTCGCTTCCCGTGCCGGCGGTAGTGGGAACCGCGATAAGCAGCGGCAGGAGACGGTGGACACGCAACAGGCCGCGCATCTTGTTGATGGGCTTGTTTGGCTGCGCAATGCGCGCGCCCACGCCCTTGGCGCAGTCCATAGCCGAACCGCCACCAAAGCCGATAATGGCCCGGCAGTCGTTCTCGCGATACAGCGCCGCCGCTTCCTCCACATTCGAAACCGTGGGGTTCGCACGCGTATCGGCATAGAGCGTAACGCCAATCCCCTTGGACGCGAGCGCGCGCTCGAGCGGCGCCGTGAGCCCCAAACGGGCAATGCCAGGGTCTGTCACGATGAGCACACGCTGAATCGAACGCTTTTGAAGCACCGCGGGCACATCCTCGGCATGCTCCAAAATACGCGGCTCGGTATAGGGCAGGATCGGCAATGCGATGCGAAAAACCGTCTGATATGTTCGGCACCAGGCGCGACGGGCTAGATGCATAAAGGAAACTCCTTCATTTGTTGATGGGTCAACATTTGCTCGACCGATTGTACTCATCGAAGGCCATATGTGCCCCGTCAACCGTTAATCAATCAACATCTTCATATTGTTTGGAACTGCTTGGCGTCATCCGGTGTTAGTCTTTCAGGATCCATTGGATTCACGTCCGCCGCAAAGGAGGCGCAAAGGTGCACGACATCTGGAACCCCTGGCATGGCTGCACGCGCGTCAGCGAGGGATGCGACAACTGCTACATGTATTACATGGACGGACAACGCGGTATCGACCCCTCCGTGATTAGCAAAAGCAAGTCGGGCTTTACCTATCCCCTCCAACGCCGCCGGGACGGCAGCTACAAAGTTCGCGCCGGCGAGCTTATCCGCATCTGCATGACGAGCGACTTCCTGTTGCCCGAGGCCGATCCCTGGCGACCAGAAGTATGGGACATCATTCGCCAGAGGCCCGATGTAAAGTTCTTTATTCTGACCAAACGTCCCGAGCGTTTTAGCGAATGCCTTCCCGGCGACTGGGACGATGGCTGGCGAAACGTCATGCTCAACGTAACCTGCGAGAACCAGCGCCGGGCAGATGAGCGGATTCCCCTCCTGCTCGCCACGCCGGCAGCACACCGCGGCATCATGTGCGCGCCGTTTATCGGAAGTGTGTCGGTCGAGAAAGCCGCCCCCGGTAGCCTTGGAAGGCCCGATGGGATCGAGCAGGTCATCGCGGGCGGTGAAAACTACGCGCCTGCCATTACGAATGGGTGCGCCAGCTGCATGCCGAATGCGTGGCGGCAGATGCAACGTTTGCTTTCATCGAAACCGGAAGCACCTTCGTTAAGGACGGGCGAACATATCACCTTCGTGGCAAAAATCTGCAAAGCGAGCAGGCATGGAAATCGGGCCTCCAGCACCGCGGCCGTCAAATCGAATGGGATCTAAGGGATCCGCTCGGCTTGAAAATCCCCAGCTCGGAGCTTTGGGATCCGCCGTATTTTGAGTGGTGCGAAACCTGCGGAAGCAAGCTCATCTGCAACGGCTGCGTGCGCTGCGGACTATGCGGACGCTGTTAGACGGCAGCGACTAAATTGTTTTATTAAAAATCATTCCTAATAGGCTTCACATTTGGTTGCATTTATGGATAATAGAACTCGTCAAGACGCACGTCCGGAGAGGGCCCTTACGGGACCGGACGAGCGCACAATCGCCATCGATCGAAAGGATCGAATCATGAAGTTTGTTTGCCCCGTTTGCGGTT
>CABUCQ010000088.1 GCA_902490095.1 uncultured Collinsella sp.
CGGTCTTTCATGCAGCAGGGGCTCTCAATGTTTTTATGTCCTGCTCATATCGTCTCTGCCGGCAGTGGGGGACAGTCCTTGCAGCTTTTTGCGAAGAGTGTCCCCAGTGACTAGTCGTTTAAGAACGTCCCCAGTGACTAGGCGAGGGCGGCCATGATGGTGCGGGCGACGCCGTCGTGGTCGTTGTCGTATTCGGTGATGGCGTCGGCGACCTCGCGATCTTCGGGCTCGGCGTTGATCATGGCCATGCCGTGGCCCGCTGCCTGCAGCATGGGGATGTCGTTGATGTTGTCGCCGAACGCCCAGGCGTTGGCGAGACGCTCGCCCAGGTGCTCGCATAGCCACGTGAGGGCCGTACCCTTGGTGGCGCCTTCACCCATGACTTCGATATTCATGGCGTAAGAACGCGTGACCTCAATGCCTCCGAGCGTGTCGAGCACCGCCGCGATGGCATCGCGATCGGCCGGGTCGTGCCAGTACATGGCGATACGTTCGAGCGTCTCGACCTCGTCGATCTTGCTGTCGATATTCATGTCGATCGGCGTTCGTGTGCGCTTGAGCGAAGCCGCGATGTGGGGGTCGCCGCCACAGAACTCATCCAGACGCCCGTATAGCGAGCGGGGGAGGAAGCACTGCCCATCCGCGAAGATATCGAAGGTCACATCGTGGCCGGCGGCAATGCGATGGATGCGGTGGGCAATGCCACGGTCGAGCGGACGGCTCAAGATGCACGTGGCGCGCGAGGCGTCGGTGGGCGTATCCTCGTCGAGCTGCCAGACGCTGGCGCCGTTGGCACAGACCGCGTAATGCACGGCGGGATGGGCGAGAATGGGCTCAAAGATGCCCGACAGTGGACGTCCCGTGCAGGGAACAAACTCGATGCCACGACGTGCGAGCTCGTCGAGTATCGCCCAGGTGGCATCGCTCATTTGCTTATCGCTCGTCAGCAGCGTCCCATCCATATCGGAAAACACAATCATTTGATGCAGCCCTTTCTACTGGCATAAAAAGCGTGGCCGAGGGCGGTGATGCCCTGGCCACGCTCGAGTTCTATAACGGTCCGCGTCCTAGCGGTCGGCGAGCGGCTTGTACTCCAGCGGCTCGATCACCGGACGATAGGCCGGGCGAATAATACGGTGCGCGCAGAAGAGCTCTTCCATGCGGTGTGCCGACCAGCCGGCCATGCGGGCGACGGCGAATAGCGGCGTAAAAAGCGTCTCGGGCACGCCGAGCATTTTGTAAATAAAGCCCGTGTACAGGTCGATGTTGGCGCAGATGGGCTTGGTCATGCCGTGGTCGCGCATCACCTGCGGGGCCAGGCGCTCGATGCGCTCGATGAGCGCGAACTCCTCGCCCAAGTCCTTCTTGGCTGCCAGCGAGCGCGCGTAATGACGGCAGACCTCGGCGCGCGGGTCGCTCAGCGTGTAGACAGCGTGGCCCATGCCGTAGATGAGACCCGTGCCGTCGAAGGCCTGCTTGTCGAGGATCTTGCCCAGATAGGCTGCGACCTCGTCCTCGTCCTCCCAGTTGGAGACATGCGCGCGGATGTCCTCGTGCATAGACACGACCTTGGCATTGGCACCGCCGTGGCGCGGGCCCTTGAGCGAGCCGATAGCCGCGGCGTAGGCGGAATACGGGTCGGTGGCCGAAGACGACAGCACGCGGCAAGCGAAGGTGGAGTTGTTGCCGCCGCCGTGCTCTGCATGCAGCATGAGCATCACGTCGAGCAGCATCGCCTCATCGCGGGTGAACGCCATGCCGCCGCGCAGGACCTGTAGGATGGTCTCGGCGGTGGAGAGACCGGGCGTAGGGTGCGGCACGTGAACCTCGGAGCCGCGGCGCTTGGCGACCGAGGCCATATGCGCGAAGGCGGCGATGCGGGGGAGACGGGCGAGCATGGAGATGGCGACGTCGATTTCATGCTCGGGTGTAATGGCGTCGGGCTCGGCGTCGAAGGCGTAGAGCAGCAGCACGGCGCGCTGAAGCACATTCATGATGCTCGACGACACCGTGGTCATGGGGAACTCGCGGACGTATTCGTCGCTCAGATGCCTAAAAGCACCCAGGCGTCCGCAAAAACCGTCGAGTTCCTCTTTGGTGGGCAGCGAGCCCGTGATGAGCAGGTAGGCGACCTCTTCGTAGCCATAGCGATCCTCGGCCTGGGCGTTGTTGACCAGGTCCTCGATGCTGTAGCCACGAAGCGTGAGTTTGCCCTGATCGGGCACGACCTTTCCGTCGACCTTGTTGTAGCCATGCACATCCGAGATACGGGTGAGACCCGCGACCACGCCCGAGCCGTCGGCATTGCGCAGGCCGCGCTTGACGTTGTGCTCTACGAACAGGTTCTCGTCGTACGGGGCGGTCGGCAGGCCGTGGTAGAGGTTTTCGCTTTCGGGCGAAATCTGACGGCTCGCCTCGTAATCCAGAACCAGGCGGCTCAGGTGATCGTCGAAGCGGTAGTAGATTTTCTTGGCGTCGTAGGCCATGCGCGCTCCTCTCCGGTCCGCTTTGGGGCCGCGCGCTTGGACGATATGACGTCAAGCTGCCCCGAGCGGCTTGTTCGCTACAGGCGGTACATAAAGTTAAAAACGTCCTCGCGCTGGATGGACACGTTGACGCCCGAAAGCTCGCCTGCCTCGGCCAGGGCCTTCTGCAGCTCGGCGAAGTCGAGCTTGGACTCGGCGGTGTCGGCCAGCATGGTCATGGTGAAGATGTCCTCGATAATGGACTGCGTAATGTCGCGGATGTCGACGTTGGCCTCGCCCAGAACACGGGTGACGCCGGCGACGATGCCGGGGCGGTTCTTGCCAAGGACGGTGATGACGATACGGGAGGACGAGATCTCGGCCATGGGAAACCCTTTCGCGTGATTGCGGCGCGCGCGGGGCGCTCCGCTACGGTACAGTGTTCATCATTGTACCTGTCTGGCGCAAAAAAGGCGCGCTCGCTGCGGCGTTACATGCCTGCAACATGAGCGTAAGGGGGAAGGCCGTACGGGGAAGAGCCGTCTGGCGCGTGTCCGGCTCGTGTTGGGTTGATTTCCGATCTCAGCCGAACACATTGAGCGGACAGGCCGTTCCCGCAGTCAGCCGAACGCCTCCGACGGCTGATTCCGAACTGGAAGCGGAGGGCATCCCCGCCCTTCGGTAGGGGATACCGCTCCGCGGCGCATGCCGCGGGCGGCGCCCCTATCGGACCACCGTGACCTCAGTTGGGATGGGCCCAGCACTGCCGCGTACTCGGTGAGCTAGAGCCAACTGTTCGTCTTCACGTCGCGTATGGCGATATTTCGGTCGTCCGGCTCGGTGATGCCGTAGCCGAACGCCTGGAGCGTCTCGATGGACTCCTGGATCCTCTGTTGGAACATGGGACCCGGATCGACCCTCGGCCCGAGGTGCCCGCGCCAAAGGCACGGCGTGGCGCGCAGCATGTTATGGATTTTGGAGATGGGCTCGATGTCGGCGTAGACGTTGAGCGTCGCCATGGCGTCCTTGTGGCCGAGGATCGATTGGAGCGCCTTGATATCGCCGCCTTGGCGGATCCACTGCGTTGCGAACGTGTGGCGAAGGCCGTGGAACGTGATCAGCTCGTCGTTGGTGCCCATGAGGCCGTTGGTCTCCGAGAACGTCTTGAACGCCCTGCGGATATAGCTTGTCGTCGCGAAGGTCGCGCCCGGCTCCGACAGGATGTAGCAGTCCCCGATCTCGACCGCCCCGGTAAGGCCGCGCAAGCGCAGCTTTCCGCAGTCGATCTCGTGGGTCTCCTTCAGGAAGGGGAGTAGGCCGACCGGGTCGATGGGGATGCCCCTGGCGTCATGGGTCTTGGTGTCCTTGATGAACGAACCCATTCCCTTCGCGTACGCCACCGAGTGTCTGATCGAGATCAGGCCCGTCTCGAAATCCACATCGCACCACCGAAGGCCGCAGACCTCGCCGATTCGCATCCCCGTGTGCAGGGCGAGTACGACCGCCCTCTAATCCTCGGCGGACCAATCGAGTCCGAACTCCTTTCGGGCATCCTCTTCGCTCATGACTTCGAGAAGGTCTCCGGGTTGGCAACGAAGGGCGAGGCATAGCTGCTCGAGTGTGTTGAAGCGAATGCCGCGAATATGCCCTTTTTTAATACGGGACAGGTTCACGGGCGTGGTTCCAATCCTTTCGGCAAGTTCGTTCGAGGAAATCTTTCGCTCGGCCATGATCTTGTCGAGGCGAACAATTACGGGCATGGCGTTTCCTTACGCAATCTCGTCGGAGTCGAGGTACAGCTCTCGGGCGTACAAGAAGAGCTGGGAAAGCATGAACAGGACGATGCCGAGAACCAGAGAGGTCCAATCGAATGATGAAGCGATCTCTTGGGCGCCGACGGCCCCCTCGCCGCCAAACATCGAAACGGAGGTTTTGAGTGAGCCGGCGTAGAGGCTGGTGGCAGCTTGAACAACGAAGAGAATGCCGAGCACCTTCAAGCATGTCGCAGACCCTTTCTTGAAGGGGTCTCCGCTCTTGATCGTCCACACGAGAACGGCGCTGAGGATGGTCGTAGCGATACCGATGACGGCAGGGACCAATGTCGAGATCGCAAGGGCTGGATACGCGGGGGAGTCTGCAATTACAGGGTTGTCGAGCACTTTGATTGCTGGTTTTAAGGAGAACGCCACTTGTGCGATGGCGGTGGCGCAAAGGGCCGCAGAGGCTATCGCACATGCGATGCGGAAGGAATGAAGCCGGGGAGTGCGATTGTCGGAACTCATAATAACCTCCGAAGAATTTAAAAAACTCAGGTTACTTTTTAACAGTTTATGTTAAATTGACTTTGCCGGCAAGTAATCACAGCATGCTGCAACCGAAACCCCTCTAGATTGGAGAGGATTATGTTCAGTACTGTTAAGTCGTGTAAGCTCTTGGTTTTCCTCGGCCTCGCTCTTTGTCTGTTGCTGCCGGGAGCCCCCGCTTTTGCGGATACCCCGATGCCTCCTTCCCAGGAGAGCAGCCAGTGTGCCCTCGTTGAGCCCCTCGGGTATACGGACGACGTCGTCGATACCTACTGGAGCTACAGCTGTCCTCGCGGCGTAAGCGGGCACAGCATCTCGATGTTCAACATCTCTTACAAGACGATCTCCTACCGAAATGGCTATCGCCGATTCGCGCATCATAGGGAATCCCGCCTCGCTGCAATGTGCTCCTGTGGTGTTCTTGGCACAACTGATAAATGGCAATTTGTCTATAGCACCTACTAGATGCGAGGAAGGGCCGAGCATTTTGTTCGGCTCCTCTGTTCCGACTGGATGAGGTTAAGGTTGGCGATGAATATGCTCAAAATCTCGAAGGCGATCTTTAGGTCGCTTCTCTCCTCCAGGTCGCTCTGTGTTGTCGTTGTTGCGTTGATGGTTCTTTGTGCTCTGCCCGTCTTCAGGAGCGCGGCTGGCATCGACGGACGGGTCGAATACCTCGAGTCGGGAATAACCCGTGTTGAGCAGGAATTGTCAGCATCCTATGCGGATGCGCTTGTGAATGCGGGGGAGGACGGTGTCTATACCTCTTCATCAAGCATGCCCGCGCTTCTGTACCCTCTTGCCGCGGGACGTCTTATCTTGGCACCGCTCTCTCCCCTACTTCCGTTTCTGCAGATATCGGATGGAGAGTACACCTATTATGACGGATCGAAGGAGTACTTGCTATGGGTCGCAACGGCCGTTGCCGTCTCGTTCCTTGCCGCGCGTCTTAACAAACGTGAAAAGCTCATCATCCAGGCACCGATGGGCGAGCTGGGTAGACTTGTTGCATCGAGCGTATGGGCGAGTGTTTTTGCAATGCTTGCCGTCCTCGCCATCAATCTTCCAGGGATAATCGCCGCGCTTGTGAAGAATGGCCCGGGCTCGCCGTTCTATCCGATAGGCTACATTCAATATGCGACTCCGGTTATCAAACCGGCTTGGCTGGTGTTCGCGCAGACGGCCATCTTGCAATTCTTGGTGGCAGCGTTCATCTCGCTTGTCGTTCACCTTGCCGTGAAGATTGCCAATAACCCTACGCTTGGAATCGTGTTCGTATGTGCCCTGATGGGGGTGACGATGGTTCCCGGGTATTACGGAAGATCCATCGCTTTACGTGAGTTCGCCCTGTTGAATCCCCTTACGTATGCGAACACTGAGTTGACCGTCGGCGCCTATAGCCCGTACCCGACAACGCAGATAGTGAATCTGCCTGGACTTTGCTTCGAGCGTGGCGCGATTGCCCTCGTATGCGCAATCGGGATCGAGGTGCTGGCAATTAGCCTGCTTTGCGTTGCTGGAAAGAGCGGCTGCGCGTGCCCGATATCCCCGATTTGTCTTGAGAGAGGTTCCTTCACTGCATCGAGAACGGCAACTCGTTCGAGCGCTTGTGCCTCCGCCGTTGCATACGTAAGAACGATGGGGAAACTGCTCCTGCGTTCTCCTGCCCTCGCCGTATGCGCGATTGCAATGTCGACGACGATGCTGGCCCCGGCTCTGGTCGAGATGTTTCCTGACGCTGATAACGTTTCCGCTGTTCGGTATAGGGATGGGGAGCTCCGTTCAATAGATCGGTATCTAGAGCAGAACGCTGCGAATATGGACGTCGAGGGCAAAGCGGCCCTGGAAGACATGCGGGATGCTCTTTCGGGTTTCGTGTACGCGCCTATGCCTGCGGAGGGGTTTCGAAGCCTTGCGACGTACGAGCGCGCTCGAGGTGAGCTGGGCGCGGCAGATGCGACTCTCCTGCAATCGATCGGAATCGAGCCGGAGACTCCTTCTCGTGCGGAGGCGCGCGCCCTTCTGCTTGAGTCGATCGCGAGCTTGCCGGACCCCAAGGTTTACGAGTTAAGTACGAAGATGCCCCCATTAATCCTCCTTTCGTATCTCCAGGCAGCGCTTCCCTCCTTATTTTTGCTGTTGCCCGTGGTTGTCACATCGCTCGCGTGTACCCACCTGCAGTGTCGTTCCCTTCTGGTTCTCCAGATCCCCGCAACAGCGCATGTGCGTTTTCTGACGGCTGTTGCGCTGGCTCTCCTGCTTGGCTTGGTGCTGCTTTTGGTGTCGATGGTTCCCGCTGTCGTTGTGTCCGTGATTAAGAACGGTGCGGGTGGATCGGAGTATCCCGTCGCTCTCATTCGGGCGGGAGCTTCGACAACGTCCATGGTGGGGGAGGCGGTGTTGTGCAGTATTCCGTTGCTGGTCATGGCATACGGCGTGATTTCCGTCGTCGCTGCGTTGACAGCAGCGATTAGCCGCAACCCCGTTGTCACCGGAATGGTTTGCGCGGTTCTCTTGGTGTTGGGTTCGTTGAGCGCTCATGTTGAAAGCGTGGGCATGGGCGTCGCGCTGCTGGCTCCATTCGCCTCGTTTGATCCCGCTTCCCAGGTGGGGACGATTGGGTTCCTTGGGCGAGGGACGAACGCGATGCCTTTTGGAGAGGTCGTCGGCGCATCGGGCGCTCTGCTGGTGGTCTTGGGCGCCGTATCTCCGTTGATGGTGCGCCTGAGTGTTCCAAAGATCGAAAGGGGATGATCTCGATGATTGACCTTCAAACGCTGACGATCTCTTATGGAAAGAAGGTGCTCGTAGATTCGGTGAACGCTGAGTTTGCCCCGGGTACGGTCTACGGTCTCGTCGCTCCGAACGGGCATGGAAAGACGACGTTGCTGCGTGCGATGGCAGGTTTGCCGGGTCCTCGCGTGGACGGGAGCATCGTTCTGGATGAGGTGCAGGGTACGGGTGCGAGAGAGGTCCGTTCTATGATCTTCTATGCACCTGGTGAGGGGACGCTGCTGTATCCCGGATTGCGTGCGGAAGATCACCTCAAGATGGTTTGCGATATGTGGCCGCATGCTCGCGATATCGAAGAGATAGTGGAACAAACGCAGATAGGCGAGTTCGCGAAGATGAGGATCCGCACTCTGAGCCAGGGCATGAAGCAGCAGCTTACCCTGGCGATTGCGTATGCGACGGGCGCGCGGTACCTTCTATTAGATGAGCCCATGAACGCGCTCGACCCCAGCAGGGTGGACTTGCATTCCGAGATTCTCAGGAAGCTGGCCGATTCTGGTACGTGCATCATCATGTCATCCCACATCTTGGATTCGGTCGATAGGCTGTGCGATGAGATTCTGTTTTTGAAGGATGGGAAGCTCATTAGAAGCATTCCGCAAGATGATGCTGCGCCGAAGTCTCCTGGATCCCATTTCGCAAAGCCTGCCGGACGCGCCGAGGGTGCGCTAAGCACGTATCGGCGACTCTACGAAAAGGGCGGGTAGAAATGCAAGTTAAAAATCTATGTGGCCAATGTGATACCGTTGAACCCGCATATCGATACCGCTCAGCCATTCGCCTCGC
>CABUCQ010000089.1 GCA_902490095.1 uncultured Collinsella sp.
CCAATGACTAGGTGCCGTACTTGACTTTAACTCTGCTTTAACTGGTACCATCCTCTATGTCTGTAACGCCATATAGACCGAGGGGATATATCTATGACCGTAACTGCACCCGCAGCACCCGCTAAGGTGTACTTCACCAACCTGCGCACGCATGCTCGCGAGAGCCAGCTCGACAAGCTCAAGCGCCTCATCCGTCACGCCGGTATCGAGCAGATCGACTTTGAGAACAAGTTCGTCGCCATCAAGATTCACTTTGGCGAGCTGGGCAACCTGAGCTTTTTGCGCCCCAACTACGCCCGCGCCGTCGCGGATGTCGTGAAGGAGCTGGGCGGCAAGCCCTTCCTCACCGACTGCAATACGCTCTATGTCGGTAGCCGCAAAAACGCGCTCGAGCACATCGATACCGCCTATCAGAACGGCTTTACCCCGTATGCCACGGGCTGCCAGATCATTATTGCCGACGGCCTCAAGGGTACCGACGAGGCGCTCGTCCCGGTCGAGGGCGGCGAGTACGTGCACGAGGCCAAGATCGGTCAGGCGCTCATGGATGCCGATATCGTGATCAGCCTCACCCACTTTAAGGGTCATGAGCAGGCCGGTTTTGGCGGCGCCATGAAGAACCTGGGCATGGGCGGCGGCAGCCGTGCCGGCAAGATGGAGCAGCATGCCGCCGGCAAGCCGAACGTCGCGGCCGAGCACTGCATTGGCTGCCGTGCCTGCGAAAAGATCTGCGCACACAACGCTATCTCGTTCGACGACACCCGCGAGCGCGAGCTTGCCAACGGCAACACCCGCACGGTCCACGTCGCTGCCATCGACCACGATCGCTGCGTGGGCTGCGGCCGCTGCATTGCGGCATGCAACCAGGACTGCATCAAGCCCGGCTATGACGCCGCGGCCGACGTGCTCAACTGCAAGATCGCCGAGTACACCAAGGCCGTCGTCGACGGCCGCCCGAGCTTCCACATCTCGCTTGCCATGGACATCAGTCCCAACTGCGACTGCCATCCCGAAAACGATACGCCTATCGTCAACGACATCGGCATGTTCGCGAGCTTCGACCCGGTCGCCATCGACCAGGCCTGCGCCGATGCCGTCATGGCATCCGAGCCGCTGCCCAACACCGAGCTCACCGATAGCGCGGCCAAGATGGAGCACAACCACGAGCATCTGGAGGGCGAGCAGGCCAAGGACCCCTTCTGCATCACGCATCCCGACACCGACTGGCGCGTGTGCATCGCGCACGCCGAGAAGATCGGCCTGGGCACGAGCAAGTACGAGCTTATCGAGGTCAAGTAACACCTGTCTATTGGACATATCAAGAGCTTTTGTAGCGCAACGTTAGCAAAAGCCGCCCGTGAGCACAGTGCCCACGGGCGGCTTTTTGGAAGTGCTAGGGGGTCAGATAGACCAGTAAACCGTCCTATTTCCTAAAAATACTCGTCGAGGAAGTTGTCGACTGTGTTCCAGTAGAGCTCTGGGTCAACTTGCGCGCTCTTGGCGTGGGTGGCGCCATGGATAGTGAGCTTTTGCTTGACCTTGCTGGCGCACGCGTCGTAGTTTTGGTCGAGCATGCTGTACGGCACAAAGGTGTCCTGGTCGCCGTGGATAAACAGCATGGGAACTGTCGCGTGTTTGAGTTGCTCCACACTGCTCGCCTTATGAAAGTCGTAGCCCGCGCGCACGTTGCACACCAAGTTTGCTACATCGAGCAAGGGAAAGCTGGGCAGGCCGAACACGTCCTTGAGCTGCAGAGAAAACTCGTCCCAAACACTCGTATAACCGCAGTCCTCGATAATGCATTTTACGTTTGCGGGCAGAGACTCCCCCGCGACGTTCATGGCGGTTGCCGCACCCATCGACTCGCCAAAGACCAGGATGCGCGCCTCGGGGTCAGCCTGAACGATTCGCTCGATCCATGCGACGATGTCGAGACGCTCGGGCCAGCCCATGCCGATATAATCGCCGCCGGAGCGCTCGTGGGCGCGGGCGGCGGGTGCGATTACGTTCATGCCGCGGTCGTGGAATCGCTTGACGTATCGGGCCATACCGATGGGCTCGTTGGTATATCCATGCAGGCAGACGGCGTAGTCGTGCGTGCTCTCCGACGCAGCAAAATGCCAGGCGGCAAGCTCGGTCCCGTCATCTGCGGTGAGGCTGCTGCTCTCGCGATTCTCTTTAAACCACGCCCGCGCCTCGGTTTCCTCGGCATCCGGCTGCTCACCTTCTTTGTCGTTCTTGCTATCCTGCATCATCTTCATGGTGTATGGCGCGCGGGGATTCAGCGCGAAGTCAAACAGAAAGTTGCCGGCAAATCCGAGCAGCGCAACGACAACCACCAGCGCAACGACGCCGGCTATCTTGAGCTTTCGATGGGAACGTGCGTTTTGAGACATAAGAAGCTTTCCTATAATATGTTAATACATCAACATTTAATGCAAGCGCATTATGGACGTTCGCCGTTGATGCGTCAACAGGCAAAGAATGGGTAAACAAAGGGTCACGTATGGTGCAAATTTCGCACGTACCTAGACGCTTTGATATAGTGTTGAGAACTCTTTACGTTGGAGGATGTAACCGGCATGTCCGATTCGAGCGACAGTTCTAAGCCGCGACCCAAGACCGCGGCCGTTCCACACTACACAGTGGGCGAGGAGATCATGAACTCCGTCACCCATGGTGTCGGCTGCCTGCTGGGTATCGCGGGCCTGGTGCTCCTGATCGTATTCGCCGCCCTGCGCGGCGGAGGCCCGGCCCATATGGCCGCGGCGATTGTCTATGGCGTCAGCATTATCCTCGAATACCTAGCCTCCACGCTCTACCACGCGATTCAGCCCGCGCGCGCCAAGCGCGTGTTTCGCATCATCGACCACAGCTGCATCTACCTGCTCATAGCCGGCAGCTATACGCCGTTTTGCCTCATCACGCTCGCAAACGACGGCGGCGCTGTGCTGTTCTTTGCCGTATGGGCCATCGCCATCATCGGCATCGCCCTCGAGTGCTTCCTACGCGAGCGCCAGCCGCATTGGGTAAGCGGCCTGGTCTACCTGCTGATGGGCTGGCTCGTTGTCTTTAAGCTGCCCGAACTTGTGGCGCTGCTCAACCCCGTGGCACTTGCCCTGCTCGCCGTCGGCGGCGTGTGCTACACCGCGGGCGTGCCGTTCTATATCGCCAAAAACGTGCGCTACCTGCACAGTGTGTTTCACTTGTGGGTGCTCGCCGGCAGCATCTTCCAGTTCATGGCGGTGATCCTCTTCGTAATCTAGCGACCATGCCTGCGCGCCCGCGTTCTCGTTTGGGCGCCGGTGCAATTGCCGTATCCGCCACCAACGTTTTAATCCGACGTCCCGAATCTTGGAGGTTCGAGAAACTCCCGATGGACATAACCATCTCCCTTATCACCACCCTCGTTTTGACCCTCATCAACGGCTACTTCTCTATGTCCGAGATGGCGCTCACCACGGCCAAGCGCGCCGTGCTGGAGCACGAGGCCGAGGAAGGCGACAAGCGCGCCGAGCGTGCCATTAAGCTGGCTGCCGACTCCGACCAGCTGCTCGCCACCATCCAGGTCGCCATCACGCTCGTGGGCTTCGCCTCGTCCGCCGTCGCCTCGACGAGTCTGTCCGACCCGCTCGCCACGTGGCTCATGAGCTTTGGCATCGCGCCGCTCTCCGCCATCGCGCGCGGCCTGGCGCCGGTCATCATCACCGTCGCGGTCGCCTTCGTGTCCATCGTGATCGGCGAGCTTGTGCCCAAGCGCATCGGCCTGGCCAACGCCGAAGGCGTGTCCAAGCAGGTCGTGGGGCCGTTGTCGTTTTTCCAAAAGATCGCTCGTCCGCTCGTGTGGCTGACCGGCGCTTGCTCCGATGGCCTGGCCCGCATCCTGCGCATCAAGAGTGCCGACGACCGTCAGAACGTCTCGGAAGAAGAGATCAAGTACATGGTCTCGGAGCAGGACGACCTGCTCGACGAGGAAAAGCGCATGATCCACGAGATCTTCGACCTGGGCGACACCGTTGCCCGCGAGGTCATGGTGCCGCGCGTGGACACCACCATGTGCGAGGACGACGAGACGGTCGCCGACGTGCTGTCCACCATGCGCCAGACCGGCTTTAGCCGCATCCCCGTCTATCACGAGGATCCCGACAACGTCGCCGGCATTGCGCACATCAAGGACCTGATTCAGCCCGCGCTCGACGGCAAGGGCGACCAGCCCATCGCCGGCTTTTTGCGCGACGCCACCTTTGTGCCCGACACCAAGGACATCCTGCCGCTGCTGTCCGAGATGCAGACCTCGCACGACCAGATCGTGGTGGTCGTGGACGAGTACGGCGGCACGGCCGGCATTATCACTATCGAGGACATCGTCGAGGAGATCGTCGGCGAGATCGAGGACGAGTTCGACCCCGACAACAAGTATCTCACGCGCCTTTCGCGCCGCGAGTGGCTCGTTGATGGGCGTTTTTCGTGCGATGACGCGATTGAGCTTGGTTGGCCGCTTGAGGAAAGCGATGATTATGAGACCATCGCCGGCTGGATTTTGGAGCTTTGCGACTCGGTGCCCGACATCGGAGAGGTGTTTGAGGTTGCGGGGTACAAGTTTAAAGTGCAGTCGATGCGTGGCCAGCGCATCTCGCTCATTCGCGTGATCGCTCCGGCCGAAACCGATAAGAAGGATTCCGAGTCTTCGGTAGACGAGCCGACGACGTCGGGTGCGGGTTCCGCGAATCCGCACGACGGCGACGAGTAGGACAAGGAAGAGTAGGGGAGAGTTATGGCAGGCCTGTTCAACATCCTTAAGGTCACCGTCAGCGAGGACAAGATCTGCGCGCACGTGCTGGTGAACCCCGGCATGCCGCTCATGACCTCGGAGGATATCGAGGCTACGGCGCGCGTGTATTACCTGGTGCCGGCGATTGCCAAGCACCTGTGCCTGGGTGATTCCGGCCGCGAGTTCCAGGACTGCATGGGCCAGACCGAGCTTTGCCATCTGCTTGAGCATGTGACGGTCGAGCTCATGAACGAGACCGGTCTTGCCGGTAGCATCTCGTGCGGCCGCACGCGCGTAAGCGAGCACGACGAGCGCGTTTTTGAGGTTGAGCTTTCGTGTCCCGACGACGCGCTGGCCATCGGTGCGCTGTCTTCGGCCACCTTTATGATGGACTGGGCGTACCTGCACGCCGACCAGCCTGCCCCCGACGTGGAGGGCACGGTCGCGGGCCTGCGCAACCTGGTGCTGGGCATGCGCGCCGAGGCCGAGGGCAAGGATCCTCACGAGGCCGTCGCCGCTGCGAACGGCGAAGATGCTGCCGAGGACGAGGGCGCTGACGAGGGCGATGTGCCGGTCGACGCCGAGCCCGTTGCCGATGCGACCGCCGAGCCCGTTCCCACCGAGCCCCAGGGCGTCCCCAACTTTGACGACGAGCCCCAGGTGGCGATTGATACCGAGGGTGCGGTTGCCGAGAACCACGAGGCCTCCGCTGCCGTCTTTGGCGGTGCGGCGACGGTTCCGGCAGGACCTGCGCATGAGGGCGGCCTGCCGCTCGTGGACGGCGCCGGCGAGGACCCGGGTGCCACGGTGGCCATGCCGGCTATGCCCCAGGAGTAGGCCTACGCGTTTATCACCATCACGTACCTGCGCCTTTGCCGTACGCAGATGAGCGGAGCGGCAAGTGATGCGCTGCGGGTATAATGGACAGCATTCAAACGGTGGGCACCGACGTGCCCGCAGGAGAGGAATGATCATGGGTAAGACTTTCAGCTTTGTCTCCGGCGCACTTTTTGGTGCCGCTGCCGGCGCTATTGTCGGCGTTGCTCTGGCCCCGCGCTCGGGCGCCGAGACCCGCGCCATGGCTGCCGATATCGCCAACGACGCCTGGGACAATATGCGCGACACCTACGAGCACAGCGCCGAGGAGGCCCGTGCTGCGGTGAATGACTTTGGCCCGATGGTCGACGCCAAGACCGACGACCTGCGCGCCAAGGTCGACCTGGCCCGCGAGCGCATGGACCAGCTGCGCGAGCAGCTCAACGACGCCATTTCGGGCGGCAACGTGACGCCTGCCGCCGACGTCGTGGTCGAGAACGCCGTCGAGGCTGATACCGAGGCTGCGGAGCCCTCGACCGAGGCATAATGCGCGCCGGGGATTTTGTCGGCGCCAAGATCTATCGCAAGCCCACCGAGGACAAGCGCACCAAAAAGGACGGCACGCCGCGCAGCCCTAAAAAGCTCGGAAAGATTCACTTTCCGGTCTTTACCCCGGGCGGTACGCGCGTGGTCGGCTTTATGGTCCGCCAGTCCGATATCGCGGGCATGATCGAGCGCCCCGATCGATTCGTAGCGCTCGACGCCATTGGTGTCTACGAGGGCGCCATTGCGGTCGATGACGTCAAGGACACGTACGATGCCGCCGCCGCTAAGCGCCTCGACATCAACCTGGACGATTGCATCATCTGGGTCGGTATGGACGTGCGCACGGAATCGGGCGACGTCGTGGGCTATTGCTCGGATGTGGAGTTCAAGCCGCGTTCGGGCATCGTGCAGGCATTCTATGTGACCGCCGGTGCTGCTTCGAGTGTTTTGGTCGGTGACACGCAGGTGCCGCCGACGATGCTGCGCGGTTATGCGGACGGCGCAATGATCGTTTCGGACGAGGTCAAGTCGCTCGGGTATTCGGGCGGTGCGGCTGCCAAGGCCGCCGAGGCCAGCGTCGTGGTGGGCGACAAGGTCAAAAAGGGCGCCAAGGTGCTCGACGACAAGGGATCGGTTGCCGTGGACAAGGGCAGTCGCGCACTGGGCAAGCAGCTCGGCAAGACGCGCGGCATGTTCAAGGCCTTTAAGGACGAATACCAAAAGGCGAGCGGAGGCTCGTCAAAAGCTACAAAATAGCGACGTACCAAATGATGGGAGGCAAGCCGGAGACCTGTTGCTCCGGCTTGCTGTGTTTATGGGGGAGGGCACATGCGCCAAAACGGATCCAACTTAAACGAGCGTTCGGGTGCGCGTCCGACGGCGCGCCGCGATTTGGGGCAGCTGCCCAGCGGTCAGCGCAAGCGTCACCGTAAGCCCGGCGCGATGTACCTCAACCATAGCCGCGGGTTTAGCGACCGCAGTGCGCGCATCGGCAACAGCCGTACGCCCCGTCGTTCGTCTCGCCTGCCCTACGCGCTCATCGCCGTGGGTTGCGCGCTCGTGCTGTTTATCGCTGCCGTCGTGGGCTACGTCAACCGCAGTGTGGACGTGGAGCTCAACGGCCAGAAGACCGCGGTGCGTGTGGGCTCTACGCTGCAGAATCTCATCGATGACCAGGAGTTGACTGACACCTACGACGCAGGCGACCTGCTGGCCGTCGATGACAGCGTGCTCAAGCGCCATGGGGGCGAAAAGCTGTCGGTGAAGGTCGACGGCAAGCGCGTGAAGCAGGGCAAATGGGATAGCCGCGAACTCGAGGGCGGCGAGAAGGTGACGGTCAAGGATGGCCGTAACACTTACGAGAAGCACGAGGTTCAGGCTACGGTTATCGAGCCCAAGCTCAAGGTCGAGGGTACGGGCGCTATCGAGTATGTGCAGACGTGGGGTGTCCAGGGCCGCTCCGAGGTGTGGGTTGGTGAGCAGTCGGGCAAGACGCAAGACCGCGGCGAGGTTGTGCCCGCCACCGATTGCGTTGTTGCGTGCGCCAGCGTGGCGCCCAAGGGCAACAAAAAGTACGTGGCGCTGACGTTTGACGAGGGTCCGAGCGGCGCCACCAAACAGATCTTGCAGGTGCTCAAGGAAAAGGGCGTCACCGCGACGTTCTTCCTTTCGGGCGATGCGGTCGAGGCCTCGCCTGCCACGGCCAAGGCGATTGTCGATGCCGGGTGCGAGATCGGATCCAACAGCTACAGCGACGATTCGCTCAAGGGTCAGGACCGTGAGGCTGTGCGCGAACAGATCACGAAAGGCACCGATGCGATTAAGTCGGCGACCGGCGTGAAGACGATGCTACTGCGTGCTCCCTACGCTGCCTTTGACGAGCAAAACTGGATTGATGCGATGGACCTGGTCTCCGCCGTGGTCTCGTGGAATATTGACTCGGGCGACTGGCTGCTCAACGGTGCCGACGAGCAAGTCTCGACGGTGCTCGATTCGGTGACGCCGGGCAATATCGTGCTGCTCACCGATAGAGACGAATGCGCCGAGCAGACACTCGAGGCGCTGCCGCAGATTATCGACGGCCTCATTGCCGACGGCTACAAGATCGTGACGCTCAGCGACCTGGTCAAGACGGACACGTCGCTGAGCAAAAAGCTCACCTCGCTGACGAAGGTCACCATGCCCAAGGACGCCGTGTTCCCCCAAC
>CABUCQ010000090.1 GCA_902490095.1 uncultured Collinsella sp.
TCTGCAGCTCGCGGTTGAGCGCGGCAGTGCGCACCGCGCGAACAAGTTCGACCGCAAAGGTCGCCACCAAGCCCACGATGTCGATGATCACCAAGCCCTCGAGATAGTTGAGCGCCGACGCCTTCTCCTGAGAGTAGTCCTCTGCGAGTCGTGTGGCATCGTCACAAATACCAAAGAACTCCTCGCTCATCGCGATGATATCGGTGTTCTCGTAGCCGACTTCGCGCACACGGGCAATCTCGGCGCAAAGCTCATCAAAATAATTTGCAAGCTCGGTCATCTTTGCCTGATACTCGTCGTCGTCGAGACGGACGAGGTTGAGGTCGTCACTTCCGTAACGCAAACCGTTGATGTATGAATCCACGGCTTTGAGCAGGTCATCTTGAGGCTGGCCCGCATCCTCGAGCTTAACGATTCGCTGCGTGGTACCGCGCACCAGACCGGCGTAGTTGACCACGCGCGCCGTGCCCTGGATATCGGAGACGAGCAGCATAACATTAATGAAGAAGAAGATGAGAACTGCCGTGAGCACCATCATGAGCAGGCGCACCGCCTGGCTGGCCTTCTTGGCGACAGAAGTATTCACAAGTTCACTTCCTCAAATGGCAAAAGCGCAGGTGGCGCATAGCGTGCTGAAATTCATGGGTGGTTAACTCTACCATATAGGCCAGCAGCCTCAAACTGCAGCAGACACTCGTCCAAATTGGCGTGACGCCTGCCTTGTTGTTCTTGACCTGGCTGCGCTATCGGACATGCTTCTGGTCTTGGATCACCATGGGAAAGCTCATCCCGTTTTGTGCGTCTAGAGTGGGATGCGGCTTCCCAAAGGTGCCGTTAGGGGAAATCACATCCCGGTTTACTCCCTTGAAATGGGATGCCGTTTCCCGGAGGGGGTCCAGCGGGAAACGGCATCCCATTTTGGGCCCGAAAAGTGGGATACGGTTTCCGGCCGGCATGAATAAAGCCTCCGCAGCTCGTGTGGCTGCGGAGGCTTTATTCGTTGCGGTGCATTGTGTTTGGGTCGTTGAGATGAGTCGATTTGCCCCGAAAGAGGAGGGCATTGACCTTAGGGTCATGCCCGACGAATGAGCGGCAAATCGGCCATCTCGGCGGGCCGAACTACTCCAGCTCAAACGCTCCGGTATAGAGCTGATAGTAGTATCCGCGCTTGGCGATCAGCTCGTCGTGGTTGCCGCGCTCGATGATGCGGCCGTGGTCCAGACAGATGATCGCGTCGGAGTTGCGCACGGTGGAGAGACGGTGCGCGATGACAAACGTCGTGCGGCCTTCCATGAGCTTATCCATGCCCGCCTGCACGATAGCCTCGGTGCGGGTATCGATGCTCGACGTGGCCTCGTCCAGAATCATCGCCGGCGGATCGGCGACGGCGGCGCGTGCGATCGAGATCAACTGGCGCTGGCCCTGCGACAGCTGTGCGCCGTTGCCGGTGAGCATGGTGTCGTAGCCGTCGGGCAGGCGGGTGATAAAGTCGTCCGCGCCCGCGAGCTTGGCTGCCGCGATGCACTCCTCGTCGGTAGCGTCCAGGTTGCCGTAGCGGATGTTATCCATCACGGTGCCGGTGAACAGGTTCACGTCCTGTAGCACGACGCCCAGCGAGCGGCGCAGGTCGGCCTTGCGGATCTTGTTGACGTTGATGCCGTCGTAGCGAATCTTGCCGTCGGCGATGTCGTAGAAGCGGTTGATGAGGTTGGTGATGGTCGTCTTGCCGGCACCGGTGGCGCCGACAAACGCGACCTTCTGACCCGGCTTGGCAAACACGGACACGCCGTGCAGCACCTCGTGGTCGGGCGTGTAGCCAAAGTCGACGTTGTCCATGACCAGGTCGCCGCGCAGCGGTACGTACTCGATCTCGCCGGTTGCGCGGTGCGGATGCTTCCATGCCCACATGCCGGTGTGGTGGTCGGCCTCCTCGAGCTGCCAGGTGTCGGGGTTCACCTGCGCGTTGACGAGCGTCACGTAGCCCTCGTCGGCCTCGGGCTTCTCGTCGATGAGCTCAAAGATGCGGTCGGCACCGGCGAGGCCCATGACCACGGCGTTGATCTGCTGCGAGATCTGGCCGATCTGTCCGCAGAACTGCTTGGTCATGTTGAGGAACGGCACTACGACGGCGATGGACAGCGTCATGCCCGAGATGCTCAGGTTAGGCACGCCCAGCGCCAGGAAAATGCCGCCCGCCAGTGCGACCAGCACGTAGAGCAGGTTGCCCAGGTTCATAAGGATAGGCATGAGGATGTTGGCGTACATGTTGGCCTTCTGCGAGACCTCGAAGAGCTTTTCGTTGCGCTCGTCAAAATCGGCCTCGGCGGCAGACTCGTGGCAGAATGCCTTGACGACCTTCTGGCCGTTCATGACTTCCTCGATATGGCCCTCGACCACGCCGAGTTCGGTCTGTTGCGCAATGAAGAAGCGCGCGGAGTTGGAGCCGAGCAGCTTGGTCATAAAGGTCATAAAGACGACGCCGGCCACAATGACCAGGCACATCCACACGCTGTAGTACAGCATGATAAAGAATACCGTGACGATGACGATGGTCGTCATGAGCAGGTTGGGCAGCGACTGGCTGATCATCTGGCGCAGCGTGTCGATGTCGTTGGTGTAGTGGCTCATGATGTCGCCGCGCTGGTGCGTGTCGAAGTAGCGAATCGGCAGGTCCTGCATGCGGTTGAACATCTTCTCGCGCAGCTTCTCGAGCGAGCCCTGCGTGACGATGGCCATGGCGCGGTTCCAGAAGAGCGAAGACAGGATGCCGACGCCGTAGATGCAGGCGAGGGTGGTCACGAGCTGTGCGATCTTGGGCTGTGCGGCTTCCCAATCGCCCGACTGCCACGATTCGCTAATAATCTGCAGAGCGCTCTGAAGGAAGGTCGCGCCGATGGAGTTGATGATGGCGCAGAGCACCACGCCGACAACGACGAGGGGCAAAAGCACGGGGTAGAAGCCAAAGAGCGTCTTGATGAGGCGCGACATGGTGCCGCCCTTGCGGTTGAGCGCGCGCTCGGCGGTCGTTGCCTTACTCATGTGCCTCGCCTCCTTCCTGGGTTTGAGCTTGCGGTACGGATACCTCGGTGTTGGCCTCGACGGCCCCTTCGCCCTCGGCAGACATCTTGTTTTGCGAGGTGAAGGTCTCGCGGTAGATCTCGCTTGTCTTGAGCAGCTCGTCATGGTTGCCGATCTGCGCGATACGGCCACCCTCCATGACGATGATGCGGTCTGCGTCCTGCACGGAGCTGATGCGCTGGGCGATGATGAGCTTGGTTGTGTTGGGCAGATAGCTTGCCAACCCTGCGCGGATCTTGGCGTCGGTCTTGGTGTCGACGGCGCTGGTGGAGTCGTCCAGGATCAAGATCTTGGGGCGACGCAGCAGAGCGCGCGCAATGCACAGGCGCTGCTTCTGACCGCCCGAGACATTGGAGCCGCCCTGCTCGATCCAGGTGTCGTAGCCCTTGGGGAAGCCGTCGACAAACTCATCGGCGCAGGCCAGATGTGCCGCCTCGCGGACTTCCTCGTCGGTGGCGTTCGGGTCGCCCCAGCGCAGATTCTCGGCGATGGTGCCGCTAAACAGCACGTTTTTCTGCAACACCATGGCCACTTGGTGGCGCAGCGCGTCTAGGTCGTAGTCGCGCACGTCCATGCCGCCCACGCGCACGGTGCCTTCGGTGGCGTCGTACAGGCGGGCGATGAGGTTTACGAGCGTGGACTTGGCCGAGCCGGTGCCGCCGATGATGCCGATGGTCTCGCCGCTCTTAATGTGCAGGTCGATATCGTCGAGTGCCTGGCGCTTCGCATGCGCGGAATACTTAAAGCTCACGTGGTCAAAGTCGATGGAGCCGTCGGCAACCTCGAGCACGGGTTCGGCGGGATTGGCGATCGTGGGCTCGGCGGCCAGCACCTCGGTAATGCGGTGCGCCGATTCGTCGGCCATGGTCACCATGACAAAGATCATCGACAGCTGCATCAGGCTCATGAGGATCTGGAAGCCATAGGTAAAGATCGAGGAGAGCTGGCCCACGTCGAACAGCGTGCCCTGGCTCGTGATAATGAGCTTGGAGCCCAGGTAGATGATGACGACAAACGCGCCGTTGACGCAGATGTTCATCATGGGGTTGTTAAAGGCGAGCAGCTTCTCGGCGCGGGTGAAGTCCATCTGGACGTCGCGCGCGGCGGTCGCGAACTTCTCCTTCTCAAAGTCTTCGCGCACGTAGCTCTTAACCACGCGCATGCCGGTGACGTTTTCCTCGACGGACTCGTTAAGGGCATCGTACTTGTGGAACACGCGCGAGAAGATGGGGCGCACCTTAAAGATGATAAAGAACAGTCCAAAGCCCAGCAGCGGAATGATGACCAGGTAGACCATGGCAACGCTGCCGCCCATGATAAATGCCATGGTAAAGGCGAAGATCAATACCAGCGGCGCGCGCACGGCGATGCGGATGATCATCATAAAGGCCTGCTGCACGTTGTTGATGTCGGTGGTCAGGCGCGTGACGAGCGAGGAGCTCGAGAACTCATCGATGTTGGCAAAGCTGAACGTCTGGATCTTGTAGAACAGGTCGTGACGCAGGTTCTTGGCGAAGCCGCAACTCGCATTGCTGCAGGTGACGCCGGCAGCGGCACCGAAAGCAAGCGACGTCAGCGCGATGAGCACCAAAAAGCCTGCGGTGGGAAGCATCTCGGCTACGGTGGCGCCGTCTTTGATGGCGTCGATCAGGTTGGCAGTGATAAATGGAATCAGCATCTCGCAGAGCACCTCGCCAAGTACGAGCAACGGCGTGGCAACGGTGACTTTCATATAGTCGCGGATGCTGCCCATGAGGGTTTTAATCATCCAGTTCCTCCCAAGTTTTGCGGATTTTCTCGAGCATCTCGGCGAGCTGTTCGCGCTCGTCGTGGGTGAGCGCGCTAAAGGCCTGCTCCCTAAAGCGGATGCGGGCGGCTTGGTCGATGCGGGCCTTCTCCCAGCCGATCTCGGTCAGGCGAATGGTGAGCTGCCGGCGATCTTTTGGATTGCGGCTGCGCTCGATGATGCTGGCGCACTCGAGCTTGGACAAGATTTCGGAAAGCGACCCCGGCTTGAGGTCGAAGTGCATGCCGAGTTCCTGCTGCGACATCTCGCCGTTTTCCTGCTTGGCAAGCAGGCAGACGATGGGCGCCTTGCCGGACACGCCGCCGCCGTGAAAGTGCATGTAGTGGCCGCAAAAGCCTAGGCCGCTCAGGATGCGCTTGGCGAGCTTGTCTTCGCCGTTAACTGCTTCGGGCACGTCTGCCGGCTGCGACGGGTCGCCGCCGGGCTCGTGCGGACGAAGGTTAAGGGGTTCATCGCACATGAATTCGTATCGCTCCTTTCTTTAGTTAGGTAGTGGGATTGTTTTGTGCCTAACTAATCTAGGAGCATGAGAAATGAATGTCAAGGTACCAAACTAGTGGTTACGCGGTTTTGCCAAACCGCGCAACGGCTCGACGCTGCAAACCCGCCAGAGCGGCAATCTGCCTTTCAACTTCGGCGGCATGACCAGAAGGTCAATGCCGCCTTGCTTCAAGGCACCTTGCTCGCTCTGACGGGTTTTCGCTGACTTCGCCAAAACATCGGCGTTGCCCTTGTTGGGATAGTCGTTGGGGACGCTCTTGTTGAGTGATCCGTGGGGGACGGAGGAAAACGAATCATTTTGGGCTGCGGTGACACCCTTTCGAAGTTGCTTTGTCCAAAACTATGCCGGATTACTACGATGAATTCGAAATATCAGACCTCGGCATTGTTTTTCGTAAAATTACAAGCTATCTACCTGCGGTTTTGCCGGAGTGCAATTCGTTGTGGTTGGAGGCTGACGGTTTATCGTAGTAATCCGGCATAGTTTTGGAATGGTAGTAAATAGATGGCAGCTACTGTGCCGCTACCGCCGCGATTTTGCCTCCCATTTCCGTAACCTTTCCGCAACAATGTGCCCTCCTCGGCGCCTGCGCCCGCTTGCAACGCCCCCTGCGCTACACTTAGTCGCACTGTGGCGCCGTCGCGTCGCACCCGACCCAAGGGGGACACTCATGAAGAACACTCAGCTGCTGCTGATCAACGATATGTGCGGATACGGCAAGGTCGCGCTTTCCGCCATGCTGCCGGTGCTGTCGCACATGGGCTACCGTATCCATAACCTGCCGACGGCGCTCGTTTCCGACACGCTCAACTACCCCAAGTTCTACATCCATGACACCACGGAGTACGTGCGCCAGAGCCTCGCTATCTGGGAGGAGCTCGGCTTTGAGTTCGACGCCATCTCGACCGGCTTTATTGTGACCGAGGAAGAGACGCGCATCATCTCGGACTTTTGCCACCGCCGTGCGCAAAAGGGCACCAAGGTGTTCGTTGACCCCATCATGGGCGACAACGGCAAGCTCTATGCGGGCGTGCCCGAGTCCACGATCGGTCTCATGAGGCACCTGCTCGAGTGCGCCGACTACGCGGTTCCCAACTATACCGAGGCGTGTCTGCTCACCGATACGCCTATGGCCGAGCAGATTACGGCCGACGAGGCCCGCGCCCTTGTGGACGCTGTGCGCGAGCTGGGTGCCAAGTCGGTGGTCATTACGAGCGCCGTAGTCAATGGCACGAACGCGGTTATTGGTTACGACCATGTGGCGGGGGAGTACTTTACGATTCCCTTTGAGCTCATTCCGGTCTATTTCCCGGGCACGGGCGACACGTTCTCGGCGGTGCTCGTCGGCCGCGTTATGGCAGGCTGGAGTCTGCAGCGCGCGACGTCCGATGCCATGCGCGTGGTGGCAGAGCTTATCGAACGCAATGCCGACCAAGAGGACAAATCGGCCGGCCTTCCCATCGAGGCTTGCCTGGATGTGATCGACCATGAGTAACGCCGGCGAGGGCGGCATCAGGCCTGCGGGCGAGAGCAAGCCGCTCGGCGCGTCGCGTGGCAAGCGTCCGCGTATCCGCGTGAGCTGCGTGGACCAGCTGGGTGCGTGCCGTTGTCACCATGGTCACAAGCCCGGCGACGTCTTCGACTTCGACCGGGACCGCGGCAGGATGTGCGCCATGGCCTGTCACGTGGGCTTTCCCTATATCGATATCCTGCGCTATGGCGGAACCGTGCCTGGCAACGAGCCCGGCACGGCAAAGTTCTGCTGCCCCGAGGTCGATACGCTGAACGTTTGGCTTGCCGAGATCGTTGACTGGTAGTCGAGCGCAATGTGTCAAAGGGACAGCCCCTTTGACACATTCGCCGGTGGTGCCCCTTCTTTTGCTTATAATCTCAAATCTCTGCATTTCATCCGATTTTAGGTTCTAAAAATTCTGCGTTTCATCGATAATCAAGCATATAAAACTTTGCATTTCATTCGATGACACCGAGGGGAGAGCCTATGCTGCGTAGGAAAATAGCGGCAGAGCTGGAGCGTTGGCTGAAGTCTTCCGAGCAAAAGGCCTTGTTCATTACGGGTTCTCGCCAGATTGGCAAAAGCTATTCGATTCGCGCATTTGGCAAAGCCAACCATGCAACCTACATCGAGCTTAACCTCATGGAAAACCGCCAGGCAAAAGATGCTCTTCTCGAGGCGCGGGATGCCGATGATTTCATCAGCAGGGTGACGCTTCTTTCGGGAAAGTCGATTGCACCAGGCAAAACGCTCGTGTTTATCGATGAGGTCCAGGAGGCCCCCGACATCATGACGATGGCAAAGTTCCTTGTTGAGGACGGGAGGTGCCGCTGGGCGTTTTCGGGGTCAATGCTCGGGACTCAGTCCAAGGGCGTCAGGTCCTATCCCGTGGGGTATGTTCACGAGCTTAGGATGTTCCCGCTCGATTTTGAGGAGTTTTGCTGGGCAACCGGGGTGAGCGAGGGGGCTCTCCAAACGATACGTGACGCGTGTATCAGCGAGAGGCCCATTCCTGATTACATTCATGACGCGATGATGGCAAACTTCAGGACCTATACCGTTGTCGGCGGAATGCCGGAGGTCGTGCAGCGTTTCCTTGACACGCAGGGCGACCTTGCCTCTGTTCGTCAGCTGCAGTCAGAGCTCAACGAACAGTACCGGCGGGATATCTCCAAGTATGCAAGCGGGCGAGCCCTGCAGGTGCAGAGCATCTACGATCAGCTCCCTATTATGCTCGAGGGCGAAAACAAGCGCTTCGTGCTCAATTCCATTGACCCCAAGGCTCACTACGAGAAGTATCAGCGAGATTTTGTATGGCTTGTCGATGCCGGCGTTGCTCTCAAAGCCGATATCGTAACCGAGCCAAAATCGCCCCTGCTCAAGACGGCACGGCCATCGCAGTTCAAGCTATATCAATCGGATA
>CABUCQ010000091.1 GCA_902490095.1 uncultured Collinsella sp.
CTGGTGATCTCCGCCTTGAGAGGGCGGCGTCCTAAACCGCTAGACGAACGGGCCATATGTAGCAAATGCAATGGCTGGGATGGAGGGAGTCGAACCCCCATTGACGGAACCAGAATCCGCTGTCCTGCCATTAGACGACATCCCAATGACTGCATCGCTGCGCTCGGCTGTGCCTTTGCGCAAGAAAGAAATATACGGGAAGTCTCGCCGTGACGCAAGCCCCAATTTTGACTTTTTTGAAATTCAGTCAAATTGGCCTAATTTAGTCCAACCCGTGAAGGACCTGTGAAGCCGACCGCTGTACACGAAGGGCAAAACGCCGCGAGCGGTAGCCGTCAACCGTTGGCAGATTCTACCGTGAAAACGATAGCACCAGGCAACACAATCGAAGTATCAATGATCGCGTAGATATCGAGGCGCCATGGACGAAGAGCTTGATTACCTATGGGAGACCCTGGGCCTTGAGATCACTGCCGACCTTTGGCCCGAACGGGACAAAATCCATCCCACACTGCGCCCCGCCATTACTGTGGTGCAGGCAAAATACCGCCGTGCATCCTTTTTGATCATGCGGATGTCATGGCACGCGGGACTCCCCGACCTTAAGCGAATCCAGGCAAGCCTCGTCGAGTTGTCCGGTATGCCGACCGTCATATCCGAGGCGCACCTGGAGCAGCGCCAGCGCGAGCGACTGCAACAGCAGCGGATTCCCTTTATCTGCCCCGGCGTTCAGGCATATCTGCCCTTTATGGACGAGGAGTACTGGAGCGGCAAGCCCAACAAACACGTAAAGGTCTACGATCCGCACGAATGGGCGCAGTTGGAGGACTGACTGGGGCAAGCCTGCCGGCGGAAAGTGCGTCCCAGATTTCAAGCTCAAACCGGTCCCCACTTTCCCATCGAGCCCTCAACCGGAAACCGTATCCCGTAATCGAAGCTCAAAACGGGTCGCACTTTCCGCAGCCGCTACAGCAACGCCTCGGCCCAAGCCGCTTCCCTAAAGCCGGGAATCGCAAAGTCGTCGCCCACCAGCAGCGGACGCTTGACCAGCATGCCATCGGTCGCCAACAGCTCGTAGCACTCCTGATCTGTCATCCCCGCGTCCAGGCGCGCCTTCAGGCCCAGCTCTCGATATTTCATGCCCGACGAGTTAAAGAAGCGCCGCACCGGCAGTCCCGAACGAGCGATCCAGGTCGCAAGCTCATCAGCTGTGGGATTGTCCAAAACGATATCGCGGTCGATGTACTCTACCCCATGTTCGTCCAGCCATGCCTTGGCCTTCTTACAGGTCGAGCACTTGGAATATTCAACAAACAGTACGGTCATGGGAATCCTCCGAATATAGATCGGCCAACGCAGGCACACGCCACACGAGGCGCCTTCGTATGATGGGCCAATTGTAGCCCGCGGGTCACACGTTAAACGAACCGTACCCCGAATCCGCGCTTGATAAACGGCAGCAGCTCCATTGCCTCGGGCGTGATATGGCCCGCAACGTTCATGCGCTCGTCACCGGGAAGATCGACCCGCGCAATCTCAAGCTCGCCTTCGTAGCGCCCATATCCGCTATTGCTCACAGCGATCGACCCCGCCTTTCGCGGCAGGCCGGCTCCGGCATCCGTCGGCACGGAATCCGGCTTAAGCGTCGTACGTGACTCCTGAGACCTAAAGATGAGGACGCTCGAGTCGGGTCGGTCGTGATGAATCTGCCCGCGCACATAGGCATAACTGAGCTCAAGCTCGCATTGCAGGTCCACGTATCCGGCGGAAACTTGAGCAAACTGCGCCCAGCCCGCATCGGAAAGATCGGGGTCGCCGACCAACACAATGTCGCAATCGGCGCCATGTGCAAGCTCAAGCATATTGAGGGCAACCTTTGACGCGCGACCGCGCTGCGCCTCGACCGTCGGCAGTCCCTCGAATACCGGCCCGCGAACGTTAGCATCACCCGGCACAAAAGCCATGATTTCGAATCCAAGCGCCGCAAGACGAAGATTCACCCGAGCAATGTCCTCCAGAGCTAAACCGGTATAAGGCTTGGGATAAAAATTGTGGCAGGCGGCAAAACGAGTCACATCGGCACCGGCCTCACGCCACGATGCGATTTCATCAGAACTCACCGTCGATGCATTGACCACTATGCGTAATACACCGGACAGCTCCGCGACCCGTTGGGCGCTAAAGCCATAGTCCAAACGAAGGTATTCCAACCCCAGATCGCGCAGGTCCTCGATGCGCTCAAGCCCGAGCAAATCGCACGTGCGAGGCCCCACATCGGCAATGAGCGCAATGCCGCGGGCGGAGAGCAGCGACAGCACATGACGGACCTTATCGGCATACGCCGCTCCCCCATCCTCGGGAATATGCAGTGAGGTGAACGCGTAGCGCGCACCCGCCGCGGCACCACGCTCAATCGTCCGCTCAATATCCTGCAAAGGGCTGGAAAGATAAATCGAAATACCCGTTTTCACGCTTCAACACTCCTTTAAAAAAGGCCGGCGGAGCAGTTAGCCCCGCCGGCACAACCATAGCATCAAGAAATCTGCCGCGCGCCGCGAGCCCTGAGCAACACGGCTCGCGATATCAAACTACTCGCCAAAGAACTCGTTGATCTTCTGCTCGTCGACGCCAAAGAACCACGTCAGGACAAAGCCGGCGGCATAGGCAAGCAGCATAGCGGCAACGTAGCCGAGCTGCTGACCAGGAACGACGATCAGCAGGCCAAACAGACCGGAAACGCCCTGAGAAACCGTGCCGATGTGAAGCAGCGCCGCGAGCGCGCCGCCAAATCCGGCACCCAGGCAGGCCGTCACAAACGGACGAACGAGCGGCAGCGTAACGGCATACATCAGAGGCTCGCCCACACCCAGGATTCCAACGGGAATGGACTCTGCAACGTACTTCTTGAGCTTGGCGTTCTTGGTCTTAAAGTACAGCGCCAAACCGGCACCGACCTGGCCGCCGCCAGCCATCATAAGGATGGGAAGCAGGTAATTGATACCCTTGGTAGCGCCGTCGGGATCGTTGAGCATAGCGTGGATCGGCGTGAGCGCCTGATGCAGGCCGACGGAAACCAGCGGCAAGAAGCCTGCCGACAGGATATAGCCACCCAGGACGCCCAGCTTCTCGAAGATAAAGGTCAAAACGCTAAAGATGGCAGTCGTCAGCCATGCGCCAACCGGCTGGATGACGAGCATCAGAGCAAAGGCGCCGATGATGAGCACCAGCAGCGGGGACAAGAACGTGTCGAGCGCGTTGGGCATAACCTTGCGAATCTGACGCTCCATCCAGGCAAAAAATGCGCCAGCGATAAGAGCCGCGATCATGCCGCCCGCTGCGGGGTTGTACTGCGCATTGGTGAGCGGCAGCAAGATGGCAGTGGCAGGATCGGCCGCGCCAGGCGCAAGCAGGGGCATGGCACTGTTGGCAATACACATCATGCCGGCGATGCCGCCCAGCGCAGCGGAGCCGCCAAACTCACGTGCCGCGTTATAGCCCACCAAGATGGGCAGATAGGCAAACAGGGCCCAGCCCATGGAGCGAATGCCCTGGTACCACCACTCGCCTGCAAGCGCGCCTGCCGTCGAGACGTTAATGACGTTGCAGATACCGTTGATGAGGCCAGCCGCAATGATGCCGGGAAGCAGGGCGACGAAGACATTGGAAATCTTCTTGAGGAAGGCCTGAACCGGCTTGGACTCGTACTTGGCCTTCTGCGCGGCCTTGTTTGTGGCCGCAGCGTCAACCACGCTCTCGTCAGCAACGCCTTTCGCAAGGCCGGTGAGCTTGGAGAACTCCTCGAGCACCTTATTCACCTTGCCCGGACCCAGCACGATCTGCATCGTGTCGTCCTCGACCAGGCCCATCACGCCGTCGAGTGCCTTAATGCCCTCCGTGTCGACGTTGCCCGCGTCTTTGACGGTCACGCGCAGGCGCGTCATGCACGCCGCGTTTGCGAGCACGTTGTCTTTACCGCCCAAAAGGTCCAGCAGCTTTTGAGCCAGCTCTTTGTTCGTCATAACTCCTCCTTGTATTGGGTATCTCGTCTGGATGTCATATCAGCTCACGCCGCGCACCTATTGGGCGTCGGCATTGCTCTTCTCATGGCCACTCACCGCAGCACGGACATGGCCTCTCGCTCGCTCAAGAGCTACCGCAGCCTGCTCGGCATCGCAGTCCAGCAGTACCGAGACAATAGCGGTTTTTACGTGGCCGCCGGCATCTGCAAGCGCCTGAATAGCGCACTCGCGCGTGCAGCCGGTCGCCTCCATCACGATGTTCTGGCCGCGCACCACCAACTTCTCGTTCGTCTGCTGCACATCGACCATCAGGTTTTGGTATACCTTGCCGATCTTGACCATGGTACCGGTCGAAATCATGTTGAGAATGAGCTTTTGAACCGTTCCCGCCTTGAGCCTCGTTGAGCCGGTCAGTACCTCGGGACCGGGCACGGGTTCAATGGCAAGATCTGCGCTCTCCCCGATCTTCGACCCTTGGTTGCAGGCAATTGCGATCGTCTTGCACCCAGTTGCCTTGGCGTACACAAGGCCGCCCACCACATAGGGAGTACGACCGCTTGCCGCCAGGCCAACGACAAGATCCTTGTCCGAGAGTCCACGCTCCCGCAGGTCGCTCGCGCCAAGCTCCTCGCTGTCTTCGGCACCTTCGACAGCCTTGATAAACGCCGTCTCGCCTCCGGCAATGAGCCCGACAATCAGATCGGGTGACACGCCAAACGTGGGCGGACACTCCGAAGCGTCGAGTACACCCAGACGACCGCTGGTGCCTGCGCCCATGTAAAAGACGCGCCCGCCGCGCTCGAGTGCCTCAGCAGCCCAGTCGATTGCTGTGGCAACCTGGGGCAACACCTTCGTGACCGACTGGACGGCACGAAGATCCTCATCATTCATCGTCGTGACGATTTGCAGCGATGTCATCGTATCGAGGTCCATAGACCTTTGATTACGCTGTTCGGTCGTGAATTTTGTTAAATCGAGCATTTCATTCACCTCATCTTTCCTGTTTCTCGATGTAGTTTTGCTTAATGACATGCGTCGCCCGTTCGTAGTCGCTGGCAACGTAAGCAGCGTACAGGGCATCGACAACCATAAGCTGGGCCATACGCGAAGCCATGGCACCGCTGCGGACCAAGGGCTCACTCGCAGCGACGCCGAGCACGGCATCGGCCATGGTGGCAAGCTTGGATGATCCATCTACTTTGGTAACGGCCACAACGGGACAGTTGTGACGTTGAGCCTCGGCGGTGCAGTCCAGCACCTCTTGCGTCAAGCCCGAGTAGCTAAAGGCGATCGCCATATCGCCCTCATGCATGTTCTTGGCACACAAGAGCTGATCATGCCAGTCGTCGTACAGATGGCACTCTTTGTCGACACGCATGAGCTTTTGCGCCAGATCGTGCGCGACCAAACGAGAGGCACCGATACCGAACAGATTGACCGCGCGTGCCCGCTTAAGATAGGCCGCACATCGCTCCAAGACGGTGTAATCGAGCGTTCGCGCCGTCGCTTCGATCGTGCGCACGTTGCTTTTCATCACCTTCCCCACGATACGTTCGACGCTGTCATCCATGGAGATGTCCTCGAGGGCAACGTCTTTCTTGTCACCCAAGAGCGCCAGCTCGGCAATCAGTTCGCGCTGGAACTCCTTGTAGCCCGCAAAACCCAAGCGCTTGCAAAAGCGCAAAATGCTCGAGGGCGAGGAGAACGTGGCATCGGCAAGACCGCGAACGGACAGCCCGACCACCTCGTGCGGATGAGCGCTTACATATGCGATGACATTGCGTTCCGCCGGGCTCGCGCTGAGCTCACGCTCGCGAAGCCGCAAAAGCAATCCGTTTGCCATCTCAAACACCTCCGTTGAGAAGAATTAAAGACCAACGAACGATTCGTACCGGATACAAACAGCTTTTACGGTACATTGTGCCGCATCGTGGCGCACAAAGGGCGAGCGTTCTACCGCTCGCCCCTCAAATCCGACCGCTCGGAAATACGCGCGACACAAAATAATTCAACAAGGTCGCATTATCAGAAACGGGTTTGTTACCGGCTAGCGCCTCGCATGGGCGCCAATCGGCCGAGTCGCATAGTGCACCAACGCCGCTGCCAGCAATACCAGCAGCATCGCGGTGACATAGCCCGCAGCATCGAATCCTAAATCGATAACGTCGAAATGCCTGCCGGGAACAAAGATCTTATGTACCTGATCGCCAACGGAGCAGGCGACGCAAAAGAGCAATACGGGCACGCAACGGGAGCATACGCTCCACGGACGCCTGGAAAGGCAAACCACGACCACCGAGGCGAACAACCCGACGAAGAAAAATTCTACGGTATGGGCAACGCGACGGACGTTCGCGCCCACCCACATGCGAATGGAAGTAAGTCGGCCAGACCGGGCATTCGAGGCAGCCGAATCGGTTCCCCCGGTCATTCCGTTCTCCGTCTGGGCTTCACCCGTGGCATCGGCGGCCTGAACGCCCGTAGCCTGACCCTCCACCACACGCGCGGTGGACTCGCTCAGCAACGACGTCTCCACCGCATTTTGCTCCGTCAGCACCCAGATGCCCGCCAGCGTTGCAGCGAACAGAACGATCGCGGTCCATCCGATTATTTGTTTTACGCGCGCCAAGGGCCAACCTCCTTTTTTTGAATATCAGCGAGTGTAGCCCCAAATGACATCGTCACCGTATCAAAATTTGAATCGCAACAGGAAGCGACAAAGCGACGCAAACCCCTACCCCGCCTCGCGCATCCAGCGATCAAACGTCCCCACGCACACGCCCAGGCACTTTGCTGCCTGGCTGCGGGTAATATCGCCTGCCTCATAGCTATCGCGCACTAGCTCAAACTGAGGAGGGCACGGCTTGCGAGGTCGACCGAAACGGACCCCTCGCGCCCGCGCCGCTGCAATTCCCTCCGCCTGGCGCCGATGGATATTCTCGCGTTCCACCTGCGCCACGTAGCTCAGCAGTTGCAGCACAATATCGACAATCAGGGTGTTGGTCACATCCGGCGCGCCGCTGGCCCTGACACGCGTGTCAAGCAATGGCATGTCCAACACCACAATGGCAACCCCGAGCTCCTTGGTAATGCGCCGCCATTCCTCAAGAATCTCGGAGTAATTACGACCAAGTCGGTCGATAGAAAGCACCACCAGCACGTCCCCGTCTCCCAGAACGTGCAGCAGCTCGCGATAACGCGGTCGATCGAAGTCCTTGCCGCTCGCATGGTCGGCATAAATATTCGCCGAGCCCACGCCATAGGCGCCCAGCGCATCCAGCTGCCGATTAAGATTCTGATCGCGCGAACTCACCCGCGCATAACCGTACACCGTCGCCATCTCATCCCCGCTTTCTTGTAAACCTGCCAAAAAGGGACAGGTTTATTTTGGTAGGTTCTACCTCTCAAATAGCAGGTAAGCGGGCGGCCGAGCAGACGGCAAGGTAGCCACGATTCAAATGCGAAGGGCGGTCCCGAAAGGCCGCCCTCCGCTCCCCCACCATGAGTCGGGATTTGGCTAATGGATAAGCTTAAAGTCCAAGTGCCCACGCGTGGTATTGACGCGCGAGACCTCGACAATCACGCGCTGCCCCAGCTCGTAACGAGTCCCCGTGTCGGCGCCCGTCAGCGTAAGCGCGTCCTCGTCGAACTCGAACCACTCGTTGCCCAGGCTCTTGATCGAAATCAAGCCTTCGACCTGCGTTAGATCCAAGCGCACAAAGAGGCCCATGCTGCTAACCCACGAGACGGTTCCGGCATAGCGCTCGCCCAGACGGTTCTCATAGTACTGGGCAATCTTGATCTTTTGCGTCGCATGGCTGGCGGCATCTGCCGCGCGCTCGGCATCGCTGCATGCGCGGCAGATCTGCGGCAGAATGCGCGGCAGCGACTCGCGCCCCTTGCCGATCAGCCGCGGCGTACGGACCAAGGCGTCCTTGCCGCCGAGCTGCTCGTAGGCCAACTGCAGTTTGAGCACGCGGTGCACCACCAGATCGGGGTAGCGACGGATGGGACTCGTAAAGTGGCAGTAGCACGGCGCGGCGAGCGCAAAGTGGCCCTCGTTGCGCGGCTTGTACAGCGCGCGCTGCATGCTGCGCAGAAGCAGCATGTTGACGAGCGGTGCGTTGGCCGTACCGGCGGCAGCATCGACTGCGGCCTGCAGCTCATCGGGACTCCCCAGGGCAATACCGGCAGCACGGCGATCGTCG
>CABUCQ010000092.1 GCA_902490095.1 uncultured Collinsella sp.
GTAAAGTAGTCAAAAAAGCCCCGTCCCAAATTAGCTACCCTTGCACCAAAAATGAGCGTGGATAATCTCCCGGTTTTGGCCTGCGTGGGGGCTCAAAGTGGGAGATTATCCACGCTCGTGATTTGAGTGTCCGAAAATCCACGCTCGTTTGGTCGGTGCATGTCTACGCAGCGTAGGTTGTCGAGGGCAGTCTTCAAATGGATACTGACTCTTGAACCGGTTCGCTCCATTCCTCCAATCTGATCGGACATTTCATGAACCAGACACCGCAAAGCAATGTCCCCCATACTTTTTTGGCGGCACATGCCATCAAGCGGCTGCGCGAAGATCGCGGCCTCACCCAGCGCGCCCTGGCGGAAAGCCTTGGCGTGACCGATAAAGCCGTCAGCAAGTGGGAGTCCGGCCGCGGCCTTCCCGACATTTCCCTCGTTGAGCCTTTGGCCCAGAGACTCGGCATAAGCGTGGCTGAGCTTTTGGCTGGTGACATTCGGGCCAACGCCAACCGTGCAGGCAATATGCTCAAAGGCGTCTTTTACGTTTGCCCTATCTGCGGAAACGTTGTGCACGCGCTCGGAGAAGGCAGCTTTAGCTGTTGCGGCTCCACGATGTTTCCCCAGGAGGCCGAAGAGCCGGACGCGGATCACGCCTTTTCCATCGAGCGCATCGAGGACGATTGGTACGTCACGCTCGACCATCCCATGACCAAGGATCATTACATTAGCTTTGTGGCATATGCGACTATGGATGGCATCTGCCTCAAGAAGCTCTATCCAGAGCAATCGGTGCAACCGCGTTTTCATATCACCGGACGCGGCAGAATGTACCTCTACTGTAACCAGCACGGACTCTTTGTTTTGCCGACGCCTCGCAAGTAAAAGCCCGCTGTCCGCCCGATGCCCCTGCGCCAACGAGTTGCGGTGGAATAGTTCCTGAAAGTGCTGGTTTAGAGCCTAAACAGGAGCTATTTCACCGCAACTTAGGAGGGCGATTGGAGGCGCGGTGGGGCCGGATTGTTATTTGAGGCCGGGGAGGCGGGTGTAGGGGAATGAGCGCTCTAGGAACTCGGCGCAGCGGGCGTAGTCTTTGGCGAAGTAGCTGCTGTAGAGCGAATCGAGCACGTATTGCACGGCGATGTGGCTGGCGAACTGCGTGATGCGGTGCGTCATGCTCTCGTGGTCGCTCACCGTGAGGTAGGCGGCAAAGCCGGGGTGCAGGCGCGCACAATAAGGTGTGCCGATGACAATGACGGGAACATGTCGGCTGCTGAGGATCGGCAAGATTTCCTTGAGGTTGGGCGCAAGGCCGCTGTAGGAGATTACGATCGCCACATTGCCGGAATCCGAGGCGAGCGCCGTGCGCACCTGGGCCTCGGTGCTGCTGTAGCATGTGGCGCTCTTGCCGGACGAAAGCAAGCGGTCGCGGAACATCCCCGCTGGATAGAGGTTGTGCGAGCCGGTGTAGATGTCGACCTGCCGTGCCTTCGCGATCAGTTTGGCGGCGTGGTCGAGCTGTGCGGGGTCGAGCAGCTCCTGCGTCTCGGCCAGCGTGGTCTGGTAGAGCCCTTCCATGCGCTCCATAACCTGCGCAGGCGTGGACGTGGCATCGAAGGGAAAGTTGATATCTACGTCGCGGCGGTTGCCTGCTTCGGTCGCCAGACGGATGAGCTCGACCTTGAGATCCTTAAAGCCCTCGAGGCCGAGCTTTTTGCAAAAACGGTGCACGCTTGCGACCGAAACATTGGCGCGGGCGGCAAACTCCTTAATGGAGAGTCCGCGGATGTCTTCGCCCATGGCGAGGGCCGAGATGCCGAGCTGCTGCTCGGTAGGGGTTAGGCCCTGTGCCTCGGTAATCTTGCGTTTGATATCCATTCGAACTCCCGCACTCGCCAAACCTGCCAAAAAGGGACGGGTTTATTTTGGCAGGTTTTGCCCGAGAAGGGTAACGGGGCCGAGGACACCGCTGGGCGCGACGGGCTCGGTGAGGGCGAAGATGTCGGGAATCGCATGGTCGAGTGTGTTGATGACATCGATGGTGAGCTCGTGCGTGCCGGCGGCAAGCGCGCCTGTCGCAAAGCGATAGGGCGGGCAGATGCGCGTGCCGAGCGTTTGTCCGTCGAGCGTGAGTGTTGCGACTTCGTAGACATCCCCCAGGTCAATGGCGGTGTGGGCGAGGTCGTCGGTCAGCTCGAACGACGTGCGATAGTGGAACGTGCCGCAGATGCCGGCGAACTGCTCGGCCGTGAGGTCACACAGCTGCTCGAGCTTTTGCGGCTCGCCAAAGGTTCCATCGCTGCCGGCAGGGGAGAGGGCAACGGTCCACGGTCCGTCGATGCTAAGGCAAACCGCATCATCCGCATTCGTGTTCGCCCCGTCATCGAGTCCGACCTCGTCGCCCGTTCCCAGAACAACAACGCAGCTCTCGAAGGGCGCCAGCTCCAACGCGCCATCAAACGCAACGGGTTCGGTGCCGTTCAGCAGGTCGAGGCGCGTGCCGCAAAGGCGCTCGCCTCGAGCAAGTGCAACCGTACAGCAAATACTTTCACGCGGATGCTCGTTGACTAGCATCACATAGGTCTCGCCCGCACGCTTGTAGCGAAGTGCGCGCAGCCAGGGCTGTGGCCTATCGGTCACAACGGTCTGCAGCCCCGCGTCTGCCAGCGCGTTCGCCACATCGGCAAGTGGCGTTGTCGTAAGCCCGTCCAGATCGGCTGCGCCATCCGCGTCATAAAGAGCGCCGGGCACTTCGTCAGCAGCGAGCACCGTGACACCCGCGGCCATCATGCGCCTCACCTCTTCCGCTGTAGCCGCGCCAATAAACGAGGCGCCTGGCATGACAAACGCCTGGTAGCGACAGCCGTTAACAGCCAGCATTCCATCGGCAATCGAAACCTCGTAACGCCCCTCATCCTCAAAAGCCTCGGCAGGCACAAAGTCAAAATCGATCTGCGCGCGCGTGAGCTCGGCCGCCACGCGCTCGACGGGCATGGCGTTGCCGGCCCATTCGGCGTCGGCATGGTACAGAATGGCGACGGGGCGAGCGGCAGCGCCTTCCGAAAGGAGCGTCGCCGTGCGATTCATATAGCGCATGAGCTGGCCAAAGTGCGGCCATTGCGGGTTGTTGCCGTGCGCGTAAAAGTGCGGCGGGCAGTCCCAATCGGGGAAGGGCGCCATGCTAAACGCGTGCGGCGTAAACCAGTTAATACCGCGGACGAGCATATGGTCGGCAATCCATTTCATCTCGCGCAGGCCCTCGTGCCAGCCAAAGGCGCCAAAGACCTCGGCCATGCAGCGCCCCTGCTTTTTGGGATCGAGGCGCGCGGCCGAAGAGCCCAGCTTGGCAAGCGCGTACGTAAAGAACTCCATGTTCCATGCGCCGTGGAAATAGCTGTAGCGCCCGCGGTCAATTCCGGGGGCAAGCTGGTTGATGACCACGTCGACACCGGCCATGTCCTGTCCTGCGACCGCGCGGAAGTAGTGCCCAGCGCCCTGACCCAGGCGCGTGTGACAACTCTTGTCCTCGATCACGTGGCCAATGTGCATGACGCCGTGCGCGCGGCACCAACCGCCAATCTGCTCGTCAAAGCAGCTGCGGTAGAGCTGCGTAGCAAGGTCCATATAGGCGTGGCGAACCTGGGCGCCGTTTGCCTCGCGCGTCCAAAGGCCGTGCAACTTAGCAAGCCAATTCTCGCCAAGCGCATCGCGCAGGCGGTGGGCAAGCTCGTTCGACCACGGCAGCGCTAGGTCGCCTCGCCCGATAAAACTGCTGGTAGAAGCATCGTCGAGCGTGGTGCCCTTCTCGTTCATAAAGCCGGGCTCATCGGTGAAAAAGCCCAAGATCGTTTTGCCAAACTCGTCGCTCAGATGCTCAAACGTGGGCTCGTAGACGGCGTCGATGAGCGCGTGGCACGAGGCGGCGTCGACCATGTTGATGTACTCATCGCGAAAGCCGGTCTTTTGGCTGGTGGCGTACAGCACGATCGTAGTGACGCCGGTGGGGGCGTCAAAACGCAAGCGGGCGGGCGTTCCATCGTCTCCTTGCTCAACAGCGAGCGCAAGGTCGAGCGGCGCACCAGCGGCATCAAAAGCTGCCACGCCCACAAAGCGCTCGGTGGGGTCCATGAGATTACCGAGCTTGATAGTCGTGGACGGTTGGGGACCAACAACCGTAATCGTGCGATGCTTGAGCACGGTTTTCTTGAGCGCGGGGTCGACGCCATCGCCCGCAAGCGCGCCGTTGGCATAGCCTGTGGGGAAGTGGGCGTCGTCGAGCAGCCAGATCTTTAACCCCAGGCGCTTGCACTCGCCGATGATAAAGCGCAGGTCAGACCACCAGCCGTCGCGACAGAAATCGGGATGCGTGCGCGATTCCAGGCAAACCTCGTGGATGTCCGCCCCGGCGATCTGCTCCAGATACTCGGTAATCGTCTCGCGCGCCTCGCCCTTGAGCCACAAGAACGGAAGCACGTGGTTGTCGTAGGTGCCGCCAAGCACCTGCTCAAAATACGCCGCCATATACGCTCCTCCAAAACCGGCCTTTCAAATCCATTGAAGTCAGAGTACGCCGAGCGCGCCGCCCTGCTAATATCAAAACCACGGCAGAATATGACCGAATCAACGATGGGAGCACTATGGAGCTCGCGCGCTTGGATAACCTGCTACTCGAGCTGACCGACAGTGAACGCGCCTATCGCGCGGGCGCCCATTACGACTGGAGCGATGCACTCGGTCAAGGTAATCAGGCAGATATTGATGGCCGATTCATTCGTAAAATTGGCAACCCAACGCTCGCTCTGCACCAAGAAGGCATGCCCGAGGGGCTATCGATTGTTCGCAACTCGCGCTTCAATCCTGTGCCGGAACACGTGCACGATTATGTCGAAATCAGCTATGTCTATCGAGGACGAGCGCCGCAGATCGTCAACGGCGCGCCGCTCATGCTCGCTCAAAACGAGGTCCTCCTGCTCGATGCCGCCTGCCCGCATGCTGTTGGCGAGCTCGGTGAGCACGACATAATGCTGAGCGTCATCATCTCGCGGCCAATGCTGCGCCGTAGCCTGGAGCAAAGCCTTTCGCCCACAAGCGCGGTCTCGCGGTTCCTGCTCAACGCCCTCACGGACGAAACCGACCACCGCGGACACGTGCATTTCCATACGGGCGGCAGCCGTCGCGTGCGCCGCTACATGCAGGAGATGCTGTGCGAGCGTCTGGACCCCACGCCAGCGAGCCCCCAGATTGTCTCGAGGCTGTTTGAGCTGCTGTTGGTCGAGCTCATGCAAAGCTACGAGGCCGGTCTTCTGCGATCGGACGCGCCCGCGCTGCCATCGGCGCAGGTCGCGGCTGCTATGGGCTATATCGAGCGTCACGCCTGCGATTGCGCGCTCGACGACCTCGCCCGCCATCTGCACCTGAGCCCCAACTACGCAAGCGCCCTACTCAAGCGTCAGACAGGCCGCACATTCATGCAGCTCGTGCAGGAGGGCCGCCTGGCGCGCGCAGCGGCACTGCTCGACGCCGGTGCCACGGCAGAGGCGGCTGCGCGCGAGGCGGGCTATGCCAACATGAGCTTCTTCTACAAAAAGTTTGCCGAGCGCTATGGCTGCACGCCGGCTGCCTATCGTCAGCGTTTTCCCAGATAAAACCGACCAAAATAAACCTGTCCCTTTTTGGCAGGTGTCAGGAAGTGTCAGGGGCGGGCAGACGGCGGGGTGCCGCTGCGAAAAGAAGTATCGGGTTTGGCGCCCCCGCCTCCGCATGTCTCCCGCGTGGGCGATACTCGGCTTATCGACCCACGATGCAAAGGAGATGCTCATGGCAAACATCAAGTTCCCCGAGGGTTTCTATTGGGGCGGCGCCACTGCCGCCAACCAGTTTGAGGGCGCTTGGAACGTGGACGGCCGCGGCGCTTCCGTCGACGACCACTTCCTGGGCGGCAGCTACAAGGAGCCGCGTCAGATCACGATTGACATCGACCCCAACCGCTTCTACCCCAACCATGACGGCATCGATTTCTACCATCACTACGAGGAGGATATCGCGCTGTTCGCCGAGATGGGCTTCAACATGTTCCGCATGTCCATCTCCTGGAGCCGCATCTTCCCCAACGGCGACGATGCGCACCCCAACGAGGCCGGCCTCGCCTTCTACGATCGCGTTTTCGACTGCCTGCGCGCTCACAATATTGAGCCGCTCGTGACCCTCTCGCACTACGAGATGCCCTATCACCTGGTCGAGAAGTACAACGGCTGGGCAAGCCGCGAGCTCATCGGTTTCTTTGAGAAGTACTGCCAGACCGTCTTCGACCGCTACCAGGACAAGGTCAAGTTCTGGCTGACCTTCAACGAGATCAACTGCGGCACCATGGACATGGGCGCCATGATGGAGACCGGTCTGATCCAGGGCTTCGAGGGCCCGGCGAGCGCCATCAAGACCACCGCTCAGCAGCGCTACCAGGCCCTGCACCATCAGTTTGTGGCCAGCGGCCGCGTCGTGCGCTACGCTCACGAGCACTACCCGCAGTTCAAGATGGGCAACATGGACTGCTTCATCCTCTCCTACGCCGCTACGTGCGATCCGGTCGACGTGTTCGCCACGCAGCAGCAGATGAACTCCATGAACTGGTACTGCTCCGACGTGCAGGTGCGCGGCAAGTACCCGTTCTATGCCAAGCGCTTCTGGGCCGAGAACGGCGTCGAGCTCGCAATGGAGGACGGCGACCTGCAGGATATCGCCGACGGCAAGGTCGACTTCTACACCTTTAGCTACTACATGTCCGGTACCGTGGGCACCCACAAGGACCACGAGATGACCGAGGGCAACATGACTTTTGGCGGCAAAAACCCCTACCTGGAGTCCACCGACTGGGGTTGGCAGATTGACCCGCTGGGCCTGCGCATCGCCCTCAACGAGATTTACGCCCGTTACGAGATTCCGCTGATGGTGGTCGAGAACGGCATGGGCGCCTACGACGAGGTCGAGGAGGACGGCTCCATTCACGATCCGTACCGCATCGCCTACCTGCGCAGCCACATCAAGGCCATGGGCGAGGCCGTCGCCGACGGCGTCGACCTGATTGCCTACACCTGGTGGGGCCCCATCGACCTGGTGTCTGCCGGCACCGGTGAGATGCGCAAACGCTACGGCTTCATTCACGTCGACAAATACGACGACGGCACCGGCACCTACGAGCGCCGCCGCAAGGACAGCTTCTACGCCTACCAGAAGATCATCAAGTCCAACGGTGCCGAGGGCCTGGAGTAGGTAGGTTCCGGCTTCTGAGTTCCGGCGTTCTACCGAACGCCGGACCGGCGGCCGATTTCGTGACCACGAATGTCGACGACGACGGCATCTGGAACGCCTTCGTGCACCTAGGGCTCATCGAGGGTTAATCAACAAAACGGGCGCCGATGGACAAAGACGTCGGCAGAGTTTTCGATTCGACTCCCCGCCTTAGTTTTTGGTCCAATTGGCACTATAATCACCATAGGCATGCGCACTACGTTGCGCTTAATCAAGAGGAGAAAACGTATGGGTCTGTTTGACATGTTCAAGAAGAAGGCTGAGCCCGCTGCTGCCGCTGCTCCTGCCTCCATCTCTGCTTCTGCCGGCGCCGACGTGCTGTGCTCGCCCGTCAAGGGCAAGGTCATCAAGATGGCCGACGTGCCCGATCCCGTCTTTGGTGGCGAGGTCCTGGGCAAGGGCTGCGCCGTGTGGCCCGAGGACGATCTGGTCTATGCCCCCTGCGACGGCAAGGTGACCGTCACCATGGGTCACGCCGTGGGCCTGCAGTCCGATAGCGGCATCGAGGTCCTGGTGCACGTTGGCGTCGATACCGTCAACATGAACGGCGACGGCTTCGAGGGCTTCGTCAAGGCCGACGACGTCGTGAAGGCCGGCCAGCCCATGCTCAAGATCGACCGCGCCAAGATTGCCGCTGCCGGTTACAAGGACTGCGTCGTCGTGGCCGTGTCCAACACCGCCGAGTTCGCCGATGTCGAGCTCGCCGTCGAGGCTGATTCCGCTGTCGCCGCCGGCGATGCCATCGTCAAGGTTGTCCGCAAGTAAATCGCGGCATCGCATAATGTCTAAGGGTGGTCGGATTATCCGGCCACCCTTTTTTATTAGAGGCTTTAGCCTGTGCGGGGCGCGCAGCGCGCCGCATCAGAAACCACCCGC
>CABUCQ010000093.1 GCA_902490095.1 uncultured Collinsella sp.
ACCTCGGTCAGTTGCGTACGATCGACATGCGTGTAGACCTGCGTGGTCGATATATCGGCATGTCCCAAGATCTCCTGTAGCACACGGAGGTCTGCGCCGCCCGCAAGCATATGGGTGGCAAAGGAGTGACGCAGCGTATGGGGATGGAGCCCCACCAGTCCCACCTGGCGCCCGTAGCGCTCACAGATGGCATGGATGCCCTGGCGCGACAGACGGCGGCCGTTCTTATTTAAAAAGACCGCCGAGGTCTCGGTTCCGCGGGCATGGGCCGCCAAGCGAGAACGCCCCTCAGTTACATAGAGCGTCAGAGCTCGCGCCGCGCTTCCCACCAGCGGGGACAGGCGTTCCTTTGAGCCCTTACCGCGAACGAGTACAAAGCCGTCGTCGATATGGATATCGCCCACATCGAGCCCCACCAACTCGCTCACACGCAAACCGCATCCGTAGAGCACTTCCAAGATGGCATGGTCGCGCAAGCCCATCTCGCCCTCGGGGAAGTCTTGATCGAGCAGCGCCGAGACATCCTCCACCGATAGATACTCCGGCAAACGATCAGCCTTTTTAGGCAGGCGCAACGCCGCCGTTGGATTTTGGGCCACAGCCCCATCGCGCACCAAAAAGGCGTGCAAGCCCTTCACGGCCGCAAGCGCACGCTCCACCGAGGCATCGGAATAGCCCCCATCGCGACGGTCGGCGACAAAGCCCTCCACGACCTGACGAGTCACCTCTTCAAAAGACACAATACCCGCCCGCTCCAGATAGGCGCAGTACGTCGTCAGGTCACGACGATAGGCCGCAATCGTGTTGCGCGCCAAACCCCGCTCGACCGCGAGGTAATCGAGATACTCCCCCGCCGCCACGGCGAGCGACGAGGGAGTAGCTTCGGTATGTTCTTTGTTCGCCGGCACCCTTAGTCCGTAGCGAGGTTCATGGGCGTCACCTGCAGGCGATCGACACCCTCGTGCTGACCGATCGAGGCACGCACGAACTCTCGGAACAGCGGCTGCGGGTTGGTCGGGCGGCTCTTGAACTCGGGGTGAGCCTGGGTTGCCACATACCACGGATGCACGTCGCGCGGCAGCTCGACCATCTCGACCAGGCGCTCGTCGGGCGACAGACCCGAGATAACCAAGCCGGCGTCCTCGAGCTGGTCACGGAAAGCGTTGTTGAACTCAAAGCGGTGACGGTGACGCTCGTAGACGAGTTCCTCGCCATATGCCTCACGAGCAAGGGTATCGGCGGCGAGCTTGCACGGATAGGCGCCCAGGCGCATGGTGCCGCCCTTCTCGGTCACGTCCTCCTGCGAGCTCATCAGATCGATGACGCTATACGGACCGTCCGGATCAAACTCGGAGGAGCTGGCACCGGCAAGGCCAACGACATTGCGGGCGAACTCGCACACGGCGACCTGCATACCCAGGCAAATGCCCAGATACGGAATCTTGTGCTCACGGGCAAACTCGGCCGCGAGGATCTTGCCCTCCAGGGCGCGCTTGCCAAAGCCGCCGGGGACCAGGATGCCCGAGGCGTCGCCCAGAACCTCGGAGACATTCTGCTCGTCGAGGCTCTCGCCGTCGACCAGCTGGACGTCCACATGGCGATCGTAGAAGACGCCCGCATGGTGCAGGGCCTCGATAACCGACAGGTACGCATCGGGCAGCTGCGTGTACTTACCCACGACGGCGATCTTCACCTTGTCGGCGTGATGGTTGGCGTGATTCTGTTTGCGCAGGAACTCGTTCCACTCGCTCATGTCGCGCTCACGCGGATCCAGACCCAGGCGCTCGCAAATGCGCAGGTCAAAGTCCTGCTCGGCAAGCAGCTGCGGAACATCGTAAATGCTCGCGCAGTCCTCGTTGGTAAAGACGCAATCGGTGTCGACGTCGCAGAAGCTTGCGATCTTTCCGCGGATAGCGTCATCGATATGGTGGTCGGAGCGCAGCACGATGATATCGGGCTGGATGCCAAAGCTGCGGAGCTCCTTGACGGAATGCTGTGTGGGCTTGGTCTTGACCTCGTGGGCGGCGGCGATATAGGGAACGAGCGACACGTGGATGTAGCAGACGTTCTCGGGGCCGGCCTCCTTGCGGTACTGGCGGATGGCCTCGACAAACGGCTGCGACTCGATGTCGCCGATCGTGCCGCCCAGCTCGGTGATGACTACATCGGAGCCGGTCTGCTCCTCGATGCGGCGGAACTTGTCCTTAATGGCATTGGTGACGTGAGGAATCACCTGCACGGTACCGCCCAAAAAGTCGCCGCGACGCTCGCGGGCGATTAGGCTTTTGTAGATGGCACCGGTCGTAAAGTTGGAATCGCGGGTCAGGTTCTCATCAATAAAGCGCTCGTAATGACCCAGGTCCAGGTCGGACTCGTAACCGTCCTCGGTAACGAAGACCTCACCATGCTGGAAGGGGCTCATGGTACCGGGGTCGACGTTCAGATACGGGTCGGCCTTCTGCATCGTTACTTTGTAGCCACGCGACTTGAGCAGACGGCCCAGCGAGGCCGCGGTGATACCCTTGCCCAGGGACGAAACCACGCCACCGGTTACGAACACATGCTTGGTCATATTGAGTTACCTGCGCTTCCCGTAGAAGTTGTTTATCCACATCTTACGGGTCTTCATTGTAATACTCGCGCCGCGGACCGTTCGCAATTTTTCTCGCGTGCGATTGCATTTCTCAATCTTGAAACAAAACGCCGCCCGGTTTCCCAGGCGGCGTCGCTATGGCAAGGGTTACATGCTGCTATCGATCAGCAACCGCGTCCTCAAGCATTTCTTGAACGAGCATGCCGGTACGGACGCCCTCAAGATACCACTCGCCACGTTCGGTGAGGCAAATACCATTTGCAAGCTGACCGCCGTCGTCGCTATAACGCGAGACGACATCAATCATGCCTTCGGAATCCAAGCGATCGATTGCGGCGCGGGCACGATACGGCGAAACCCCCACGCGCTCGGCAAGCGTTTTGCGCGAGAAACCATACGGCCCGCCATTGTCTTCGGTTTGCTGGTCGATCTCCATCAACACCAGCACCTCGACACGCTTCATATCGTTGACACTCGCACGACCCTTGCCCGCCATAGCAGCCTCCTCAAACCGAGCACGAGCATCTAACGCGCCGTGCGCGACCGACACGCCTCACGATGGCAGGTAATATCCATCATGCGGCATCCCGCTAAGGATGAAACAGTTACGGTTATTGTATACCGCTCAAATTGTTTCTAGGCAGGTAAACGGCTATTTTTCGCCGAAATAGGCGCTTTATTGATCAAAAAGCCGTACCGGGCGCTAACCCGATACGGCCAAAATGCAATGCAATTACCGCGGTGCTTCAAACTTAGCGATGGAAGAAACCGCGGCGCTCAAACTTGGGCTCGCAGCACACGTTGATACCCAGTTTGCGCAGTACCGTCTCGTCCGTCGGCGAGATGATCACGCTAAAGAAGGCATCGCAACCGCGCAGCTGCTCCAGGCCCGAAAGGACGCGAGCGGCCGTCTCACTCGTGGCCGAGGTGATCGACAGCGCCATAAGCGTCTCGTCGGTGTGGAGGCGCGGGTTTTTGCTGCCCAGGAAATGCGTCTTGAGCTTGCTGATGGGCTCGATCGCCTCATCGCTAATGACCTCGAGCTCAAGGTCGACGCCCGAGACATGCTTGAGGGCGTTCATAATGAGCGAACTTGCGGCGCCCAGGCGCGTGGAGGTCTTACCGGTCACCACGGAGCCATCGGGCATGACCATGGCACCCACGGGACCGCCCGTCAGCTGCTCCCTGGTGAGGGCCGCCGAGCGCGCCGGTGAGTAGTTCTTATCGATGCCGGCTTTCTTCATAATAATCTTGAGACGGTCGACTTGCTCATCGCCCACGCCGGTACGGCGCACATTTTCGACCGCGGTAAAGTAGCGGCGGACAATCTCCATCTTGGAAGCGTCGCGGCAGGCATCGTCATCGGTGATGGCAAAGCCAACCATATTGACGCCCATGTCCGTAGGGCTCTGGTAGGGGCTCTTGCCCAGGATCTTTTCCATCAGGGCACGGACTACCGGGAAGGCCTCGACGTCGCGGTTGTAGTTGACCGTGGTCTTGTTGTAGGCCTCAAGGTGGAAGGAGTCGATGATGTTGGCGTCATCGAGGTCTGCCGTGGCGGCCTCGTAGGCAATGTTGACCGGATGCGTAAGGGGCAGATTCCAAACCGGGAAGGTCTCGAATTTGGCATAGCCGGCGGCCGTGCCATGCTTGTGCTCGTGATAGAGCTGAGACAGGCAGGTGGCAAGCTTGCCCGAGCCAGGACCGGGGGCAGTGACCACGACGAGCGGTCGGGTGGTCTCGACAAACTCGTTCTTGCCGTAGCCGTCATCGGACACGATCAGATCGACATCGTGCGGGTAGCCCTCGATGGGATAGTGCAGCTTGGCAGGAATGCCGAGCGCGTTCAGGCGGTTGCGGAACACATCGGCAGCAGGCTGGCCGGCGTACTGGGTGATGACCACAGCCGCGACGGCAAAGCCGTTGCCGCGGAACAAGTCAACCAGGCGCAGCACATCCTCGTCATAGGTAATGCCAAGGTCACCGCGAGCCTTGTTTTTCTCGATGTGGTTCGCGTTGATCGCGATGATAACCTCGACATCGTCGGCGATGCTCTTGAGCATGCGGAACTTGCTGTCCGGTTCAAAACCCGGCAGCACGCGGCTCGCATGATAGTCATCGAACAGCTTGCCGCCAAACTCCAAATAGAGCTTGCCACCAAACTGCGAGATGCGCTCCTTAATGTGAGCAGCCTGCAGCTCGATATACTTCGCGTTGTCGAAACCCTGGCGCATGTATGGCTCCCGTCCCGTTTCCATTTAATGTTCTAGGCGATTATAACGGAGCCCGCCCTCCCCGATACCCAGACCATCAACAGGCACCAACCAAACACGCCATCGATAAGTTGCGGTGAAATAGTTCCCGTTTAACCCCTCAAGACGGCCAAACGGGAACTATTCCACCGCAACTTCCCCTTTTTGGTTCAAACAAACCTGGCCTTTGTATCAATAATGGAAACGTCGCAGGTTGAGCATAAGCCAGCGAAAGCCCGCCAGAGCGAGCAAGGTAACGTGAAAGAGGAGGGCATATGCCTTTTGGCCATGCCCGACGATTGAACGTCAGATTGCCGCTCTGGCGGGCTTGTAGCGTCGAGTGGTTCCGGCGTTTGGTAAAACGCCGGAACACAAGAGCGCCCCCTCCCGCGCACGGAACGGGAGGGGGCTAAAGGTAGGAGTCTACCGATGGGTTTACCCCACCGGACAGACGATGACCAGGTGATCCTCTACAGGATCGTCAAGGTTTCCGTGGGGTACCCGTTGGGTACTTAGAGCAGCACGCAGGCGACGGTCAGGATGACGGCACAGACGACGGAGAGAGCGACGATGAGCTTAAGGGCAAACTTGAGCCAGGTCGTCCACTCGATCTTGGCCAGGGCGAGACCGCCCATGATGGCGCCGGAGGTCGGGGTGAACAGGTTCACGACACCGATGGCGGCGGAGAAGATCATGACCATGACCTCGGGCGAGAAGCCGAGCTTAACAGCCAGCGGTCCCATGATGGGCATGGAGACGGTGGCCATACCGGAGGTCGAGGGGATCAGGAAGGACAGGCCGAAGTAGACCAGGAAGCTCATGGGAGCGAAGATTACGCCGGACAGGCCAGCCAGGGCATTGGCGGCAGCGTCGAGGACGAAGACGTCGAGGCCGGTGTTAGCCATGAGGACGGAGATACCACGGGCGAGGGCGATGACGAGAACAACGGACATCATGTCGGCAGCGCCGGTGATGAAGGTGTTGACGATCTGCTTCTCGGACAGGCCACCGATGATACCGATCAGGACGGCCATGAGGAAGAACCAGGTGGAAGCCTCGTCGAAGTACCACTGGCCAATGGGCAGGCCGGTGATCAGGGCAGACCAGCCCTGGACGACGGCGTTACCATCGGCGTCGTAGACAGCGCCAGCGTCGAAGAAGTTGGCGACGCCCTCGTTGAGATCGGCCAGCGGAATGAAGCCGACGATCATGACGACGAAGGTGAAGGCGAAGGCGATCAGAACACCCTTCTGACGACCGGTGAGCTTGACCTCCTTGTGGACCTCGGAAGCAGCCTTGCCGTGAGCCTCTTCGGCGTCCTTGAGCTCCTGCATCGACAGGATGGTGGAACCCTTGTCAGCCTTGACCTTCTTGGCATAGTTCATCACGAAAACGATGGACATAGCGGTAGTGACAATCCACAGGACGGCACCGAGGCCGATGATGATGGACTGGTTGACCTCAATGCCAACGCCGGTCAGAGCGTCGACGGCAGCGCCGACGGCGAACGGGTTAACCGTGGAGCCCAGGCAGCCGCAGCCAGCGCCGAGCAGGACGGTAGCGGCGCCGACCATGGGGTCGAAGCCAGCGGCCATCATGGTAGCGGCGAGCAGGGCGTAGAAGGGAACGGTCTCCTCGCACATACCATAGGTGGTACCACCGAGGGAGAAGATGAGCATCAGCACGGGAATGAGCATAATCTCGTTGCCCTTAAGCTTCTGCACCAGAACGGCGATGCCGTTGTCCAGGGCGCCGGTCTCGGTCATCATACCGAGGAAGCCGCCCAGGATCATAACGAAGAGGCAGACGGGCAGAGCGTCAGCGAAGCCCAGGATCGGGGCGGTGCAGAAATCGCTCAGGCGGGCTGCGGTAACCGCGCCGCCGGACGTGCCGGAGACGATAACGGTAATCACTGCAACAATTGCCAGCAGAGCAAGAAGAATGGTGAACGATGAAGGCATACCGCGCTTTTTCTTAGCGGTCTCAGTCATGGTTCTCATCCCCCCTTCATAAATCATTTAACTTTCTCGCGCGAAGCGGATCTTCCGTGCCGTGCCCACCGCCCGACGCGAGATATTTACCAGACAAAGCCGCTCGGGGTGTGCAGCAAGACACCCCGAGCGAGATGCTAGATGCTCTTACTTGAGCGTGGCGTACATGACAGCCTTGATGGTGTGCATGCGGTTCTCGGCCTCGTCGAAGACCTTGGAAGCGGGGCTCTCGAAGACCTCGTCGGTGACCTCCTGCTCGGTGATGCCGAACTGCTCGCACTTCTCGGCGCCAATCGTGGTGTTGGTGTCGTGGAAGCTGGGCAGGCAGTGCAGGAAGATGGCACCCGGGTTGGCCATAGCCATGACCTCGGAGGTAACGCGATACGGGGTGAGCTGAGCGATGCGCTCGGCCCAGACCTCGTCGGGCTCGCCCATGGAGACCCACACGTCGGTGTAGATAACGTCGGCACCGGTGACGCCGTCCTTGACGTCGGTGGTCAGCTTGATGGTGCAGCCGTTGGCCTCGGCGATGGGCTTGCAGGCCTCGATGACGTCGTCAGCGGGCATGCACTCCTCGGGACCGCAGGCCACGAAATTCATGCCGAGCTTGGAGCAGACAACCATGAGGGAGCGAGCAACGTTATTCTTGCAGTCGCCCATGAAGACGAGGGTCTTGCCCTTGATGTCGTAGTTGAAGTTCTCCTGGACGGTCAGGATGTCGGCGAGCATCTGGGTGGGGTGCCACTCGGTGGTCAGGCCGTTCCAGACAGGCACGCCGGACTTAGCAGCGAGCTCCTCGACGTCGTCCTGGGCAAAGCCACGGAACTCGATGCCGTCATACATGCGGCCGAGAACGCGGGCGGTGTCCTCGATGGACTCCTTCTTGCCCATCTGCGACGAACCGGGATCGAGGTAGGTAACGCCCATGCCCAGGTCCATGCCGCCGACCTCGAAGGCGCAGCGGGTACGAGTGGAGGTCTTCTGGAAGAGCAGAACGATGTTCTTGCCCTCGAGATAGCGGTGCGGAACGCCAGCGCGCTTCATATCCTTGAAGTTCTTGGAGAGCTTGAGCAGGTACTCGATCTCCTCGGTGGTGAGGTCGAGAAGCTTGAGGAAGCTACGGCCGGAGAGGTTAACACCCATGGTTTGATTCCTTTCGAAGAAATGAATTACGTAAGTATTAGTGTTGCCCGTTTAACGGGCGAAGCCGGTGCGGTTGTAGGGGGACCGCACCGGAAACGGAAAGACTTAGAGGTCCTCGCGCCAGAAGGGCATGCTCATGCAGCGCGGGCCGCCGCGGCC
>CABUCQ010000094.1 GCA_902490095.1 uncultured Collinsella sp.
TCGACGCTGCAAACGCCCCTAAGCGGCAATCTGCCTTTCAATCGTCGGGCATGGCCAGAAGGCCTATGCCCTCCTCTTTCAAGGCACATTGCTCGCTTAGGGGCGTTTTCGCTGACTTATGCTCAACCTGTGGCGCTTTTTTTGGAGCGAGGGAGGGGTCCTACGACAGTTCGTCGGCTACTTGGTGTTCGTAGAAGGCTTCTACTACGGCGTTAAAGTCGCGGGCGAAGTCTTCCATGGTTCCGCGCCAGGTGGCTCGGCTGGGCTTGCCCTGGCCCACAAAGGCGGTTTGGATGCCGCAATCGGGGGACGGGAAGTCGCGTTTGGGGTCGTTGCCCACCATAAGGACCTCGTGTGGCTCGAGCCCCATCACCTGAAGCTGCTCTAGATAGTAGGTGGCATCGGGCTTGCATCGGGTGGCGTTTCCCATGTGCGTCACGAGTTCAAAGGGGGCGTCGGCCAGGTCGCCCCAGCCCATGCGGCACTCGATGGCCCCCTGGGGAAAGCTGGGGTTGGTAAAGAGCGCACAACGCAGTCCAGCGTCCTGTACGGCCTGGAGCGCGGCGTGCGCGCCCGGCATAGCGTGGGCGTTAATGAGTTCGTCATTCTTGTACGGAAGAACTTCGCGGTCGTAGTAAGTAAACGCCTCGTAGATGAAGGGATCGGAGAGGCAGATGCCGCACCTGTGCTCGACCTCGGTGCGGTAAAACTCAAGATTGGTGCGGTTATCCGTGCCGCTGCGGCGATTGGCGTTGAGGTCGACCAGGATGGTGCCGAGGCGTGCCATCGTGCCACCGCGACTGCGGCGCCCGATATCCGCGAGCATCGAAGAGACATCCTTAAAATAGCGAAGGATGAACGCGTTAAGGTTGATGCTAAGAAGCGTTTCGTCCATATCGAAAACGACTGCTTTGAGCACGCGGGCACCTTTCTCGAAAAATCGATCTAGAATCGTTGGCTCCGGATACTTTACCCCAAAGCCGAATGCCTGGCTGGTTATCGTCAAGTTGCGGAGACGTGTGTTCATAAGATTACGAAAAAGTCTCCACACGAGTAAAAAATCGCAGTTCACGCTTGAAATCGAACTCATTTCCCCGTAACCTATACGAACGTGATTGCATAAGCGTCACATTAGTATCTGTCGGCTCCCGAGTGTTCCTAAACGTTGTGTGCTTGTCGCACCCTTCTGTAGGTCCTAGCAATCGGGGCCCCGTAGTTCGAAAGGGGTCCACCTTTGAGTGAGATTCAGAACTCGTCCATTTTCTCTCTTGACGATGTCAACGAGGAGGAGATGAACAACCTCATCGACGGTACGATTACCGACTTTGATGAGGGCGATCTCGTTAACGGCACTGTCGTTAAGATCGAGCATGACGAGGTGCTCGTTGACATCGGATTCAAGTCCGAGGGCGTTATCCCGGTCCGCGAGCTGTCCATCCGCAAGGACGCTAACCCTGCAGACATCGTTGCACTCGGTGATCCCATCGAGGCTCTGGTACTCCAGAAGGAGGACAAGGACGGTCGTCTGGTCCTGTCCAAGAAGCGTGCCGAGTACGAGCGTGCTTGGAACCGCATCGAGGAGAAGTTCAACTCCGGCGAGAACGTTGAGGGCGAGGTTATCGAGGTTGTCAAGGGTGGCCTGATCCTCGACATCGGCCTGCGTGGCTTCCTGCCCGCCTCCCTCGTCGACCTCCGTCGCGTCAAGGACCTCACCTCCTACATGGGCACCCGCATCGAGGCCCGCGTCATCGAGATGGACCGCAACCGCAACAACGTCGTCCTCTCCCGTCGCGTCGTGCTCGAGGAGTCCCGTAAGGCCGAGCGTTCCGAGATCCTGTCCAAGCTCAAGTCTGGCATGCGTCTCCAGGGCACCGTTTCCTCCATCGTCGACTTCGGCGCCTTCGTCGACCTCGGTGGTATCGACGGCCTCATCCACATTTCCGAGCTCTCCTGGAACCACGTCAACCATCCTTCCGAGGTTGTCAAGGTCGGCCAGGAGGTCGAGGTCGAGGTTCTCGACGTCGATCTCAACCGCGAGCGCATCTCCCTGGGTCTCAAGCAGACCACCGAGGATCCGTGGCGCGCACTGGTCAAGAAGTACCCCGTCGGCGCTATCGTCGAGGGCACTGTGACCAAGCTTGTCCCGTTCGGCGCTTTCGTCGATCTGGGCGAGGGCATCGAGGGCCTGGTGCACATCTCCGAGATGGCCAACAAGCACGTCGATCAGCCTTCTCAGGTCACCCACGTGGGCGACAAGGTTCAGGTCAAGGTCATGGAGATCGACCTCGACCGTCGTCGTATCTCCCTGTCCATGAAGTCCGCTGCTGAGACTCTGGGCGTCGAGATCGAGGTTACCCCGCTGCCTTCCGAGAAGAAGGACGAGGAGACCGACGCCGAGTAAATCGGTTTGACGATCACTTGTTTTAAGGGATCCGTCCGCAATGGACGGGTCCCTTTTTTGCATTTGCTGCTGAGGTGCGCGATGCTGCCCGGGCTGTCCACAGGCTATTGGGTTGTCAGTGCATGAAAAATGCCGACATCCCGCCTCGGGGAGGAGGCGGGAACACACCGAGTAGACGGAGGGGTGTGGAGCGCGGTCGCGTCTCGACTGACGACGTTGCCCATCGACAGGACCATTGTAGCGCATGGCGGTTCTTGGTTTATCGTGTCGAGCGTTTGCGTTGTGCCATTGCCTGCGGCAACGGTGTGTTACACTCTTGCACTGCTGAGTGGGCCAGACGGTCGCGCGATGTGCTGCTTGCAGCACGCGTGAGGAAAGTCCGGGCTCCAGAGGGCGGGATGCCGGCTAACGGCCGGGCGGAGTGATCCGACGGAAAGCGCCGCAGAAAAGAAGACTCCCACCTGCGCCGCAAGGCGTAAAGGGAAAAGCTGAAACGGTGGTGTAAGAGACCACCAGCGTCGTGGTAACACGGCGGCTTGGCAAGCCCCATCCGGAGCAAGCGCGAATAGGAACGCTATGGGCCGGCCCGGTCCGCGTTCGGGTAGCGTGCGTGGAACTGCACGGTAACGTGCAGACAAGATAAATGACCGTTCACGACAGAACCCGGCTTATCGGCCCACTCAGCACTTTGTTGACGCTGCGAACCCGTCAGCGCGGCAATCTGCCTTTCAAGCCTTCGGGCATGACCATAAGGTCAATGCCCTTGTCTTTCAAGGCACCTTGCTCGCGCTGACGGGTTCTCGCTGTTGGTGACGGTATTATTGGCGTTTCCGTTCTTGTTGGCGAGGTCAACGGTGCTGTCTTTGCCGTATTATTGAGGCTGTTTGTTGCTGCGCTTTATTTTGTTGAGGGGCTTTGTTGGACAGCTATTTTACTCTGCAATCGAATATTGAGGTTTCGGGCGAATTTGTGGACCGCAAGAGCCGGTTTATTGCCCAGCTGGTCCATATTGAGTCCGAGGATGAGGCGAATGCCTTTATCGAGACCGTTCGCAAACGTCATTACGACGCTCGACACAATGTTCCCGCGTGGATTTTGGTCGATGGACGCGAGCGTCAAAGCGATGACGGTGAGCCGAGCCGCACGAGCGGTATGCCGACGCTCGAGGTGTTGCGCGGCGCGGGGCTCAAAAATGTTTGCTGCGTAGTGACGCGCTATTTTGGTGGCACGCTGTTGGGGCCTGGTGGCTTGGTACGCGCCTATACCGCGGCGACGCAAGCGGCGGTGGCCGCGGCTCGGGAGGCCGGGCAGATCGTCGAGATGACGAGCGTCGTGCCTGTTGACGTGCATGTGGCCTATCCGCAGCATGAGCAGGTGCTTCGCTTGGCGCAGGATTCGGGTGCCAAGGTTTCGGATACCGATTACGCGGATGCCGTGACACTTCACTTGGTGTTTAAGGCGGGGGAGCAGGAGTCTTTTTGCGCCAGGATGCGCGAGCTTATGGCGGGGCGCGAGGAGATCGAGGTCGGTGCTCCCGTATTTGCCGAGTTCTAACGGCGACGGCCGGCGTGCTTTTGGATGGATCCCAAGCGCGCCGGCCGTCGTTTTTCTGTGCTGCCGTTTACTCGGCGAGCTGCTTTAGTACATCACAGGCGATTTCGACGGCATCGTCGATGCAGCCGGGGCAGCTGCGAAGCGGACCCTTGTCCGATCCGATGCCCTTGAGCGTGCCGCAGACGGTCGTCGTGTTCTTCTCGCCAAAACGCTTGGCGATTTCGCGCGACAGTTTGTAGGTCTGGCCTTTGGTCTTGGGGTTTTCCATGCCGTCGCTCATCACAAAGCCCATGATGGCCACGGCGCCCGAGATGGCGCCGCAGGTTTCGGTCATGCCGCCCATGCCGGCGCCAAATCCCTCGGTGAGGGTAAAGGCGGTCTGGGGGTCGAGCCCGACGGCAGGTGCGAGCGTGCAGGCGACGGCCTGGGCGCAGTTAAAGCCACGGGCGTGGTATTCGGCAGCCTGAGCCTGACAGGCGTTGATGTCGAGCTGGGCCGTATCGATTTGCTTCATCGTTGTCTCCTTGTTCACGGTGTACCCGCCTATGGTACCCGTGACGGGGCATGTAATCATCGAGAGCTTCATGTATGCCTCGTTTTTATCTATCGAACAAATGCCCAAGGCTTGAGATAAATACCCCTGATCAATTTGTCCCTTAACCTACCTTGGGGATGGGTTGTGAGGGGTGCGGGGTAGCGGTATCGTGAACCGGATAAAACGTAACCCAGGCAAGGGAGCTAGATATGAGCGAGCAGACCATCGGTACTACATGTGTTCAGGGCGGCTATCACCCGGGAGATGCCGAGCCGCGCCAGGTGCCCATTTACCAGTCCACCACGTGGAAATACGACACGTCGGAGCACATGGGCAAGCTGTTTGACCTGGAGGAGTCTGGTTACTTCTACAGCCGTCTGCAGAACCCCACGTGCGATCTGGTTGCCGCCAAGATCTGCGAGATGGAGGGCGGCACCGCTGCGATGCTCACGAGCTCGGGCATGGCTGCGAACTTCCTCGCGATCTTTAACGTGGCCGGTGCCGGCGATCACGTGGTCGCGAGCTCTGCCATCTATGGCGGTACCTACAACCTGCTCGCCCATACTATGGAGCGCATGGGTCTGACCTGCACGTTCGTTGCCCCCGACTGCACCGACGAGGAGCTCGAGGCAGCCTTTGAGCCCAATACCAAGCTCGTCTTTGGCGAGACGATCGCCAATCCCGCACTTGCCGTGCTCGATATTGAGCGCTTTGCCAAGGCCGCGCATGACCACGGCGTGCCGCTGATGGTCGATAACACCTTCCCGACGCCCGTGATGTGCCGCCCCTTTGAGTGGGGCGCCGACATCGTTACGCACTCCACCACCAAGTACATGGATGGACATGCTGCCTACCTGGGCGGCGTGATCGTCGACCACGGCCAGTTTGACTGGATGGCCCATGCGGACAAGTTCCCGGGTCTCACCACGCCCGACGAGAGCTACCACGGCGTGACCTATGCCGAGAAGTTCGGTCGTGAGGGCGCCTTCATTACCAAGGCAACCGCTCAGCTCATGCGCGACCTCGGCCCCATGCAGAACCCTCAGGCGGCCTTCTTCTTGAACAGCTCGCTCGAGAGCCTGCATGTGCGCATGCCGCGTCATTGCGAGAACGGCCTGGCCGTTGCCAAGTTCCTGCAGAGTCATCCCAAGGTACGCTTCGTGAGCTATCCGGGCCTGGAGGGCGATAAGTACTACGACATCGCTCAGAAATACATGCCCAACGGTACCTGCGGCGTTGTGAGCTTTGGCTTTAACGGTGGTCGCGCGGCGGCCGAGACCTTTATGAAGAGCCTCAAGCTCGCCCAGATCGCCACGCACGTGGCCGACGCCCGCACTTGCTGCCTGCATCCCGCTAATGCCACACATCGCCAGATGAACGATGAGGAGCTCATCGCCTGTGGCATCTCCGCCGACATGGTGCGCCTGTCGTGCGGCCTCGAGGACACGGCCGACTTGATTGCCGACCTTGAGCAGGCACTCGAGCAGTGCTAGGCTAGCTCCGTACAAGGCGCCGATGCTGGCAGAAAGCTTCGGCGACCTTTCGTTCCGATTCCGTAGGCGGGACCCCAATCGCGGCAGTTTGCAGGCGATTGGGGCCCCGTTTTTGCGTTGCGCCACTCGAAAGGATGGATATGGAGAAAACCGCAGAGCAGCTGCGCCGCGAGCACATTGCCCTAGAGGGCGACACCCATGGCAAGAACAAGTGGGCGATTCTGTTTACCGTGCTCATCATGACGTTTATGGTGTGTCTGGATTCGACCGTCGTGACCGTGGCGCTGCCCGTGATGCAAAAGGAGCTGGGCGTGGGCCTCGACCGCATTCAACTGGTGAGCTCGGTGTACCTGCTTGCGACATGCGTGGCTATGTTGCCGTTTGGCCGTCTGGGCGACGTGCGCGGCAAGGTGAATGTGTTCCAGCTGGGCGTCATCGTCTTTTCGGTCGGTTCGCTGCTGTGCGGCCTTTCGGCCTCGCTCGAGGTTCTTATCCTGGCACGCATTGTTCAGGGCATCGGTTGCGCGGCGGCCATGGCTAACAACATGGGTATCATCACCGAGTCGTTTCCGGCGCGCGAACGAGGCCGTGCCATGGGTATTCTCGCGACCTTTGTGGCCCTCGGCATGATGTGTGGCCCCGTGCTCGGCGGCATGCTGGTGGCAAGCTTTCCCTGGGAGAGTATCTTCCTCATCAACCTGCCTATTGGCATAATCTCGTTTATCGTGGGGCTCTACACGCTGCCGCATGTTAAGCCGGAGGCCGGCGAGCGCCCCATGTCCTTGATTGAGGCTGCTCGTCGCTGCTTGGCAAATTCGGCCTTCACCATCAACCTTGCCTGCATGCTCATCGTGTTCGTTGGTATTGGCGCATCCGAGTTTATCCTGCCGTTCTATTTTCAGGACGCCCACGGCTTTGGTTCCGACATTTCCGGATTGCTCTTTTTGGCGCTGCCGATGGTGAATGCCTTTATCGGGCCGCTTTCGGGTACGGTTTCGGACCGCGTTGGCTGCGAGGGCCCCACGGCGGTCGGTCTGGGCTTGTACGTGTGCGGTCTCTTTGCGGTAAGCACGCTCGACGAGCACTCTTCTATCCCTGTGATCGTGTGTTGCGTCGCGTTTATGTCGTGCGGTACGTCGATTTTCCAGAGTCCCAATAACTCGCTGTATATGGGCTCGGCTCCGCGCGAGGCACTTGGCTTTGCAGGTAGCTTGGGCAGCTTGGCGCGCTATGCGGGCATGGCGCTGGGTATTACGGCAGGTTCGCATATCCTCTATGGGCAGATGAGCGTGGCGATGGGCGAGGCCGTGACCAGTATTGTTGCAGGCCGTCCGGATGTGTTCCTGTTCGGCTTTCGCTCGGTGTTCTACGTGCTTATGGCTGTGGCCGCTGTGGGCTTTGCGCTCGCCATGGTGCGTTTGGTGAAGATGCGCGCCCGCCATTAGTGCGTTGGGAGGCTGTCTGCCACGATTTGCGTTGTCCCAAAAAGACTGGTTTGTGGTGCGATGCGGCTTGTGGGGCGGGCGGGGGTCGGTCCGTGGTAGACTATCGAACAACGTTTATTAATCGCGCGGTATCGTTGCCGCGAGAAGGGGTTGCGCCATGCAGGAGCTTGAGGATCGTATTCGCCATGACGGCATCGTAAAGGCCGGTAACGTCCTTAAGGTTGATGCCTTCCTCAACCACCAGTGCGACGTTGAGCTGTTCGACCACATGGGCGCCGAATGGGCCCGTCTGTTCGAGGGTGTCGAGATCAACAAGATCCTGACGATTGAGGCTTCGGGTATTGGCATGGCTTGCATCGCGGCTCAGCATTTTGGCGGCGTGCCGGTGGTCTTTGCCAAGAAGGCCCAGTCCATCAACCTCGACGGCGAGCAGTATGCCACGACCATCTATTCCTTTACCAAGCAGAAGGAGTACCCGGTCATCGTCGGCAAGCGCTTTCTGTCCGAGGGCGATAAGGTCCTGATTATCGACGACTTCCTGGCCAACGGCTGCGCACTTGAGGGCCTTATTAAGATCTGCGAGGCTGCGGGTGCCGAGGTGTCCGGTATTGGCATTGCAGTGGAGAAGGGCTTCCAGGGCGGCGGCGATAAGCTCCGCGAGCGCGGCTTCCGTGTTGAGAGCCTGGCCCGTATCGCC
>CABUCQ010000095.1 GCA_902490095.1 uncultured Collinsella sp.
TTAAGGCTCTGTTAGACCAGGATTGACATGCCGACCTGCCGGCTAACTCGCCGTCTCCCCGTCGGGCGCCGGCATCTTGACCCTCATCTCGAACGGCATCCCGCCCTCCCGGACGAGCGCCCTGAGGAACGCGTTGACGGCGGTGGACATGGACAGGCCGAGCTCGTCCAGGATGGCCGTGGCCTCCCTCTTGACCTCCGGGTCGATGCGGATCGTCGTGGCCGGCATGTTCGACGGCATGGCCTCACCCCTCCTCGTGTATCGCGGTGCGACCATTCTACCGCCTCTATGCGGCGGGCGCGGCCCAGTAGTCCATGTAGGGCGGCTCCACGTTGAACATGTCGCGGACGCGGCTCCTGCAGACGCCGTGCGCGAGCTGCCGCGCGACCGTGCGCCCGGCGGCGCCGGAATCGGTCGCCATGAAGGTTCGGCACCACCTGAACCAGGCGAGGTAGGCATCGAGGTGCTTCGTCGACACGCCCTTGAACGGCTCCATGAAGGCGCCGAGGAGCGAGTGGACGGTGTTGATCCGGTTGATGGTTCCCCCGGAGCGGTCCTTGGGGTCGTAGGCCGCGTGCGCGGCGACCTCGAGTTCCGCGAGGACATTGACGTAGACGGCCGCCCTGTCGGTCGCGACGACCGAGCCGGCCGCGATGCGGCCCCTCAGCGCGTCCATGGCGCGCTCCCTCGAAAGGGCGCCCCGCCCCGTGACCTCGAGGAACGTCTCGTTCGAGTCGTTCACGCCGGTCATGACGCAGATCCGCTCGCGCGACAGCCCGCGCCTGTGCACCTGCTTGCCGCGGTGCCGGGAGGGGCGCGGCATCGTGAACGACCCCTTCGCGTGGTTGCCCTTGAACGACTCGGGGAAGTAGGTCTCGTCGAGCTCGCAGCCGCAGCCCCGCTCGACCCTGAACGAGGGGGAGTAGGCCGAGAGGCACTCGATCAGCCTGTGGCGCATGGTGTAGGCGGTCTTGAGGCAGACGCGACAGCGCCTCGCGCACTCGCGCAGGGGCAGCATGAGCACGAAGCACTCGGCGTAGGCCATCCAGGTCTCCTTCGGGAGCCTGCTCGTCCCCAGGATGCGCTCGCTGCCCATGCCGAAGGTCCTGCCGCAGCCCCGGCAGAGGTAGCGCTGCTCGCCGTTCTTCGATTTGCCCTTCTTCACGACCGCGACGGACCCGCAGCGCGGGCAGCGTTCGATTTCGCAGGCGGAGCCGGCCGCGTCGTCGAACGCCGCCGCGCGGATCACGTCCCTGACGGACTCGATAGCGCGGCGGCGCTCGGTCTTGCTGAGGTTCGCCATGCCCTTCTTGAAGTTGAGGACCAGGTCTTCGGCGTTCATGCTGCCCCCATCATCGCGGTCTACGGGGTCAAAGATATGGCACCGTGGGGACACATGTATGTCAATCCTGGTCTAACAGAGCCTTAATTAATGCCTCAATAGCGTTTGCCGGCTCTATGAGAATGTTGTAATCGGGTTGCTCGCTGTCCTCTGCTGAATAAATTTCGTACCCCAACTTGGCGTACGTCTTGAGTCTTTTCTGGTACATGCGGGCGAGCATGGGTATCGACAGGTCAATGTAGTCGAATATCTCAACCTGTTGCTTGCCCTCGTGGCTTCTATGCAGTCTGCCCACCTGCTGCGTTACGCTGCCGTCCCAAGATATCGGCGTGGCAATGAAAAGGGTGTCAAGGTAGGACAGATCGAAGCCCTCGCTCAGAAGGCTTTCGGTGGCGACGATGATTCGATGTTCATGCTCAAAGCCGGGAAGACTGTTCAGTATCGCTTTTCTTTCTTTGGCGCCGATTTCTCCGGTTAAGAGTATGGGCTCGTGTCTGCGATCATTAAGCAACCTGAACAGTTCCTCAGCATGCTTTTTCCTTTTGGATAGTATGAGCGGATGTCGACCGTTTGACGCTGCTTCGAGGGCGTCATCGACAATCAATTCGTTTCTTGCCGCATGTGCACACAGCATATCGAGAATCTGATTGAAGCTTGCATCCGGCTCGTAGGCGGATAGCCGAATGCCGGTAAATCTCGGTCGAACGATGCGCTGGATGCCCTGCTGAATTGCCTGCGTTTTTGGATCGATGACATAGCGAAGCGGGCCGCAGAGCATCGAGAGCGCCCGCGTGAGTCCGTCGGAGCGCTCGGGTGTCGCGGAGAGGCCATATATATATTTGGCTGGAGCGGACTTGAGGACGAGCTCGAGCTGTGGCGCGGCAGCATGGTGGCATTCGTCGCAGATAATGAGGCCGTAATTACGAACAAGGTTCTTAACTATCGGCTCCCCGGTTTGGGAGTCTTTGCCAGATAGCGACTGAAAGGAAGCGACGTCGATAAGGCCGCTGACGGCGGTTTTGCCCCCTCCGATTTGTCCAATAAGGGGAGGTTGCTTTTTGCTGATTCGTCCTTTTGGCGTTCGGACCGGCTCTCTGGTGTCCGTAATGTCGAGAAATCGTTCGAGCTGCGATTTCCATTGGGCTATGAGCGCGGTCTTTGGAACAATGACGAGCGCCGGAAGACCAACGGCGGCAATAAGATAAGCTCCGATGACGGTTTTACCGAAGCCCGTTGGCGCAGACATGATTCCGTCTTCGTATTCAAGCATCTGGTCGGCGGCAATTTGCTGTTCGGGATGAAGGGTCCCTTTGAATGCCATCTCAATTGGATTGCCTGTGCTACGTTCGTCTGAATAATGGGCAGTAACGTGGGCTTCTTGAATCAGCTGCTCAAGTTGGGCTTTGCAGCCTCTGGGAATCGCGACGCGGCCATCTCTAAGTTCGCTGAGGTCTATGAGTCGCGGTTTGCCGAATACTGATTGATGCATAGATTGCGCACGGAAGAACTCCGGGTTGGCAAATGTCGCAAGCCTGCGGATTTCCATTTGAGCTGCCGGGCTCAGAGACTTTTCGGGGATGTAGAGCATATCGGCTTGTGTGACGAGCAGGTTCGAGGGGAAGTCTCGTGGCGTGAGCGGGAGCCACTTTCGTGGCTTTTGGACATTGCGCCTGGTTTTGTTTGTCGCTGCAGCTGTTGCTATTCCAAGCGGTTTGTTTTTGGTGTCCTCGATCAGACGATCCACCGTCGCACGCGAGATTAGTTGGATTTGCGAAAGGTAAAGCCATTGGTCGGGAAAGGGCTCGAATCGTTCGTCAACAAATACGCTGTTTCCTTCCCGCTGCGCTTTTCCCTGAAAGGGCAGCGCAATGAGATTTCCAAAGCCGCCTTCAGGAATGGTGGACTGCGCGGGTATCATTCGGTCAAAGGCTTCGAAGGTGATTGTCTTGTTGAGTGCCGCTGCTTCGGCGATAAGGCAGCTACCGAAATCTCGTGCTGTCTTTGCGTTTATAGGTTCTAGGAAGAAAAACCAGATATGCGCGCCGTTGCCTGACCTTGATCGCTCGACCGCAGCGTTAATTCCATGGTTTTTTACGACAAGCCTGATAGCGTTTGTCGCTTCTTTCCAATCGGCTTTGTCAAAATCAATGACAAGGACATTTGTGTTGCAGTCTTTGTCGAGAACATATTGACCTATGACGTCCCGGAGCCTGTCGTCGCTGCCTTTGAAATGGGCGATAATGGCGGCATCGTTCAGCTCAAGGAATGTGCGGCTGCGACATTCAGCGCATTTAATTCTGTGATGGTTTGCTTTGGGGCAAATGCCTGGCTTCCACTCATTTGCGCAGGCGGGTGTATAGCCGATGCCCCCGTCTTTTCTGCGATACCCGTGAGCGTGCACATCTTTGCGGCCGGTAAAAAGATTGCGAAAGAGCTCGAGTTTGTCGCGCGCTGGGCTCGCGCTGGTAACGATGCCCTCGGTCTGTGCACGTTCGCCGAAAGATTTGCCGGCTTTGTCCCATTCTTCGAGTGTTGCGTAACGGATGTCTGGACCGTTGCTACAGATTACGATCTGCTTGCGCGGATCTGAAGCGTGGACAACCGTTTTATTGAGTTTGAATAAGGCGTTCCCGAAAAGGGCGTATTGATGCACGGCGTTGCTCATTTGAATGCCATTCTTGTCAGCGTTCATTGGGATGAGGGTACGTCATTTCAGCTTTATGAGATATGCGACTTCGATTTTGGTTCGGTAATAGTGGGGTACCGATCCGTGAGTGGCAATTAGCCGGTGCCAAAACGTGCGGCGGCTGTTGTTAAAGGTGTTTTGGCGGCTATGGGGCGTGTTGGCGGCGTGGGGAGGGGTCCTCGAATGACTCCGTGGTCAAATAACGTCAAATATGAGTACTGTTGTTAATGTAGTCTCATAACATTTGGTAAGAATAGAATACCAATTCCACATTATTCTATATATCTAACCCACTAAACACGGAATTTTGAGCCTTGGCAAGACGTGGAATTGATCGAAATGATCAATTCCGGCGAGATTTTGCTGCTACTAATTTGGTGGCGGTACTCATATTTGCCATTTTTTGTCCAGTGGGTACCGCGAGGGGCCTGTTCGACTGGCTCAACGGCCCGGTGATGGATGCCGGCATGATCAGCCCACTCGATCCAGACCTTGTCCACATCACCGACGACCTCAACGAAGCCGTCGACATCGCCCTGAGCGGGCTGATGTAGGGTAGGTAAAATGGGACGGGGCTAAAAGACTGGTCTGAAACGTTTGATACCAGTCTTTTTAGCCCCGTCCCAAATGAACTGCTTCTAAGTTGCGGTGGAATAGGGATTGATTGGCGGCTAATAAGCCAAAAACAGTCCCTATTCCACCGCAACTGATGTGGGCGTCCCTAGTGAGTTGGCTGGTAGCGGGGGCAGTAGCTGATGGCGATGGCGTCGACGCCTACATGGGTGGCGATGGTGCAGCCGATGGGGCCGGTGCCGGCGTCTACGTAGTCCTGGCCTGCGAGCGCCTCGTCGACAAGCTCCTGCTCCTCGGCGGCACCGGTCGTGAGCACGCGCACGCTGGAGCCCGGATGCTCGGCCAAAAACGCGAGGCAGTCTGCCATGGTGTTGGCGACGATGCGCTTGGCGCCGCGGTCCTTCTTGATGGCCCTGATCTCGCCCGACTGCCACTCCGGCGAAACGGCCAGGCGAATATTGAGCATCTGCGTGAGCTGGCCGGCGAGCTTGGGCGCGCGGCCGTTCTTAACGAGGTTCTCGAGTGTGCGGGGAATCAGCAGCAGGTGCGCGTCGGGCAGGGTCGCGCGGATCTGTGCCTCGGTCTCGTCCAGGCTGCGATCATCCTCGCGCATGGCCAGCGCGTACTCCACCAGCAGGCCCTCGGCACCCGAGCCGGTGCGCGAATCGATGCAGCGCACGTCGAGCTCGTGCGTCTCGGCCGTCAGGCTGGCGTTGGCGTAGCAGGCGGACCACTCGCTGCACAGCGAGATAAAGATGGCGCTATCGTGGCCGTCGGCGCGCACGCGGTCAAAGAGTTCCTTGAACTCGCCGGCACTCGGCTGCGAGGTGTGCGGCAGCTGCTCGGAGCCGGCCATGCGGGCGACGTACTCTTGGGCGGTAATCTGCACCTGGTCGAGCAGGTCCTCGCCCTCGATAATCACATGCAGCGGAATCACGTAAATGCCGAGCTCTTGGGCGCGGGCGGGGGAGATGTCCGACGTGGAGTCGGTTATGATGGCAAAAGACATAATTGCACCTTTCGTTGGGGCGCGACGGCGCCGCCTTCTGAGAGCAAAGTGCGACAAGTATAGTGGAGTCGTTCCACATTTCTAGGTTCAATTGTTGAATAGTCAACAGTTTGAAGTGTCGGTGTGGAAATCGTCAACTGGGGAAGAGGGATGCCGATGGAGGCGCTGGAGATATGCAAACGGCCGGTCGTGCTGTTTGATTTTGATGGCACGGTGGCCGATACGGGTCGGGCGGTGATGACCTCGACGCGCAAGACGCTGGCTGCACGCGGGTTTTCGGAGGCGCAGATGGGTGACCTGCGTCGCATGATCGGGCCGCCCCTGTGGAAGAGTTTTCACGACTTTTATGGCTTCTCCCGCGAGGAGTCGCTTGTGGTGGCCGACGAGTACCGCGCCTTTTTTGACGAGCTGGGACCGGAGGAGTATCCCGTGTTTGACGGGATCCCCGAGCTGCTGGATGGGTTGGTCGCCCAGGGCAAGCGCTTGGCCGTGGCGACGTCGCGCATGGAGGCAAAGTGCGTTGACATGGTGGGAGAGCTGGGACTTTCTCAGTTTGAGGCGGTGGTTGGCATGAATCCGCCGCAGGGGCGCGAGACCAAGGCCGATTCGGTCCGCGACGCGTTGGCGGCCTTGGGTGCGGCCGCGGGCGATGCCGTGATGATCGGCGATCGCTTTAACGACGTCGAGGGCGCGCACGCGATGAGCGTGCCGTGCATTGGTATCTATTCGGGCGCGGCGGCGCCGGGCGAGCACGAGGCGGCGGGTGCCGATGCAGTGGTGCACTCGGTGGCCGAGCTTGCTAAACTTTTCGCTATATAGGTATTTGATGTGAGGGGCGGGCACGCTCGCCGCTCATTGGTAAGGAGGTCGTCCATGAATCAGGTGGAGCAGAGCGTTGCCGAGTATGTCGACGAGGTCTGGGAGGATGTCGTCGCCGATATCGAGCAGCTGGTGAGTTATCCGTCCGTGGCAGTTTCTGCCGATGCGGAGCCCGGCGCGCCGTTTGGCCGCCCGGTCCGTGACGCGCTCGATTGCGCGCTCGGCATCGCGCAGAAGCTCGGCTATCAGACGAGCGACGACGAGGGCTATGTGGGAATCGCCGATATCCCGGGCCGCGGCGACAAACAGCTCGCGACTATCTGCCACGTGGACGTGGTTCCCGCCGGCCCTGGCTGGAACACCGACCCGTTCACCATGGAGCGCCGCGAGGGCTGGCTGCTCGGTCGCGGCGTGATTGACGACAAGGGCCCGGCGGTATTGTCACTCTACGCCGGCGCCTACTTGCTCAAGCACGGCATTGTTCCGCGCTACACCTTCCGCGCGCTGCTGGGCTGCGATGAGGAAGTGGGCATGTCCGACGTTCACCATTATCTGGAGAACAACGCAGACCCCGACTTTTTGTTTACGCCCGATGCCGAGTTCCCGGTCTGCAATGCTGAGAAGGGCCAGTTTGGGGCGACGTTCGTGAGCCCCAAGATCGACGGCGGGCGCATTGTGTCCTGGAGCGGTGCCGAGGCGAGCAACGCCATTCCGTCGCAGTCCATCTGCGAGCTCGCGATTGCCGCCGATGAGCTGCCGGCGCCCGTTGAGAACGCCGACCGCCTGGAGATCACGGCGCTTGATAACGGGCATGCGCAGATTTTCGCCCACGGTATTGGCGGTCACGCTTCGATGCCTGAGGGCACCATCAACGCCGTCGGCCTGATCGTGTCGTATCTGCGCGAGGCCGAGGACGCGTTTGGTGCACGCGACGAGCGCCTGCTGACGCCTGCCGAGCACGAGTTCGTCAAGTTCCTGGCCTTTGTGCATGCGGATGCCTATGGTCGCGGCCTGGGTATCGACGCGACGAGCCCAGCGTTTGGCCCGCTTACCTGCAACGCTGGCGTCATCCGTGTGGCGGATGGCCATATCGAGCAGGTCATCGACGTGCGCTTCCCCGATAGCACGAGTGCCGATACCATCCGCGAGCAGCTCGAGCCGCTCGTGGGCCGTTTTGGCGTGACGTGCCGTGTGGGTCGTGCGAAGGTGCCGTTCTCGGTGTCTGCCGACGATCCGGCCGTGAAGGCGCTTATCGATACCTATAACGAGTTCACCGGCAAGCATGCCGAGCCCTTTGCCATGGGCGGCGGCACGTACGCGCGCAACTTTGCCCGCGCCGTCTCGTTTGGCCCCGAGGAGACCGGCCTGGAGCTGCCCGCATGGGGCGGCCAGATGCACGGCCCCAACGAGTGCGCCAACGAGGAGCAGCTCAAGCAAGCACTCAAGATTTACATCGTGGCAATCCTGCGCCTCAACGAGCTCGAACTTTAAGATTACGCGGTTTTCCAATCTAAGTTGCGGTGGAATAGTTCCTAGAATGGGCCATTTGATGGCCAAGCAGGAACTATTTCACCGCAACTTCGTTTTTATTGGTGTAAAAGGCGGGTCATGCTTGGTGGTGAATTTGTTATTCGTTT
>CABUCQ010000096.1 GCA_902490095.1 uncultured Collinsella sp.
ATGAACGATTCGGGCAACCCTGATCCGGAATACTGGAAGAAATCGCCGCGCGAGTCGGGCGCCAAGCAGGCAAACCGCTACCTCGACGAAATGGAGGGGAAGTGGAACCAGTACAAGAGCATGAGTGCCGGTTCGGGCACCGATCCAAGAAACACCAAACTCCTTCGCCACCATTGCACGCTGCTATTCACGATGGATATCGCAACACAGGTGTACGGCTCGCTCGCCTACGATTGGGTGGGCAAAACCTGGGGTAACAACAACGACCCCGCATACGGCAATATTAAGGCCCTCTTCCAGGTAAGAACCGACCTCAATTGGACCGAGCAGTTTACCCTAGGACCGGTGCCGTTTTTCCTAAACGTCAACCCCTGGGTGCTGGCGAAGCTGGCGCTCGCCGTGGGTGCCCACACGCACGGCAGCGGCGCGGCGTTTTTCAAGAACATTTCGCTCGACTATTCAAACACCTCGGGCTCATTCACTATCCAGATCGGGCTTGCCGTCACCTTTGGCGCCGGCGAACACGTCGGGCTCATTCACTATCCAGATCGGGCTTGCCGTCACCTTTGGCGCCGGCGTTGCAGGCGTCGCCTCGTCTGCCGTGCGTGGTGCCGCATCCCTCACCCTGTTCATTGGGTACGAGAAGGCGGACGGGCACCAGCTTCCGCGGCTGCGCGTGGGTGCAGACGTCGATGTCGATGTGATACTCCAGTTCGTAATGTTCAAGTGGACCACCAAGGCTTGGTCGGGGTCGTGGCCCACACTCCTCGATTCGTGGAATATGTCGGTGAACAATGGCGACCAGTATGTGCTCCATCGCTCTGAGCTCGCATTGGGTGGAGATACGCCTTACACGCTGGATGCCCGCTTCGGCATGCCCGGCAACATCGAGGCGGACGGCGTGCCGCAATTTATTGCATCGGCCACCATCGTCACCAACGCCGAGCTGCTCGCACGCGCTGAGGTTAAGGCCACTGCAAGGAATGTCGCGCCTACCGTACGCGATTGGGACCGGTCGGTCACGCGCATTGAGCTCGAGGCGGATGCAGAAAGCGACGACACGGGACAGATCGAGCATTTCGTCCACGCACTGATAGAGAACGACGAAAACGCCGCGCCGATGTATGCGTACACCTATGTCAGGCAGGCGACGAACGCCGTTGCGGACCCCAACGCCAATTCTGCTGGTGTATCGGAGGACGAGCGTGGCGGAATCAAGCCCTCGAGCGACAACGTGCTGTTTACCGGCGTTCTCAGCGAAGCTCACATGAAGCTGGCAATGATTGCCGGCGTAGAATGCCTGTTCCGTATCGCCTCGGTGCGCTACGGCGACAATGGCCGCTCGCGTCTGGTGGTGCACACAAAGGCAAACGGCACGTGGTCCGCTCCCACGCCCGTGGACTTTCCCCTTGGGTTTGGCGAGGGCGACGTGGAGCGCGACGGCATATACGATTACGACTTCGACGTGGTGGAATATACGGACGGAAGAGAAAACCAGGACGCCTACGTGTTGCTGGTCTCGGGCGAGCGCCCCGACGGCGACAACACCCTTTTCGATACGGCAAGCACAGCCGGCATACTGTCCGTTGTGCGCCTGCGCATAAGTAATGACGAGATCCGCGTGGTGTCGCATACGTCATGGCGCAGCATCTCGCGCGGCCGCCTGCAAGAGGATGGCTACCATTGCCTGCAGTGCCCGCGTATCACGGTGGGCAAGACGCTCGTCGACGGGCGCTTGTCGGGTGCCTACCTCCACCGCCGCGGAACCACCGCAGAAAAGGCACTCGGCAGCGAGGCTGAGGTTGCGCTGGAGTGCTTTACCCTGTGGTCGGACGTTTCGGGCGACAGCCTGACGTTCCGCCAAGTTCTCCGCTTTCCGCAAGCACCGTCGAGTATCGAACTGGGCGAGCCCGAGGATATCAACGGCAAAATGGTGGTGCCCGTTGCGTACGAGACCGCAGACGGTTGCGGCTGCGCATCGTACGCCGTGATCGGCCAGTCCATTGCGGGCTGGGGCGTTATGTCACCAGACGCCACGGTACCCCGTGCGGTGCCGTGGCCGCAGCACACGGGCTTTTTGGCCACCGTCAACGAGCAGCTGCAGCATATTACTTGGACGCGAGGCGCGGCGGCATTTGCGTCGGAGCCCGTGGGTGCCGCAGGCTGTGGCCCGGCATCGTTTAGCGTAAGCAACAACGGCAGGTGCGTGCTCTATGTAGAGAACACCGATGGCAAGGTGGGACAAACCTACGACGAAGAAGGCAACCCGGTAGCAGTGATGGGCAAGCACTTCCGCATCTTCGCCAGCACCTTGGCAGGCGATCTGTTCACGGAGCCGTTCGTGATGTGCGAGCTGGACCATCCCGTCGATCAGATAACGACATTTTTGACGTCGGGAGGCATGCTCTCCGCACTCGCCACGCACATTGTAAGCGCGGAGAAGAGCGAGGCAGAGCTGCACGGCATCGAAGTGCCCTTGGTGGCGTGCGCCACTCCGACGGGCGCGGTCGCTACCTCGGGCGCGGTGGTGCCCGGAGCGGCAGGCGAATCCTTCATGGTCACGGTGCGAAACGACGGCAACACCTTGCTGACCGCCGGCACGATTGATCTGTACCGAGAGGGCTCCAGCCAGCCGTTCTCCAGCGCATCCATCGGATTTGGAGTGAACGCACGCATGGCTTCGATCTACGATCCAGAGCTTGCCGAGGACGCTTCGGCCAACGACATGGCACACGTGAAGTACGCGCTCGAGACGCTGGGCGCACGTTTTGCAACGCACCCGCTGGTAGCCGACAACGGCAACGCCGTGCTGGCACCGGGTGGCACGGCACAGTTCCGCATGAGCTTCGCCATCCCCGAGAGCTGGAGCGACGAAGTGGGCAAACGCGTAACGCTGTATGCGAAGGCGCGTAATCTGGTGGCGCTCGATCCCGTAACGCTCGAGGAAATTCGACCGGGCGCAAACTCGGCGCTGGGTGCCGTACTGCACGAGCTTCATGTGCCCGACGCGGCATGCGAGCGCTCAGAAATTCTGGTCGGCATATGCGACAGCGCGGATACGACAGGACTTCACGACGCCCCGATGACGACGGACAGCGATAGTGGCTCGAGTGGCGGCGGTACCGACGAGGGCGGCGGCTCCAGCGGAAGCAGCTCCGGCAGTGGCAAGGACCACGGCAATAACAAGCGCTCCGGAAAAACGGGCGCGCTTGCGGGCACGGGCGATGTCAACGCTCCCCTTACGGCAGCCGCTGCAGCACTCGCCGCGGCAGGTGCCGGCCTTGTCGCCTACAGCGCCCGCCGCACGGCGCTCGAAAAAGACACCGCCGATGAGGTCAATTCGGATAGGCCTCGCTAGCCCCTAGTTACTTTTGTGAGAGACGCCGGCTCGGCTCATCGAACATCAAAAAGGGCTGGTTCTGGATACCCAGAGCCAGCCCATTACGCATTAGATATCATCAGGGGAGTCGAGTTCTGCCTCGAGCTTGGCACGGCGTCTTTTCGCCAACAATCCGCACGACACGTCTTCGACAGCGTATCCAACCGCAAACGCAGCAAGACACATTCGGCCGTCTTTAAACTTACTCGGACAGAGCCGACTCGGTTTTGTCCGAGTAAACGAATCTCCATCGAACTCCGAACGATTGTTCGATGGATTTCGTGTTGGGTGGAATCGCCCAAGGGCTGGGCTATGCTACCTTGACTATCTATATGACTTAAACGCAGCAAGGGAGCACCGAGAGAGCGAGTATGGCAAAAAACACCGCAAACTATGGTAACGACAGTATCCGCCAGCTCAAGGACGAGGAGCGCGTACGCCTGCGCCCCGCCGTCATCTTTGGCTCGGACGGGCTCGACGGCTGCGCGCATGCCGCCTTCGAGATCCTGTCCAACGCCGTTGACGAGGCGCGCCAGGGCTACGGCAAGCTCATCACCCTTACCGCCTTTCGCGATGGCTCTATCCAGGTAGAGGACAATGGCCGTGGCTGCCCGCTCGACTGGAACCCCTCCGAGAAGCGCTTTAACTGGGAGCTCGTCTTTTGCGAGCTCTACGCCGGCGGCAAATACAATAACAACCAGGGCGGCGACTACGACTTCTCGCTCGGTACCAACGGCCTGGGCTCGTGCGCGACCCAGTACGCCTCCGAGTACATGGACGTCACGGTTTGGCGCGATGGCAACAAGTACTCCCTGCACTTTAAGAAGGGCAAGGTTGTCGGCGCCAAGAAGAAGGCACTCGAGATTGAGCCCAGCGACGAGAACCGCACCGGCACCACCATCAAGTGGCGCCCCGATCTTGAGGTCTTTACCTCGATCAGCATTCCCCACGACTGGTATCGCGAGACCATGCGCCGCCAGGCCGTGGTCAACGCCAACGTGACCTTCCGCCTGCGCATCGAGGGCGACGATGGCGAGTTTTCCGAAGAGGATTTTTGCTATCCCAAGGGCATCGAAGACTACGTGCTCGAGAAGGTCGGTACCGACTACCTCACCGAGCCTTTCTTTATCGAGGCCGACCGTCGAGGTCGCGACCGCGAGGACCTGCCCGACTACAACGTGAAGATTACCGCGTGCATGTGCTTCTCGCGCACCTTCATGATGCAGGAGTACTACCACAACTCATCGTGGCTCGAGAATGGCGGCTCGCCCGAGAAGGCTGCCCGTAGCGCTCTGACCAGCGCCATCGATGCCTACATTAAGCAACAGGGCAAGTACAACAAAAACGAGAGCGGCATCAAATGGCAGGACGTCCAGGACTGCCTGGTGCTGGTGACCAACTGCTTCTCCACCCAGACGTCCTACGAAAACCAGACTAAGAAGGCCATCAACAACCGCTTTATCCAGCAGGCTATGACGGCCTTCTTTAAGGAGCGCCTCTCGACTTACTTGATCGAGAACAAAGACGCCGCCAACAAGATCATGGAGCAGGTGCTCATCAACAAGCGTTCGCGCGAGAACGCCGAGAAAACGCGCCAGAGTATCAAAACCAACCTGCAGCAGAAGACCGACATGGCCAACCGCGTGCAGAAGTTCATCGACTGCCGCTCCAAGGACAAGAGCCGCCGCGAGATCTACATCGTAGAGGGTGACTCGGCAGCAGGTGCCATTCGCACCTCGCGCGATGCCGAGTTCCAGGGCGTCATGCCCGTCCGCGGCAAGATCCTCAACTGCCTGAAGGAGGATTATCCGCGCATCTTTAAGTCCGACATCATCATGGACCTCATGCGCGTGCTGGGCTGCGGCGTGGAGATCAAAGACAAGCGCATCAAGAACCTTGGTGCCTTTGACCTGGACAACCTCAACTGGAACAAGGTCATCATCTGTACGGACGCCGACGTCGACGGTTACCACATCCGCACGCTCGTGCTCACCATGCTTTACCGCCTGGTGCCCACACTTATCGACGAGGGTTACGTGTATATCGCCGAGTCGCCGCTCTACGAGATCAACTGCAAAGAGAAGACCTACTTTGCCTACACCGAGCTCGAGAAGAACGGCATCCTCAAGGAGATTGGCGACCAAAAGTGCTCCATCAACCGCTCCAAGGGTCTTGGCGAGAACGACCCGGACATGATGTGGCTCACCACCATGAACCCCGAGACGCGTCGCCTGATCAAGGTGGAGCCCGAGGACGTCACCAAGATGGAGACCATGTTTAACCTGTTGCTGGGCAACGACGAGGCGGGCCGCAAGCGCCATATCTCCGAGCACGGCAAGGAATACCTGGACCAGCTGGACCTGCAATAGCAGCAAATCGATAACGACGGCCCATAAGAAGTTCAAGAGGAAATCGTGGCAAAGAAGAAGACGAAAACCCAGCCAAAGAAAAAGCAGGTCAACGCCGAGAACGTCATCGGCCTGCACTCCGAGGTCACCGATCAGCCGATCACGCAGACGCTCGAGGTCAACTACATGCCCTACGCCATGAGCGTCAACGTCTCGCGTGCGTTCCCCGAGATCGACGGCTTTAAGCCCTCGCACCGCAAGCTGCTCTACACCATGTACAAGATGGGTCTGCTCAAGGGCGAGCGCCAGAAGAGCGCCAACATCGTGGGCCAGACCATGAAGCTCAACCCGCACGGCGACGCCGCGATCTACGAGACGATGGTGCGCCTGGCGACGGGCAACGAAGCGCTGCTTGCGCCCTTCGTGGAGTCAAAGGGCAACTTTGGCAAGTACTATTCGGGCGACCTGAGCTACGCCGCCTCGCGTTACACCGAGGCCAAGCTCTCTCCCATCAGCGCCGAGATCTTCAAGGACATCGACAAGGACCCGGTCGACTTCGTTGACAGTTACGACGGCGCCATGAAGGAGCCGCGCCTGCTGCCCACCACGTTCCCCAACATCCTTGTCTCGGCCAACAAGGGCATCGGCGTCGCCATGGCGTCCGACATCTGCGGTTTCAACCTCAACGAGGTCTGCACCGCCACCATGCACTACCTGCAGGATCCCGACTGTGACCTGCTCGAGTATATGCCCATGCCCGACTTCTCGACCGGCGGCGAGATTATCTACCGCCGCGAGGAGATGGAAAAGATTATCGAGACCGGCCTTGGCAGCTTCCAGATCCGCTCCCGCTGGCGCTGGATTCCCGAAGAGCGCATCATCGAGGTCTACGAGATTCCCTACACCACTAAGACCGATGTCATCATCGAGCGCATCGTCAAGCTCTCCAAGGAGGGCAAGGTCAAGGAGATCGCCGACATCCGCGACGAGACCGATCTTTCGGGCTTGCGCATCGCCATCGACCTTAAGCGCGGCGTCGACCCCGACAAGCTCATGGCCAAGCTCTATCGCTCGACCACGCTGCAGGATTCGTTCTCGTGCAACTTCAACGTGCTCGTCGACGGCTATCCCCGTGTTATGGGCGTGCGCCAGATCCTGCACGAGTGGGTCAAGTGGCGTATTGAGTCCACGCGCCGCCGCATTAACTTTGACCTGGGCAAAAAGTCCGAGCGCCTGCACCTGCTGCACGGCCTCGAGGCGATCTTGCTCGACATCGACAAGGCCATCGCCATCATCCGCGGCACCAAGCTCGAAGCCGAGGTCGTGCCCAACCTTATGAAGGGTTTCGACATCGACGAGACCCAGGCAGAGTTTGTCGCCGAGCTTAAGCTCCGCAACATCAACGAGGAATACATCCTCAACCGCACCAAGGACATTGCCAAGCTTGAGGGCGAGATTGCCGAGCTTGAGGAGATCCTCTCCAGCGAGGAGAACATCAAGAAGGTCATCAGCGACGAGCTGGCCGCAGTCAACAAGAAATATGTGATGCCGCGCCGCACGGGCAGGATTGAGCCCCATGAGGTTATCGAGGTGAGCCTGGAGCCCGAGGTCGAGGAATATCCGGTTACCATCATGCTCTCGCGCGATGGCTACCTTAAGAAGATGACGGACCGCGTACTCAAGAAGGCGACCACGCTCAAGTACAAGGACGGCGACAAACCCTTTATCGAGTTCCCGTCCTCCAACACCCACGAGCTGCTCGTGTTTACCAACAAGAGCCAGGTGTACAAGTGCAAGGTTGCGGCGTTTGAGGACACCAAGTCGGCCCAGCTGGGCTCGTACCTGCCGACCGATCTTGAGATGGAACCCGACGAGAATGTCATCTGGGTCATCGACCCCGAGGACTACAAGGCCGACGTGCTGTTTGTCTTTGAGAACGGCCGCGTGGTGCGCGTCGCACTTTCCGGATACGTTACCAAGACCAACCGCAAACGTCTCAAGAACGCTATCTACGGTGGCAGCAAGCTGCTGTATGCCCAGGTGCTCAAGGAAGATCGCGACATCGCGCTGGTCTCGAGCGACTACCGCCTGATGAACTTCAACACGTCGTTGCTCAAGACCAAGACGACCACCAACACGCAGGGCGTCCAAGCTTTCACGGCCAACCGAAGAAATCCTTGGCGCCGGCGTCTCGGCCGAGAAGTTTACCGCGCAGAGCCTCCCCTCTGCCGGTGCCCTCATGAAAGAAAACGACATGCCGAGTCTGTTTGACTAGGACGACGGCAGAACCGCCATAAGCTCTTAAAACGGTGGGGCCCGGAGCGCAGTAAATGCTG
>CABUCQ010000097.1 GCA_902490095.1 uncultured Collinsella sp.
TACTACGTTTAACCGATTACCCTCGACCATGCCGAATTTCCTAAAATCAAAACCGCAGGTAGACGGCTTGCGTATTCTCGGAAAACCGGAGGATGGTCGACCCATACGGTTCAAACGTAGTAGATAGGCCGTTTTCGTGACGCAGCCCCAAAACAGTCTTTTGGGACGGGTGGTATCCTTGGTAGCTCTGCGCTGCAAACGCACCTCAAACGCAAGGAGTCCCATGGATCTTATCGCCCAGCTCGCCCGCGAGCTCAACCTTAAGGCCGCCAACGTCGAGGCAGCCGTCAAGCTCATCGACGAGGGCAACACTATCCCCTTTATCTCGCGCTACCGCAAGGAAGCCACGGGCGGCATGGACGACGTCGCCCTGCGTGCGCTCGACGAGCGCCTGTCCTACCTGCGCAATCTTGAGCAGCGTAAAGAGGACGTCATTCTGCTTATCGACGCCCAGGGCAAACTCACGCCCGAACTCGAGCAGCAGATTCGCGAGGCCACGCAGCTCCAGCGTGTCGAGGACCTCTACAAGCCCTACCGCAAAAAGCGCATGACCCGCGCGCAAAAGGCCCGCGAGGCCGGCCTGGAGCCGCTCGCCAACATGATCATCATGCAGGCCTCGGCCAAGGGCAGCGCACTCGACGCCGCCGCGGCATACGTCAACGAGGAGGCCGGCTTCGACACGCCCGAGAAGGCGCTCGCCGGCGCGGCGGACATCGTGGCCGAGACGGTGGCCGAGGACCCCGAGAACGTCGCCGACCTGCGTGCCTTTACGCAAAACACCGCAGACATCGTCGTCGAGGCCACCGACCCCACCGAGAAGACCCCCTACGAGCCGTACTACAGCTATGATGAGCCGCTGCGCCGTATACCCAACCACCGCGTGCTGGCTATCGACCGCGGTGAGCGCGAGGGCAAACTCCGCGTGCACGTGAACGTCGACGGTGCTGTCGCCACGGCGCGCCTCGGCAGCCGTTGGCCCCGCCGCCAGGGCGTGTTCGCGCCCGTCTTTGACGCCGCCATCGCTGACGGTTACAAGCGCCTCATGGCCCCCTCGCTGGAGCGCGAGGCCCGCGCCAAACTCACCGTTCGCGCTCAAACCGAAGCCATCAACGTCTTTGCCAAGAATCTCGAGGGCCTGCTCTCGGCACGCCCCGTCCGTGGCGCCCGCGTGCTCGCGCTCGACCCGGGCTACCGCACCGGCTGCAAGGTCGCCGTCATGGACGAGACCGGCAAGCTGCTCGACCACGGCGTGGTCTACCCCACCAAGCCGCGCCACGACGTCGCCGGCACTAAGCGCGAGCTCGCCCGCCTCGTCAAGAAGGACGACGTCAACACCATCGTCATCGGCAACGGCACCGCCAGCCGTGAGACCGAAGAAGTCGTCTCGGAGTTCATCGCCGAGCAGGCGCCTGGGCTGCGATACACCATTGTTAACGAGGCCGGCGCGTCGGTGTACTCCGCCTCCGAGCTCGCCAGTCAGGAATACCCCGACCTGGACGTCACCGTGCGTGGCGCCATGAGCCTGGGCCGCCGCCTGCAAGACCCGCTGGCAGAGCTCGTCAAGATTCCGCCCCAGTCCATCGGCGTTGGTCAGTACCAGCACGACCTTGACCAGGCCGAGCTTTCGCGTACCCTGTGCCACGTGGTGGAGGACGTCGTCAACCGCGTGGGCGTCGACGTAAACACCGCGAGCGCGAGCCTGTTGGGCTACGTGTCGGGCATTACGCCGAGCGTGGCCAAAAACATCGTGGCCTACCGCGAGGAAAACGGCGCCTTTACCGATCGCCGCCAGCTCAAGAAGGTCCCCAAACTGGGACCCAAGGCATATCTCAACGCCGCGGGCTTCCTGCGCATCAGCGGTGGCAAGAACCCGCTCGACGCGACAAGCGTCCACCCCGAGAGCTACGAGGTGGCCACATCCGTCCTGGAGCGCGCCGGTGTGGCGGCCAGTGAACTCAGCCGCGGCGGCGTGCCCGACATCGAGCGCCGCCTGGGCAGTATCTCGGCGCTGGCAAGCGACCTGGACTGCGGCACCCTCACGCTCATCGACATCGTCAACGAGCTCAAAAAGCCCGGCCGCGACCCGCGAGACGACGCGCCCGAGGTGGTCTTTAGCCGCTCGGCGCTTTCCATCGATGACCTGGAGCCCGGCATGGAACTCAAGGGCACGGTGCGCAACGTTGTGGACTTTGGCGCCTTCGTCGACGTGGGCGTGCACCAGGACGGCCTCGTGCATATCTCAAAGCTGGCCAACCGCTTTGTCAAGCACCCGAGCGACGTGGTGCGCGTCGGTGACACGGTCAAGGTGTGGGTCGAAAAGGTCGATCGCGACCGCAAGAAGATCTCGCTCACCATGGTACAGGGGAAGTAAACCGCCAAAGCAGGGGTACCCCCTGTAGTGACGTGCAAAATCGCGAGTATTCTGCAAATTCCGCTGTTCCGGATGCCTCCCAGAGGCGAAAAAGCAAAAAACAGCCCCCGTTTTAGCGTCGTCAGAGCCAAAACGGGGGCCGTTCCATGCTTCAGTTAACTGATAAAGACCTTTACCTTGCTGAATACTCGCGATTTTGCACGTCGCAACAGGGGGTACCCTTGCTTACGGCAGGATATGGAAGCCGAGCGAGGCGATGTCCTTGGCAAAGCCGCGGACGGTGTCGAGCGAGACCTCGTACGGGTCGCGGCCGATGTTCTTGCGCTTGGCCAGGATGCTGTTGGGCACCGTGATGATCTGGCAGCCGCAGGCCTCCGCCTGGTAGATATTGATGAGCTCACGCGTGGACGCCCACAGAACCTCGCAGTTGGGCTTGGCGGCGGCCTTCTCGACCGACTCCGTCATAAACGGAATGGGGTCGACGCCGGTATCGGCGATACGGCCGGCAAAGAGCGAAATGATGGACGGGGTCTCGGCGTCAACGGTCTCGACCATCTCGTCGACCTGCTCGGGCGTAAAGATGGTGGTGACATTGACCTTGATGCCGTCGGCCGAAAGCTTGCGCACCAACTCGGCGGTGGACTCGCCCTTGGTGGTCACGCACGGAATCTTGACGTAGACGTTCTCGGCCCAGGTAGCAATCTCGCGGGCCTCGACCTCCATGGTCTCGACGTCATCGGCAAAGACCTCAAACGACACGGACACATCGGTGATGTGGGCTAGGACCTCCTTGGCAAACGCGCGGTAATCCGTCACGCCGCCCTTCTTCATAAGGGACGGGTTGGTCGTGAAACCCTGAACGTTGCCGTTCTCGTACATGTCGAGCATGCCCTCGAGGTTTGCACCGTCAGCGAACACCTTGATTGCCATCTGCCTGATTCCTTTCGTTTGCATAAGGCCGGTAAACTGCTAAACACTTTACCTATGTTTATCAAGGCGTGAACTGCGGGTTTTTATCTTCTCGGCGAACGGTTTTACGGTTTTACCATTTTTATATCGACACCCCAGCAGCAAAACGTTTTTGCCATTCATTGCGTTTGATTCCGCTCACGGCGCAGAGACGATGCTTCGTCAATACGTTTTCACAACCACTTCAAAACAAAAAGCGGTGACGCCTCATTTGAGACGTCACCGCTTCCGTGTAGGAGCCGGTTATCGGAGCTCCGCCCGATTAGGGCTTAAAGTGTGCCTGGATTACTCTTCCTCAACGTGGTTGATCACAGCGCCCTTGGTGTGGATGAAGTTGGGGACAAAGGCGACGATCAGAAGGACAGCGAGAATCGCGTAGACACCGGTGGTACCGAAGGCCTCGGCAGCGCGGCCGAGCGTAATACCAATAACGGAGAAGTCGAAGTCGCCGAACGTAGTGTTCTTGAAGCCGAAGACGTCAAGAACAGGCAGGAGCAGAGCAGGGGCAAAGGTGATGAGCAGGCCGTTGACGAAAGCGCCAAGAGCTGCACCCTTGCGGCCACCGGTAGCATTGCCGTAGATGCCGGCGGTAGCACCGCAGAAGAAGTGAGGAACCATGCCCGGGATGATGAAGATACCGAGGGTAGCGCCCACGATGAACATACCGACCACGCCACCGATAAAGGAAGCGACAAAGCCGAGAATGACGGCGGTGGGAGCGTAGGGGAAGAAGACGGCGCAGTCGACGGCGGGGATGGCACCGGGGATCAGCTTGTTGGAGATGCCCTGGAAGGCCGGGACCAGGTCGGCGAGAATCATGCGGACGCCGTTGTAGACGATGGTGACGCCGACGGCGAAGGACAGAGCACAGGTCAGGGCGTAAACAATCACGTTGTCACCGCCAGCAGTCTCAGTAACAACCGCAGGATCTGCGATGTAAGCGGCAAAAGCAGTCACCAGGTAGAAGAAGGCCATGGTAAGAGCCGTGGAGATGGTGGTGTCGCGCAGGAAGGCATACTTCTCGGGAACCTCGATCTTCTCTGTGCTGTTCTCCTCGGCGTCCTTAGCAAACAGCGTACCGACTGCAGCGGAGATATAGTAGGCAAGCGAGCCGAAGTGACCCATGGCGATCTCGTCGCCATCGGTAACCTTCTCGGTGAAACGCTGGCCGACGGCGGGAAGCATGGCGCTCACGAGGCCCAGGAACATACCGCCCACAATGATAAGCTGGACATCCTCGAAGCCAGATGCCTGCAGAACAGCAGACAGCAGGCAAGCCATGAACATGCTGTGATGGCCCGTCAGGAAGATGTACTTAAACTTGGTAAAGCGAGCAATGATAATGTTCACGACGTAGCCGAGAATCAGGATCATCATGGTCTGAACGCCGAGGACGCTCTGGGCCATCGAAACGACGACCTCGTTGTTGGGCACGACGCCGGTGATGTGGAAACCGGTCTCGATGAAGGTACCCAGCGGAGCAAGGTTCTCCTGAACAACAGCGGCGCCGGCAGACAGCATGATGTAGCCAAGGATCGGCTTCAGGGTGCCCGTCATCACCTTGTGGGCGGGACGCTTAAGCGCGACAAGGCCGACAAAAGCGAACAGGCCCATAATCCATGCTGGCTTGGTCAGAATCGATTGGATAAACTCAAGTATGGGAAGGATGACTTGCATCTGGGCTTCCTTTCTTTTTAACGTGGGCGCGTTTCCCTCTTCCACAGGGAACCGCCCTTTTTTGTGCCGCTTTAGGCGTTAGCGGCGGCCGCCTTGATTGCCTCGAGGGCGTCTTCGCGGATCTTCTTCTTGTTCACATAGCTGCGAACGATCACGACGTTACCGTGAAGCTCGGGAGCGAGCTCCTTAACGGTGATGAACAGATCCGGATTTGCGGAAGAAGCACCGTTCAGGTCCATAGACTCAACGTCGGCCTTGATGCCCTCCTCCTCGCAAAGCTCCTCGACTTTGCCAGCGAGCATCAGGCTGGACCCGATGCCGTTTCCGCATACGGTGATGATATGCATGGCAACCTTCCTCTCCTACACGTGACGGTTTTCCCGTCTATCCAAAAGCGGCGACGCATCGCCGTGCCATTAAGGCCTAAAAGAATGAACGCATGGTCTCCAGAACTTGCTCGGGCGTATCGCACGCGCTGAGCTTGGCAACGCAGTCCTCATCCTCGAACATCTGCGAAAGCTCCGCCAAGCAGCCAAGATGGGCCTTGGGGTCGGGCGCGCAGATGCCCACGAGCACGTGAACCGGATCGAAATCCTCATGTCCAAACGCAACCGCAGGATCAAGCGTGACGATGCAGATTCCCGCTTCGCTCACGTTGCCATCGGCCTGGGCATGGGGCATGGCGATGCCCTCTTCAAGAACCATATAGGGACCGAATTTGTGAACCGATGAAATCATGGCGTCGACATAGCTCTGGTCGCATTTGCCGGCGTCTACGAGCAATTTGCCGCACGCCTTGATCGCTTCCTCCCAATCGGAGGCCTCGACATGGCAGGCAACAAGCTCGGGCTTAAGAAGATCGGTCAGCATGCTCGCCCCCTACTCCTCGGGCAGGATATGAAAACCAAGCGCCTGAATGTCGCGGGCAAAGCCCTTGACCGTATCAAGCGAGTACTCAAGCAAATCTTTCCCGAAATTCTTGCGCTTGGCAAGAAGGGCATTGGGGACCGTAATGATCTGGCAGCCAACAGACTCTGCCTGGAAGATGTTGAGCACCTCACGCGTGGATGCCCAGAGAACCTCGGCGGCGGGCTTGACGGCAGCCTTCTTTACGGACTCCGCCATGAGGGGCAGCGGATCGACACCGGTATCGGCGATTCGGCCGGCAAAGATAGACAGAATAGAGGGGGTCTCGGCAGAAACGGCATCGACGAACTCGTCGACCTGCTCGGGCGTGAAGATAGTGGTGACATTCACCTTGATGCCGTCGGCAGAAAGGCGCTTGACCAACGCGGCAGTGGACTCGCCCTTGGTGTTGAGCGCCGGAATCTTAACGTAGACGTTGTCTGCCCAGGTTGCGATCTCGCGAGCCTCGGCTTCCATACCCGCCTCGTCGTCGGCGAATACCTCAAAAGAGACCGACACATCGGTAATGTGCTCAAGAACCGTCTTGGCAAAAGCGCGGTAGTCGGTCACGCCGCCGGCCTTCATAAGGGAAGGATTGGTCGTGAAGCCCTGAACGTTGCCATTGTCATGCATGTCAAGCATGCCCTCGAGGTTAGCGCCGTCGGCAAACACCTTGATCGCCATGTTCGGTCCTTTCTCATCTAACACTATTGCTATCGAAAGCCTTCTTCTTTGTTTCAAAAGCTTTTCGGTTTTCTTTTATAAACCATTTCAAAAGCTATCGAAAGCTCAATTGTCAACTTTCCCCTGAACGGTCGAATATCGGGCGTGAACGTACTTCTTTTGGGCGGCACCTTCAGAATGAGACTCTTTATAGCCCGTTTACGTGCAAACTATCTGCTACGCGTGCATTTGTGACATGCCATTCCGTTCTTTTGATTCATTCGAATTTGCCTTGTTCTTTTCATATCGATACGTTATATTTCGATTACGAAAGGCGCATCTTTTACCTTTTGTTCAAAAGGAGCGGCATATGGCATCTACTTCAGACCTTTCACCGGCCGAGCGTCAGCGATTTATCATGAACTGGCTGGCCGAAAAGCCAAATATCTCGGTATCCGACATCGTTCGTCGTTTTTCGGTTTCGGAAGTCACCGCACGACACGACCTCATCTCGCTGGAATCCGAAGGCAAGCTGCGTCGCGTACGCGGCGGAGCGGTATCGCTTTCTCGCTCCAACGCAATCTCGTATCCCGAGGAGCGCATCAATGTCCAAGTCGAGGCCAAGGAGGCCATCGCCGCAACCGCAGCAACTCTTGTTGATGATGGCGATGTTCTGGTAATTGACATCGGCACCACAGGCTTTTACTTCGCTAAGGCCCTCATGGACAAGCGTGAGATCACCATTATCACCGGCGATCTTGCAATCGCGAACTACGCCAGCTTCAATCTCCCCAATGCTTCGGTAGTGCTGCTGGGCGGCTCCGTGCGCAAGGGCCACCTCTATCTCGCGGGCGCACTAACGCTCGACTGCATGAGCAAACTACATGCCGACAAGGCGTTTGTCAGTGCCGACGGATTCCACCCCGACCACGGTTTTACCGTCGAGCACGACTTCTCGGCCATGATCAAGCATATGTACCTTACCAACTCAAACCAGGGCTACATGATGGTTGACCAGGGAAAGTTCAACAAGACCAGTTTTTATCAGTCCGCGCAGATCGATGACCTCGATGGCATCATCGTTGATGGAGACGACGAGGGCATCATGACGGCGGCGATCGAGAGCAGTCGCAGTCATCCCAAGCTCTATATTGCAAAATAGCTCAAATGGCCGGGTCGCCCCCACTGCGGGCGACCCGGCCATTTATTAAATCAACCCAAAGTAGCGCATCGCTGTGACGGTACCGTCGTGTGCGACATCGTCGGTCACGTAGTCGGCGACTGCTTTGACCTCGGGCATGGCGTTACCCATGGCCACGGCTGTCTCAACGGCGGCGAGCATGCCCAGGTCGTTGCCCGAATCACCAAAGCCAAAGGTGCGCGCGTTGCCGGTGCGACCCAGGTATTCCAGCGCTCGCGCCA
>CABUCQ010000098.1 GCA_902490095.1 uncultured Collinsella sp.
CCGGGCGAATCCGGACACCGCGGCGGCGCAAATGAAGCAGAGATAGAGCTCGCTGACTAGTCCGCGAGCTTTTCCACCTGGTCGAGCATCTTATCGAGCTTGGCCTTTGCTTCGGCCTTGACCTTCTCGGCCTCCTCGTGGGCCTTGGCCTTCTGAGCGGCCTTTTCCTCGGCCTCGGGGTCGACAACGACCAGATTGGACGCATCGTGCTCGACCAGCTTGAGCGCATGATCGGGGCACACCTTGACGCAAGCTCCGCAACCTAGGCAATACGTGGACTCCAGTGCAAAGCGACCGCTTCCCACCAAATCGCAGGCAAACGTGGGGCACACGTTGACGCACTCGCCGCACGACGTGCACTTGTCAAAATCGCATTCCGGTGTGCTCGCCTGCATATTCTGGGCAAGCTCGGGGTGGTTCTGCAGCGTCGAGAGCACCAGCTGCCGCCCGTGCGTGAGCGAACGGCGACGCTTAGTCGTCGTGGTGCCGCACATGGTGTTGAGCGTGCGCTCCAGCTGGGTAATCTGATGGCGATGGGCCTTGAGCTTTTGCGTCACTGAGGCCAGCGCCGCCGTCGCCGGGTTGAGCTTGGTCACCGTCAGGCCCGTCGTGCGGGCAATCTTTTCCATGTACTCCTTGCGCTCGTACTCGCGGCGCTTATGGCATTTGAGGCTCTTGGGGTCGACCTCCAGGCCCATGCCCGTACCCGCCCACTCCTCGGCGGTAGCAATGGCCTCGCCCAGAATGTCCTCGCCACCGGTGTTGCGGCACTTATCGCACACGCCCAACGGCAGGTAAACGCTCACGTTGGGATAGTCGGCCAGTACCGAGAACCAGGTCTCGGCCGTAATATCGCCCACGCAGGCAACGACGACCTCGTTTTCACGCGGCATGCGCTTGAGGGCGCGCGTGCAGGTGACGTAGGCGGTCTCGTGGCTCGTAGCAGCAGAGACGATATCGTCATACAGGTTTTTGGGCGCCAGGCGCGGCGAGATGATCGCCTCGGTCGGACAGGCAGCGGCGCACAGGCCGCACTTGCGACAGGAGTCGAGGATCTCGATGGCGTCTTCCTCGACCTCGATAGCGTTGACCGGGCACACGTCCATGCACGCGGTGCAGCCGCTCTTTTCGTTTTTGCAGGTCAGGCACGGAATGGTGTTGCCGCGCGGACGCTCCTTATAGTCGGCAGGATTCCACTGCGGCGCCGACGGATCGAGTGCGTCGGTCACACCGCCAAGCGGGTTTTTAAGAAAGTCGAAACCCTTGCTGATCTCGATAATGTCATCAAACAGATCGTGTTCCTGCGCCATGCGCGGCCCCTCCCTGAGCAGTGCAAACAAGCAAGAAATAATGATACGCCATCGGCCCGTGCCTCGAGCAAATTACACGCGGAGCACCTTTGGGACAAATAGCCTATGACCTATCGCCGCCTCGATTGCACAAGGTCAATCAAGCGCCAAACTATGCCTCGCACATGAGCTGCACGAGCTTTTGTTTGGTCACCTTGGCCTGCTCGTTGGCCATATTACGCTCGTTTCTAAAGACCGCATTTGCAACACCCTGCAGGTCGGCATCGGAAATCTCGCCAAGGCCTAGCTCCTCGAGCGTCGTCGGCAGACCAACGCGCTGGCAAAACTCGAGCACCTGATTAAGCTCGGGCGCACGCTCCAAACGAAGCTGAACCACCAGGCCAAATGCCACGGCCTCACCATGCATGGCCTTGCACTCGGGCAGAATCGTCAGACCGTTGGCGATGGCATGTGCCAACGCCAGGCCGCCACTCTCGAAGCCAACACCCGAAAGCAGAATATTGCACTCGATCAGGCGCTCAACCGCCGGCGATGTACGCCCCTTTTTGAGATCGCGCTTGGCAGCGACACCGCACTCCATGAGCGTGTCATAGCAGGCACGAGCCGTAACCAAGGCCAAGTGTCCCGGCGCGCCACCATGCTCGTTAGCGCCGTGCGCCGCGGCACACGAACGCGCCTCGAAGTACGTTGCCAGTGCGTCGCCCATACCAGCGACCGTCATACGCAGTGGGGCCGCCGCGACCACGTTGGTATCGACCACGACCAGGTCTGGATTCTTCTCGAGCTCCAGGTAACGGTCGAACGACCCGTCCTCGTGATACAGTACCGAAATCGCACTGCACGGACCATCCATTGAGGCCGCCGTGGGGCATACGCACAACGGCAGCTCAGCATAAAACGCTACTGCCTTGGCGATATCGAGCATCTTGCCGCCGCCAATGCCCACCACCGTGTCGCAATACTCGGCCTGGGCTTCCTGAGCCATTCCGACAACGGCCTCTTCCGTACACGGACCGTTATAAATCTTAAAGAACGGCTCGCTTAGATCTTCATCCAGAAATCCATCTACGATCTGCCTGCACAGCCGATCCTCGGTGCCCTGGTCAAACAAGACATAGGCAGCGCAGCCCAACCATGACAAATACCTGCCCTGACGCGAAAGTTCGCCCGGCCCCTGAACATACCGGCCGGGACCGCCATAAACCATAGGAAGCGCCATACGAGAATCCGCCCTTCATCAAACAACGATTGGTGCAAAGTAACCTGACCCCTTTGCACCATAGCAAAAGGGGCAAAGCCATCTGTTGGCTTTGCCCCTTCCTTAGCTTGATTTACTCATCCATGAGATAGTAGTGGCCCAGCGCGTCGGCACCCAGGATGGCGTTTGCGACCATCTCGGGCGTCACCTCAAACGGCATGTTGCACATGGTGTCCTCGGGCGCGCAAGCGGCCTCGGCAACAATCATGGCCTTCTCGCGCGTAACCTCGGCAACGCCAAGCTCCTTCATCGTGACCGGCAGGCCCAGCTCAATGCAGAAGCCCAAGACTTCCTCGAGTTTCTCAGTCGGAGCATCCTCGAGAACCAGCTGGACGATGGTGCCGAAGGCGACCTTCTCGCCGTGATACATGCTGTGGCACTCGGGCAGCATCGTCAGACCATTGTGGATGGCATGAGCAGCAGCAAGGCCCGAGCTCTCAAAGCCAATGCCCGAAAGCAGCGTATTGGCCTCGATGATGTGCTCGACGGCAGGCGTGAGCGCACCCTTCTCCAGCGCGACCTTGGCCTTGACGCCATCGGCCATGAGCGTCTCGTAGCAGAGCTTGGCGAGCGCCAGGCCGGCCATTCCGCCCTTGCCGCCGGCGCAGGTGCCGCCGTCGGCATCGTGCGTTGCCTGAGCCTCGAAATAGGTTGCGAGCGCATCGCCCATACCGGAAACCGTCAGGCGCACCGGGCTCGCCGCGATAACCGTCGTATCCATAAGGACGATATTGGGGTTTGCCTTAAGGAAGAGATACTTGTCGAACTGGCCGTCATCGGTATAAAGCACCGAAAGCGCCGAGCACGGGGCATCGGTCGAAGCAATGGTGGGGCAAATGATGACCGGGGACTCCAGGTAGTAGGCGACGGCCTTCGCGGTGTCGAGGATCTTGCCGCCACCGACGCCGACGATGATGTCGCAACCGTTGTCGCGAGCGAGCGCAACCAGGCGATCGACCTCGCCCTTGGAGCACTCGCCGTTAAAGTCCTCAAACAGCAGCTCGGCCTTAGCCTCGGCAAAGCCGCCCTCGATCTTGGCACCGACGCGCTTCTTGCCCGAAGGCGTCACGATGACGAGGGCCTTAGCGCCGAGCGGCTCGACATAGGAGCCGAGCTTGGCGAGCTCGTCCGGACCCTGGATGTACTTGCTGGGGCTATTGAAAATTGCAGCCATAACTATCCCATTCTCTAAAAAAGAAAGGGGCTCCGTACAGATACGTGCGGAGCCCCTCGTTACGATAACAAGAGTCGATTAGAAATCGATATCGGTGTCGTAGTAGCAGGCCTTGAGGATCTTCTCGAAGTCGGCAGCCTTGGTCTCACGCGGGTTCTCGGGCGTGCAGGCGTCCTGCTCGGCGTTCGCGGCGATCTCGGGCAGCTTGGCGAGGAACTCCTCCTCGGAAACCATCTGCGGGTTCTCGGCGTCGACCTTCACGCCACCATTCGCGTAATCCTTGATGGACTGCGGAATGTTGAGCTGGTCGTTGAGGTCGCGAATCTTCTGGACGAGCGCAGCGATGAGCTCCTCGTTGGTCTCGCCGGGAAGGTGCAGGATCTCCTTGGCCACGTAAGCGTAACGCTCGGCAGCACGGGAATCCTTGGAGTTCCACTGGATGACCTTGCCCAGGTACATGGCGTTAGCGGCACCGTGGATGATGTGGCCGTTCTCGAAGGCAGCACCGGTCTTGTGAGCCATGGAGTGAACGATGCCCAGCAGGCCCGAGGAGAAGGCGATACCGGCGATGCACTGAGCCTCGTGCATGTGCTGACGGGCCTCATGGTCGCCAGCATAGGACTTGGGCAGCCACTCGACGATCTCGCGGATGCCGTGCAGAGCATTGGCGTCGGTGAACATAGAGGCGCAGGTGGAAACGTAGGCCTCCATGCAGTGGGTCAGAGCATCCATGCCGGTGTGAGCGCACAGCTTGGCGGGCATGGTGTAGGTGAGCTCGGGGTCGACGATGGCGACATCAGGGGTGATGTTGAAGTCGGCCAGCGGGTACTTGATGCCCTTGGCGTAGTCGGTAATGACGGAGAACGCGGTGACCTCGGTAGCGGTGCCGGAGGTAGAGGAGATGGCGCAGAAATGAGCCTTCTGACGCAGCTCGGGGAAGCTGAACGGCTGGATGATGTTATCGAAGGACTCCTCGGGATACTCGTAGAAGACCCACATGGCCTTAGCGGCATCGATGGGCGAGCCGCCACCGATGGCGATAATCCAGTCGGGCTCGAACTCGCGCATGGCCTCGGCGCCCTTCATGACCGTCTCGATGGACGGATCGGACTCGACGCCCTCGAACAGCTTGACCTCGAAGCCGCCCTCTTTGAGGTCGGCCTCAACGTCCTGCAGGAACCCGCCGCGGCGCATAGAGCTGCCGCCAGAAACGATGATGGCCTTCTTGCCCTTGAGGTTCTTTACCTCGTGGCGAGCGCCCTCACCAAAGTACAGATCGCGAGGATTGGTAAAACGTCCCATACTGTGCCTCCTAAACAAGCCCCTCTTAGACTTGCGTATATAACGGAGCACCCGATTGGCTCCGTTAGGACCGTTTTGCGCGTTGCCGGCGATGACAATGCGCGATGTCTAAACGTCTCAACACTCAGACAAACACTATTCTACCGTTCTGGTTGGTCAGTTATTCACCTAAAGCCGACAATGATGAAACGTTTTTTCTATCCCTGAAGACCCTTGTGGGGCATTCATACTCCCAAGCTGGGCAAACGTTTTATCAAGGTTGACCACATATCCCGGGCAGGACTGTGCCCCTCCAAAATGCGCCCCGTTCGCCGCCAAAAATCGACCGTTTGCGGCACCGTAATACCACTCAGTCGTCCAAGGTGCCGACATTTGTGCGACATCCGTCTTCGTGGTGCAAAGGTGCATGTCCAAGTGCGACACCCCCGGTGTGCCACATGCGGGTAAACTAGAACCTTATATAGAGACATTTGAACCCTAACCGCAGCAAAGGAGGCCCCGTGGCATTAGATCCCATTCAAGAGGATTGCCATCGCCTCGTTCTTGAGGCCTTGCGCCGCGACAATATCCCGCTCACCGACGGTGCCGCCGTAGAGCGTCTGATGGAACAATTCACCCGCAACCCCGCACCGCTCATCGTGCACGACCGCGACCGCGCCGGACATCTGATTGCCAAGGTAGTCGAGGCCGTCGACTACCGCATTCCCTTTATCCCTGACGATACCCAGGCAGAGCAAGAAGAGACCGCTGCCGAGAACATGCTTCGCGAGGCAACCGAGCTCGATCCGACCAACTGGGACGCTCAGCGCATGCTGACCGCCCTCACCGCCAACTCCAACGAGGAGTACGTACAGTACTTGGTATCCAAGCGCGATGAAGTCGAGCACGACCTGGCACTCAAGATTGCCTCGGCGCAGGACCCCTACGAGCGCGAGGCCGCGGGCGACCTTATGCGCCGCCCCTACCTGCGCTGGCTTGCCGCCCTTGCGTCGCGTGCCCTCATTAGCGGCCGCTATCGCATGTCGCTCGAAGCCGCAAACCGCAGCCTCGACTTTGCCCCCAACGATCCGGCCGGCGTCCGCCACACCGCGATGCTCGCCATGGCAAAGCTCGAATACCCCGCCGAGGAGCTCAAACGCTTTCGCTCTGCCCACTCCGTCCCCTATCTTGCCAACACGCCGCTGCGCCGTCGTCCCAAGGACGCGGAGCGCGACTTGGACCCGTGGACGCTCATCGCGCTGATGAGCGCTGCCTGGCGAGAGCTAGACTACGAGAGCGCCGAGCACTACTTGTGCATCCTCGCACGCTCGTGCCCGCACGCAGCCGAGGCACTCTACTTCCAAACCGAGTTTCCCGATGGCGTCTATGCCCGCGTCAACGTAGGTGTGGGCTCCACCGACGAGCTTGTCCTTGCGCTGTCCGAGGCGACGCCGGTACTGCAGGAGGGCCTGGGCGCCCCCGACAACGCCAGCTTTGCCGCCTGGGTCGCCACCAACGATATCGTGCGTTCCCAGATCGACGAGCGCATCCTGCGGGCGGCCGAGCAGGGCTTGCCGTTTAAGGGAGGAGACCTCTAATGGATCCGAGCGTCTACATCCCCGCCTATCTGGAGCGCACCTATCTGGCGTCGCACCCCGAACTCACCGATGCAGCACGCGAGCTTGTCCATAACGACGTGAGCGTCAACCCTCATAAGTATGCGCAGACCGAGCATGCCCAGGCGCTATTGTCCTATGCTGGCGTCCACCGCCACCTGCTCGACGAACTCCATCGCATCGAGGACATGGGCAGCGACGAGGAGTTTGAGCAGACGCGCAACCGCCTGTTCGACGATATGCGCGATGAGTTGCTCAAGATCGTCCGCGTCGATGCGTATGTCCTCGATGCGCAGCTGCTCGCCATCATTTTGGCGGACACGCCCGTCGACGCCTGCCTGGGCGACCTGATGAAACTCGAGGCGACCACGGCCGATTACCTGCAGCAAAGCGTGCCCGGGTTCGACATGGAGGCCCCACACTACTGGGCCAACAAGGTTTTGACGGACGGCGTGACGGCGGCCGATCTCACCGTAAGCGAGCCGGCTCTTATCGGGTGGCTCCACACGCTCGAGGCCATCTCGCAGCTGTGCATGGCAAGCGCTCGCTACCGTGCTGCCGCCAACTATTCTCGCCGTATTCTTAAGGCGGAAGGCTATCCCACCCGAGCTGCAGGCACCGTGCTACTCGCCCTCGCTCGCCTGGAAGACGAGGACGGCTTTTTTGCCCTGGCCCACCAGCTCGAGGAGCAGATGGGGGCCGATGCCCTCGAGAACTCCCCCTGGTACCTGCTCGCCCGCACGATCTTGCTGTTCAAAACGAACAAGATGCGCCCGGCGACACGCGCGCTGCGCGAGTTTGCCAACCGCTGCGAGGGCGGCGCGTTCTTTTTGCTGAACCCCATGTATCAGACGCCGTACCTTCCCTGCCGGCCCGAACCGCACGACCCCTGGGACCTTTCGCATCAGGCAGTTTGGGAGGCCGACGGCATCATCTCGGATACTCCCGACTTTGCCCCCTGGGCCAACGCTTGCGAAGACGTATCGCAGCTTGCCCAGGAATTTGCGCGCCGCTACGGCTTTTAGCGACGCGATCGCCCCGACCATGTCATCTATGTTAGGAACGGCTTCATGAACCTCCGCTCATCTCTTGCCTGCACCTCGAGCGATATCGCCCGCTGGGGATTGCGCTCCGTCCTTAAGCGCCAGGGCGGCGTACTCCCCGGCCGCATCGCCATGAAAATCGACCCCGAGCTGCTAAGCGACCTCGCGGACCTTGTCGACCGCAGCGTGGTGATCACCGGCACCAACGGCAAGACCACCACCTCCAACCTCATCGCCGACGC
>CABUCQ010000099.1 GCA_902490095.1 uncultured Collinsella sp.
GCGGCGTGCATTTTTGGGAGTATTCAGCAGCCAAGGGTGCCTGCATACTGGATTTTGGGCGAAAGGCAGGCACCATGGACCGCATCCTGTAAAAAACGAGCGGCTCTAGAGGCGTTGGGGCTCAGAATCGGGGCTTTCGGCGCAGTTTTGCACTCCCGCCCCCGCGCCCGCGGACCCCGGGATGCTGAATACTCCGGAATTTGCACGCCGCCCCCTGGGGTACCCGTGGACAAGTAGCAACCGCCCCGCCGAAATATGCATTCGATGGGGCGGTTTATGCAATAATGCGGATGTGGGTGCGTCGGTAGCTCGCTACAGCTTGAATCCCAGGCAGGTTACTCGGCGCTCTTGAGGGCGCCGACCATGTCGATCTTGTTGAGCGTTCGGTTGGTGGCGAGGTTGACGATAAACGTAAAGCCAAAGGAAAGCACCACGGCGAGCACGTAGCTTAGCGGCTCGACTTCGACGTCAAAGTACAGCGACGGCATCTGCAAAATGTACGTAAAACTCTCGGCCAGCAAGCCGCCCAGTGGCACGCCCAGCGCGGCGCCAATTGCCGTGAGGATCAACGTCTCCTTGTTGACGTAATGGTGCACCTCGCCACGGCGGAAGCCCAGCACCTTGATGGTCGCCAGCTCGCGTTCGCGCTCGGAGATATTCGTGTTGGACAGCGTAAACACCACCACAAACGATAGGCACGCCGCCATAAAGGTCACGAGCACCACGACGGAATTGATAATCGTAAAGTTCGCCTCGTAGTTCTCCCAATGCTCGGCCGTACTCGAAATCGTAAGCCAACCGTCGCTCTTAAGATTCTTGCTAAACGCAATCTGGTCGGCCGACGAGCCCTTAAGCAGCACAAAGACGCCGTTGAGGCGTGCGCTTCGACCGAACGCGCGCTCATAGGTGCCCTGCGTCATGTAAAGCGTGTTGCCCAGATAGTTAAGCGAAATGTCACTGACTTTGACCTTGGCAACATTGAGCGACGAATCCTGGACGTGTGCCGTATCGCCCGGCTGAATCCCCAGCACCAGCTGTGAACTCTTGCTCAGATACACGTCTCCGTCACGCAAAGACAGCGGCTCTTTGGACTCGTCCTCGAGGCGCACATAGTCGTCCAGGTCGTTCGTGCGGTCATCGGGCACCACGATCAGCTGCACGGTCTCGCTCTTGCCGCCAAACGTAAAGGTGACGTTGTCGGTCATAATCGGCAGCGTCGAAGTCACGGTCACGTTGGAATCATTGGCCGCGCTGCGCTCATCCAACGCCGCGCACGTCTGCGTAAAGTCATCGGGGTTGGCGACCGCCAGCAAGTCATAACGCGTGATATGCCCGTACTGTTTGGGCGAAAGCGCCACCGACGTATCGCGGATGCCCATACCGCAGATCACGAGCGCCGTGCAGCCGGCGATGCCGAAGATGGTCATAAAGGCGCGCTTTTTATAGCGGAATAGGTTGCGTGCAGCGACCTTGTTCAAAAAGCCCATGCGGCGCCAGATAAAGCCGATGCGCTCGAGCAAGATGCGCGAGCCAGCGCGCGGGGCCTTGGGACGCATAAGCGAGGCCGGGGTCTCGGCCATCTCGTGGCGGCAGGCGATAATCGTGGCGCCCACCACGCCCACGGCAAACAGCGCCACCGACACGAGCGACGACACGATGTCGTACGAAAGCAGCATCTGGGGCAGTGAGTACATGTCGTCGAACACCGTAAACAGGAACAGCGGCAGGCCCACAAATCCGATGATGTTGCCGAGCACGCCGCCGATCAGACAAGCCCACAGCGCATAGTCCACGTATTTGGACAGGATGCGTCCGCGCGAATAGCCGAGCGCCTTATACAGGCCGATGAGCGTGCGCTCCTCCTCGACCATACGCGTGGCGGTGGTAAGGCTGATGAGCACGGCGACGATAAAGAAGATGAACGGGAACACCGTGGCGATGGCCTCAATTGACGAGCTGTCGCTCTCCACGCTCGAGTAACTTGCGATGTTGCCGCGGTCCTGGATGTACCAGGTGCATTCGCCCAGATCGGAAAGCTCGGCGCGGGCATCGGCAAACTGTTGATCGGCGGCGGCGCGACGCTGATCCAGGTCGGCTTGCGCCTGCGCACGCTCGTCGCTGCCCTCGGCCATGCGGTTGATGTTGTCCTGCTCAATCCCAAAGAGCATATTCGCCTGACGCTCAGCCGCGTCCAAGCTCGCCGGCGTGTCGACCGTCAGCTCCTGGGCGCGCGCCTTCTCACGCTCCTCGCGGATCTTCTCGATATTGCCCTTGACCTCATTGATCTTTGCCGCGTAGGAATCCGAATAGGAGTTGAGGCTCTTGGCTCCCTCGACGATCACGTGGACCGCGGAGTAGGAAGAAGATGTCGCGGCGTCCTCGCTCACATAGAACTTATAGTCCGCCGCCGAAGCAGCGCGAAAGGCGTTGACTGTCGAGTCAGAACTTACATCAGTGGGGTCGAGGACCTCAGCCGTAATGGTGTAATCGCCCGCGGCAAACTGGTCCTTGGCGCTTTGATTGGACGAGCTCGCGTCATTGGCGGCAAAACTCACCGTATCGCCGATTTTCTTGCCCGATGCCTTCAGGAACTTCGAAGTCACCGCGACTTCATCAGCGCTCTCGGGCAAATCGCCGTTCACGAGCACCGGCTGATCGATGTTCTCCTTGGAGAGACTCTGCACGACCACGCGCTCGCGCGCTGTGCCCACGGCGGTGTAGGCGGTCTCGGTGTAGATGCCCTCGGCCGTTTCGACGCCATCGACCTCTTGTATGGCGTCGAGATCATCGTCAGTCAGGCCATAGGTCGACTGCACGTTAATGTCATAGACATTTTGCTGGTCGAAGTAGGCATCAACCGAATCACACAGGTCCTCGCAACCCGCCTTAAGGCCGCACATCACGCTCACGCCAAGCGCGGTGATGACCACGATTGACAAAAAGCGCTTAAGACTGCCTCGGATTGTGCGGTAGATGCCACGGCGAAAAACCGTCGGCACCATATCGTTTGAGCTTTGGGCAGTGCGGTAGGTCGTAAAATCCTGCTCGCGCTCCGTGTTCTGCGCGTCGCGGCGTAGGCTGTTTTGGCGGTCTTGGTCCATGGGCGCTACCACTCGATCGTCTCGATAGGCACGGGATTTTGCTGGACCGTCTCGCTCTCCACGCGACCGTTCTTAAAGCGGATCAGGCGATCGGCCATGGGCGCCAGCGCGGAGTTGTGGGTGATGATGATGACCGTAATGCCATGCTTGCGGCAAGTGTCCTGCAGCAGCTGCAAGATCTGCTTGCCGGTTTTATAGTCAAGTGCGCCCGTGGGCTCGTCGCACAAAAGCAGCTTGGGGTTCTTTGCCAGTGCGCGGGCAATGGACACGCGCTGCTGCTCGCCGCCCGAAAGCTGCGCGGGGAAGTTGGCGAGGCGCTCACCCAAGCCAACCTGGCAAAGCGTTTGCTCGGCATCGAGCGAATCGGGGCAGATTTGCGCCGCAAGCTCAACATTTTCGAGCGCCGTCAGGTTGGGGACCAGATTGTAGAACTGGAAGACAAAGCCGACATCGGCGCGGCGGTAATCCACGAGCTGAGCCTCGTTGGCGGAGCTCACGTCGCGCCCGTCCACCGTCACGGTGCCGGAGGTCGCCGTATCCATGCCGCCCAGAATGTTGAGCGCCGTGGTCTTGCCGGCACCCGAAGCACCCAAAATGATGGCGAGCTCGCCGCGCTCGACCGTAAAGCTCGCGCCGTCGAGTGCGTGAATGCGGGCGTCGCCCTCGCCGTATGCCTTGATGACGTCTTTGAATTCGATATAAGCCATCGATCGGTTCCCATCTGGTCGGATAACTCTTTAGTATTACCCATTTCGCACCGACTAAAAAGGGACGGGTTTATTTTGGCAGGTTTTAGAGGCGGACGGTGAAGGTGATCTGGTTACCGTGGCCGCAGACAGAAGCGCTCCCGCCATGGGCCTCGGCGATGGCGCGCACGACGGATAGGCCCACGCCCGAGCCGCCCGTCTTGGAGCTACGCGAGACGTCTGCACGGTAGAAGCGGTCGAACAGCCGGTCCAGGTCGCCCTCGGGCAGCTCATCAACAGCATTCGATACGACAAGCTCGGCCGAGCCTTTGCCCGCACCGCGCGAAACAGCACGCAAACTCAACTCAATCACGCTGCCCTCGCTTGCGTAGCGTGTGGCGTTGTCCAGCAGCAGCTCAACAACCTGCGCCACTGCCGCGGCATCGGCATGGGCCCGCACACCGCTCGCGATCGACGTCGACAGCCGCTTTCCGCGCGAAACCGCCACCGATTCAAACGGCGCCGCAGCCTTGTCCACGGCCTCCGAAAGATCGATCGCCGTCATGGCAAAGCCGGCCGAACCCTCGTCCATACGCGTCAGGAACACCAGACGCTCCGTCAGCGCCGTCAGCCGCGCGACCTGCTCGTGAATGCTCTGCGTCCACTCGCTCTCGCCGCTCTCGATCTCTTGCACCTCGTTGGCGGCGTCAATTACAGCCAGCGGCGTCTTGATCTCGTGGCTCGCGTCGGTAATGAAGCGCTTCTGTTTGCTATAACTCTCGACCATCGGCCGAATTACAGCACCCGAGGCCACCGTCACAATCGCCAATACCGCCAGCCAGCCAATGCAGCTGATGGCCACGCTCGCGCTTAAAAACGAATGAAAGCTTGTGAGCTCGCGTGAACAGTCGACGAATACATAGGTTGTCTCGTCGCCCTGAACCGTAACCGTATAGCGGTAGTTACCAGAAAAGCCCGAGGTCAAACCCTTGGAATACAGTCCTGCAGCGATGCGGGCGGCACGCTTGGCGCCCACCGCGGCAATGCGGGCCGTGTTGACATCGGTCACCTGCCCGCCAGCAATCGACACCGTAAAGTAGCGCGTGTCGAAGGGAGACTCCGCCGTCATGCCTTCAAAATGCCCATCGCGAATGGCCGCCCGGTTACCGGTAGCAACCTTGCCGACAACCGCATCCTGACCGGGACCGGTCTTAGGCTCGTCCTCCCCATCAATGCCATCCTTGCCCGCCAGGATATAGTCCAGGCGAGCGTCGGCCATTTTACAGACATGCGAATAATTGACGACGTTGATGCCGGCAATAATGAGCGTAAGCACGGCGGTCACGGCACCCATGGCAACCAGGATGAACTTACGACGCAGACGACGTCCCATTGCACTGGCAGCATCGGCGCGCCCCGGATTACCCGAGTCTGCGCCCATGCCGAGCTTTGCCGTCGTGCGCTTCCACCACGCACTCGCGCTCACGCCTATTCGCCCTCCTCAACAACCTCGAGCGAATAGCCCTGGTTGCGCGATGCGCGGATGACCACGTTGGCACCAAGCGCCGTCAGCTTTTTGCGCAGGTAGGAGATATAGACCCACACCACGTTGGCACCTTCGGGTGCGTCCTCGCCCCAGACCTCGAGCATCAGACGCTCGGTGGGCATGCGCGTGCCGGCGTTGCGCATAAAGAGCTCCATAAGCTGAAACTCACGATTAGCCAGATGCTCCTCGCCCAAAGGCCCAACGAGTGTGCACGATGCTGTGTCGAGGCGCACGTTGCCCACGCTGAGCGTCGTGGCGTCAATTGCCGTCGCGGCGCGCGTCATGGCACGAATACGCGCAAGCAGCTCCTTGGCGGCAAACGGCTTGGTCAGGTAATCGTTGGCACCGGCATCCAGACCCTCGACCTTATCGGACACCTCGCTTTTGGCCGTAAGCATGATGATGGGCAGGCGTTTGCCGGCCTCACGCGTGCGCTTGAGCACCTCAATGCCATCCATGCCGGGCATCATGATGTCCAGGATTGCGGCGTCGTAATCGTTGGTGAGTAGATACTCGAGCGCCGTCAGGCCGTCGAGCGCGGTGTCGACCTCGTAGTCGCTATGTTGAAGAATCGCGGTAAGAGCGCGGGAGAGGCCGGGTTCGTCCTCGGCAAGCATCAACTTCATAGTTGCTCCTTTGGCGCATGGCTATACAGGTTTTGATACTGCCGATAATAGCGTACCGTCAACCGCCTTAGCGCAGCCTTAGCTGCTCAACCTGCGCGTTTTTAAATACGCAGGATATGGCTTAGCCAAACTTAAGGCGCACGTGTCGAGCGCTTTGACGCATGCCGAGCGCGAAGGGACAGTGACTCGTCCTTTCACGGCGTCCTAGTTATGCAAAGTGCTCGAGCGTTACTCCTCGTACGCGCCCTCAAGCCGCAGCAGCCACTCCTTGCGGTCGAGGCCGCCGGCATATCCGTTGAGCGAACCATCGGCGGCAACCACGCGATGGCACGGCACAATAATCGAAATGGGATTACGCGCGACCGCGGCCCCCACGGCACGGGGAGACGCAACGGGCGCTTCGTTTCCCGGTACACGATGTCGAGCCGCAACACGCTGAGCGATCTCGCCATACGTAACGACCTCGCCACGCGGAATTGAAAGCAGCTCAAACCAAACCTCGCGCTGAAACGCCGTACCAATCATATGCAACGGCGGTGTAAACCGAGGCTCCTGCCCCGCAAAATAAGCATTCAGCCAAGCCCAAGAACGCTCAAGCACCGAAGAAGCCGCGCCATTTGCCGGCCTCACCGAAGACATCCCACCGGTACCAGAAACCGCATCGGCACCTTCAACATGTTCGGGATCTTCTTTCAGAAGCGTGGAGCCAAAGTGCTCCTGCCCCTCAAACCAAAGCCCCGTCAAACCGCGGCCATCAGCGGCAAGCAGGATTTCGCCCAAAGGCGAAGCAAACGTCGTCGTGACCACCAGCGGCTCCTTTCAAAACTCCGCAAACATAATACCGCGAATTGTGCAGACAACCTCAATCGACCCCAAAGTTGCCCAAGGCAGCAGGCGCAACGCGCCGCAGCTGCGATCCGCGCTCCACAGTCCCCCAAGGAGGCAGGCGCGAAGCGCCGAGGCCGCCGCCGGGACCAGGGCCCGCAACAGCCACGCGCCCCCACATCAGCCCAGCGGCCTCAACCAACAACGACCCCATCGCAGGCCGCTTGCAGCAGCGTCACCGCAGGCGGGGGCCGGGCTCAGTTTTCAGAACACTCCGCAGACCAGTGTGGCGCCTTGTCCGCGGCTCCGAAGGAGCAGGACAAGGCGCCACACATGGTCGAGGACGTTCTGAAAACCAAGCCCGGCCCCCGCCGGACAGGTCACACTACTCGCAGAGCAGCTTAGCGATCTGGACGGCGTTGGTTGCCGCGCCCTTACGGATTTGGTCGCCGCAGCACCAGAAGGTAATGCCACGCGCGGCCTCCGGGTTCGAGATGTCGCGGCGCACGCGACCGACCCAAATCAGGTCCTGATCGGACGTATCCATCGGCATGGGGAAGCGGTCGTGCGCATCCTCGGCGCTCATGTCGTCAACCAGCTTCACGCCCGGAGCGGCAGCCAGCGCAACACGGGCCTCGTCAACCGTAATGTCACGCTCGAACTCGAGCGTAATGCTCTCGGAGTGCGAGCGCAGCACAGGCACGCGCACGCAGGTGCAGTTCACGCGCAGCTCGGGCAGGTGCATGATCTTGCGGCCCTCGTTTTGTAGCTTCATCTCCTCAGAGGTAAAGCCCTCCTCCTTGACGCCGCCAATCTGCGGAATCAGGTTGCTCGCCAGCTGGGCGGCAAACGCGCGCGGCTCGGGAATCTCCTCGCCACGGCCCAGGGCAGCAAGCTGCGCTTCGAGCTCGGCCATACCGGGAGCACCGGCACCAGAAGCCGCCTGATACGTCGAGACGATCATGCGCTTCACGCCGGCAAGCTGATGCAGCGGCCACGTGGGAACCAGGCCGATGATGGTCGCGCAGTTGGGGTTGGCGATAAGGCCGTGATGCCACTT
>CABUCQ010000100.1 GCA_902490095.1 uncultured Collinsella sp.
CCGTTCGACTTGCATGTGTTAGGCGCGCCGCCAGCGTTCATCCTGAGCCAGGATCGAACTCTCCGTCCAAAATATTTGGGCTTCGAGCCCGTCCGGTCCTCTCAGTCATTCGCTGATCGGTTCCGTTCGATTCATATGGTTTTAGTATAGGAAAAGGAATTTCTCGGGGCCGCCTCTCGGCGGCCTTGCGAAAAACAAATCCAAGTTAGACCATTTCAAATGGTTCGATGTCTGCCCGGATGCGACACTGAAGTGAGTGTCCATCCTCGCAGTATCCGGTTCTCAAGGTGCACGCCCCGCGGCTGATCCGGTTCGACCGGGCCGCGCGGCAAGGAGATATATTGCCAGACCGGAGGGCCCCCGCGGGCGGGAATCACGCACTCCATATTTTGTTCACAAATGAATAGAACCCTCAGTTACTTCACTGAGGCCATATTCGAAGCAGCAGCTTCTGATATTGGCGATGACCAGCTGGTTTATAGGTGTTAAGGCATCGGTCATCTCTGGAGCGCCACTTTACTCCAAAAGCATCAGCTATTTGTTTCCCGTCGGTAAAAGGCAGGTTTTGTTCGCCAAGCGTTCTTATATATAAAGAGAAACGGGTCGAACCCATGCCTTCGCAACAAAAAAGCGACCAACCGGAGTCGATCGCTTTCTATTCTATGGTGGGCCGTCAGGGGTTCAGCCTGCTCCGCAGGCGGCCGCTGCGGCGCTTCGCGCCTTGCGCGCTGCGCTGGCAAACGCTCACGCGTTTACTCAGCTCCGCGCCCCGACGGGTTCGAACCCATGCCTTGGCAACAAAAAAGCGACCAACCGGAGTCGATCGCTTTCTTTTCTATGGTGGGCCGTCAGGGGTTCGAACCCTGGACCTTGGGATTAAAAGTCCCCTGCTCTGCCAGCTGAGCTAACGGCCCGCGGGTGGCATTGTACCACGGTCTGGGACTATTCCCAACTCCATTGGCCGTTCTGGAAAATCACAACTTCACGTCCATCAGGCGTAATGCCCGTAATATCGATGTCGTCCGTGCCGATCATAAAATCGACGTGCGTGCTCGAGACGTTAACGCCATGCTCCAGGAGCTCCTCCTTGGACATGTCATACCCACCCTCGATGCATTCGGGGAAACCGACACCCAGCGCGAGATGGCAGCTGGCGTTCTCATCATAGAGCGTGTCATAGAATAAAACGCCACTTTCACGGATCGGCGTGTTCTTGGAAATGAGCGCGACCTCTCCCAGATGAGCAGCGCCCTCGTCCGTATCGATGATGCTTGCGAGCGTCGCCTTACCCACGCGGGCATCGTAGTCCACTACGCGGCCCGCCTCGAACTTAATCCAAAAATCGTCAACCTTGTTACCGTGGTGAATGAGCGGCATAGCCGAATACACGATACCGTCGGCACGCATACGATCAGGCGAGGTGAAGACTTCCTCGGTGGGAATGTTGGGGAAGAAGGGGTGCCCATCGGGCGTCTTGCCCTTGCCGCCGGCCCACTCGTGACCTTTCGTCATGCCAATCGTCAGATCGGTTCCATTTGCCGAGGTGTAATGCAGGTAGTCGAAACGATTGTCGTTCAGGAAACGCAGGTTCTTTTCGAATGCGGCGTCATGGAGTTCCCAGTCGCTCTCCGGGTCCTGGCCATCGGCGCGAGCGGTGTGCAGAATCGCATTCCACAGCTTATAGATTGCAACCTCATCGGCGTCTCCCGGGAACACCTCGTGCGCCCAAGCCACGACCGGAGCGCCGGCGATGCACCACGGATTGATGTTGTAATCCAGTCCACGGCGGAAAACTTTGCACTGCGTATTCCTCGCCTTTGATGCCACGGCCGGCTTGGCTGGATCGATGCCCTTGAGGGCCGCAGGATCCGCACCCTCGATAAAGACAAAGCAGGCACCATCCTGGGCCAAGGAATCCAGCTGCATGCGCTTCCACTCGGGCGTCTGCTCAAAATAGCTTTTCTCGACATGCTCGTACGTGAGCCTCGTCACGGCATCATCGGCCCAAATGACCGTCACGTGGCCGGCGCCGGCAGCATAGGCCTCCGCGACCACCACGCGCGCAAACGGCGCGCACTCGACCGGAGACTGAACGACGACCTCCTGGCCGGGCTTGACGTTTACGCCCTTGCGGACGACCAGGCGCGCGTAGTTTTTAATCTTGGGCTCCAGGGCCTTCATGCCCTCCAGAGCCTCTTCGACCGTCAGGGCAGCTCGAATCATGTGCCACTCCATCTATCTATAGAACAGTAAAAAGGCGCGCCGCAAAAACGACGCGCCTTATATCTTAGCGATAAGTATGTATGCAAACGCTACTTCTTCTTGGAGTCCTTCTTGTCCTCCTCGGCAGCCGCGCGCTCAATAAGAGCGTTGAGCTTGTTCTCGGACATGCCCTCGGCCTGCGCGCGGTACATGTTGCGCAAGGGACGAATACGAGCGAAGTCATAGATAAAGTCGCCCAAAATGATGACGTAGGACAAAACAATGCCGACCATCTGGACAGGGCTGGACACCATGCCAGCGGGAGCGAAGTACAGCGAGGCCCAAATTGCCACGACGAGCACCATGCCAATGGCGAGCACAATCCACCAGATGCGACGGCGCTTGGTGTAGTCCTCGTCCTGCTTGAGGAGGATATTCGACACCGTATAGATGCGGTCCTCCTTGGCGCGCTGCTTAGCCTTGCGGGCGCGCTTCTCCTCTTTAGAGAGGCCCTCGAGGTTCTCGCCCTTCTCGAGCTCTTTGCGGCGTGCCTTAGACGAAGCCGGCACGACGCGAACGGAGCTCGCTGCTTGGCGGGCGGGCTTAGCAGATGCGGCAGACTTGCGCGCAACCCCGGTAACTTCGTGGGATTGCGTGCGCTTGTTCATGGCGCTACGGGTACTCACTTATGCGTTCTCCTTCATGCTTGTGAACTGGGAGCCCGTGATGATCTGGAAGGCCTCGCGATAGCGCTCGGACGTGCCATCGATGACCTCGGCGGGCAGGTGCGGGGTCTCCCCCGTCATATCCCAGTTGGCCTTGAGCCAATTGCGGACGAATTGCTTGTCGTAGCTAGGCTGGATCTTGCCCTCCTCGTAGCTGGCAGCAGGCCAGAAACGGCTGGAGTCGGGCGTGAGGCACTCGTCGATCAGCGTGACCTTGCCATCAATAACACCAAACTCGAACTTGGTGTCGGCAATGATGATGCCACGGGTCGCGGCGTACTCGGCAGCGGCCTTGTAGATCTTGAGGGAAAGGTCACGAATCTGCGTGGCGATGTCCTCGCCCACGATCTCGCAGCAACGCTCGAACGAGATGTTCTCGTCGTGGTCACCGATCTCGGCCTTCGTGGACGGCGTGAACAACGGCTCGGGAAGCTTGGAAGCCTCGGTCAGGCCCTCAGGCAGCTGGATGCCGCAGACGGTGCCGTTCTCGTCGTAGGTCTTCTTGCCCGAACCGGTCAGATAGCCGCGGACGATGCACTCGATAGGAATCGTCTGGGCCTTCTTAACCAGCATGGCGCGGCCAGCGAGGTAGTCACGATACTCAGCAAACTCCTCGGGGAAATCCGCCGGGTCGATGGAAACGAGATGGTTGGGGACGATGTCGGCAAACTTATCGAACCAGAATGCCGAGATGCGATTGAGCACCTCTCCCTTAAACGGAATCTCGTCGGGAAGAATGAAGTCGAACGCAGAAATGCGGTCGGTGGCGACCATCAGCAGGTTTTCACCGGCATCGTAAATATCACGAACCTTGCCACGGGAATCCGGACGACGCTCCATCGTTGTCACGTGAGTCACTCCTTACCTAAATACGACAGAAATGCGGGTTCTTTCCCGCATGTTTTCGCAAACTCGGAGCGGCAGGGACGCGGCCCCTCCTTCACCGAATAGCGAAAAGCTAGTGCTCCATTGTAGTAGATGCCGCGTCCGCCGTGTGCTCGCGGGGCAGATGAATTGTAAAAGTCGTACCCTTTCCAAGCTCCGACTCCACGGATATGTAGCCATGGTGACGCTCGACGATCTGCTTGGTCACGGCGAGGCCGACGCCCAGGCCGCCAGCTTCGCGGGCGCGGCTGGCATCGGCGCGCCAAAACCGCCCGAAAATGCGCGACAGATCGTCCTTGGCAATACCGATACCGGTATCAGAAACGGCAATGCTGACGTGCCTGCGGTCACTGAGCACCGACACCACGACCCAACCGCCCTCGGGGGTGTAGCGCATGGCGTTGCTCATGAGGTTGATAACACATTGCGTGATCATGTCGGGATCGGCCTCGACGACATCGTCGTGCCCTTGGGTTTCATCTGCAAAGCGAAGACGAAGGTCACGGTCGGCAAACAGACGCTCCTGGCCGTTCACAATCGATCGCACGAACGGAACCATGTCCACCGGTTCTAGATTGAGCGGAGCCGTGCTGTTTTCCATACGCGATAGGTCGAGCATCTGCTGCACCAGACGAGCCAGGCGACGCGTCTCGGAAGCAACGGTCTCCAAATGCTCATCGTCGGTGGGATACACGCCATCCTGCATGGCCTCGACCGTTGCGAGCATGGCCATAAGCGGCGTGCGAAGCTCGTGTGCAACGTCTGAGGTCAGGCGCTTCTCGTGTTTCATATCCTTCTCGAGCGAGGTGGCCATCTCATCGAAGGTCTCACCCAGCTGATCGATCTCGTCATCACCGCGCAGCCCCGTGCGAGCCGACAGGTCGCCGTCACGGATTTGCTTTGCGGTACTGGTGATGCGATGAATCGGTTTGGTGAGCATGCGCGACACGAGCGATCCGATAACGACCGAAATGCAGATTGCAACAACCGCGGCGAGGGCCATGGCGTTAAAGGTCTTCTCCCTAAACGCAGAGTCCGCCTTGGTGAGCAGAGCGTCGGAGCCGATGGCCCACAGCTTTACCTGTCCGACATGCTCGCCGGAAGACGTTACAATCTCGACGTTAGCAACGCTATCGGAGTCGGTTGGAGCAGACGAGACCGGGCTATGCGATGCCCTCTTGCCGCTCGTGTCGTCGGTCGTAGCCTGGTTTTCGCGTACATCGGCGGTGGCGCTTGCCGAGGGCCAGGAATCGTCATAAACGATCACACCCTTTTTATTGACGACCTGCATGCCCAGATCGTCGGAAACCAAACTCGACGTTGCGACCGTGCGCAGTTCTCCCGCGGTCCAAGAGCCGTTTTCCTCATATGAGGTCGCCAACTTCTCGGCAGCGGAATTTGCGATTTCGACGATATTGGAGCGTGTGTAATCCGAAAAGACCGTGCCCCACACAACAGAGACAACGCCCACCAGCACCAATACCGTCATGAGCGATGTCAGAGCAAAAGCAAGTGCCATGCGCGAGGGATAGCTCATCGTTGGCCGTGAATCGGAACGAGGCGTGTTCCAACTAGCCTTGGAACCCGCCTCGCTCTCCTGCTTGTGCTTTTGTCCGATTTCAAAGCGTGCAGGTGTCATATGTGATTTCCCTATTTCTCGTCCGACTTATCGGTCTTGGCCGGAGCCTCGAAGCGATAGCCGACACCATGGACGGTGTAAAGCCACTTGGGCTTCTTGGGATCATCGCCCAGCTTGGCGCGAAGATTCTTCACGTGGCTATCGATGGTGCGCTCATAGCCCTCAAAGTCATACCCGAGCACTTTCTCGACCAGCTCCATGCGGTTATACACACGGCCGGGATGGCGGGCAAGCGTGGTGAGCAGCTTAAACTCGGAAGCCGTCAGATCGACTTCCTTGCCCTCGACCAAGATCTTGTGGCCCGAGATATCGATGACCAGATCGCCGAAGTCGAGTACCTCGACGGCGGGCTCGTCGGCCTGATGGGCACGGCGGAACAGAGCGCGAACGCGGGCGACGAGCTCGCGCGGCGAGAACGGCTTAATCAGATAGTCGTCGGCGCCGAGCTCAAGACCGATAATACGGTCCTCGATCTCGCCCTTAGCCGTCAGCATGATGATGGGGACATCCGAGGTATCGCGAATGGTGCGGCAAACGCGCTCGCCGGGAATCTTGGGGAGCATAAGGTCGAGCACGACCAGGTCGAACTGATGCTTCTCGAACTCCTCGATCGCGGACTGGCCGTCGCCGACGCCCACAACCCAGTAGCCTTCGCGCTCGAGATAGGCAGCGACGGCGTCACGGATTGCCTTCTCATCCTCGACCAGCAGAATCTTTTTTGCATCTGAAGCCATAACACGGCCCCCCTGTCTCAATTAGCTAAGAACAAGCCCATTTTAACGCACCTGAGCCCGCCGGATGCCGCTATGACGCGGCAGCTCGGCGGGCGGTACTCACAATTACAACGCGTTTATTCCCCTGTTGGCGCCTTTTTAACCCCTCTAAGCTTAAAGAGAGAATAGGCGTGCAGTGACCGTCTCTGGTATACCCTGGCTGTTGCGCACCGTGGCGTACGTAAGGAATGAGTCCGATTTTCCCGCCGTAGCTGGATAATCGCCATACTCCAAAGCGCGGTCGGGCGACAGCAGCGAGCCATAGGTCTTGGCAGAGGTGTCGATCAGGAAATGCGACGCCTGTACCTTAACAAGGTATTTATTCTTCTTGCCAGCCGCACATGCGAGCGGCTCGCGTGACAGAAAGAGGTACGGCCCTCCCTCATTACCGATATACGTGCCCATATTGCCCAGGCTGCCCACGCCGCTATAGGCCGCCTCGATAGAAAACACGAAGGTATCGCCCATATACACGGCCTCGAAAGGCGAGACTGACGAGGGAAGGACTAGCTGGGCACGCTTGGTGTTGTTGCCGTCGGTCAGATCGATTGCCGTTATGCCGTAGTAGACGCCCTCGTCGTTGCGGACACGCGGCGAGATGGTCAAAATGCCGTCGCTCGCGCGCGGGGCCGATGCAAAGCGGCCCGTCGATTTCCAAATTGTCTCGGCCTTGGATTCATCAAGTGAGCGACGATAGCAAAACGAATCACTACTCGTTTTATTGCCGCCTGTCGAAGGCATTTTATACCAGATGACTGATGACCCGAACGCCGTAAACAGGGGCGGATCATAGTCCTTGCCACCTCGATCGAGCTCAACCACATCGCCAGAGAGCGAAGCGCCCGACAGATTTTGAGCGTAGAGCTTCCACGATGAATTGGCAAAGTTCATCTCAACCCACGCGAATACGCCGTCGCCGGCGCGGACATCGTAGAATGCATATCCCGTGCCCTCGACAGGATCCTCGATTAATGTGGTAAGCGAGCCATCGCCCAGGTTGAGCACACCGAGCGTGTTGGCGTGCAATGCCGATGCGGGCGCCATCATCGCCGCGGCGTAATCGCCGTCGCAGTAGTACAGCAGCGTACCCAGAGGCAGCGTCCACGACGCCGCCGGCTCAAGATCGATGTCGACAGCCTCATACTCATCCGTAATCGAGATAATTTTGGAATCGTCCTTGATAACCTGCGGCTCGCCGGCGGCATCATCGCTGGTACCCGTTTTTTTCGAGCATCCGGCAAGCACCGTGGCAGCGCCCGCGGCAGCCCCACCGAGTACAAAGCCGCGACGCGATATTCCGTTCTTGATGTGATCGGCGATACCCATTAGGCGATCTCGGCGCGAGCGGCCTCGATGGCGCGCGTAAGCTGGTCGGCGCAGGAGGTCTTTTTCATACCGCAGGTATTACCGGCGAGAACCTCGATTACGCGATCGGCAGGAGCGCCCTCGACCAGCTTGGAGATTGCCTTGAGATTGCCGTCGCAGCCACCGGTAAACTCAACGCCTATCACCTTGTTGCCGTCATCGGAAAGGTCAAGGTGAATATTGCGAGCACACACGCCCTGAGGCTTGTAATCAAACGAAATCATGC
>CABUCQ010000101.1 GCA_902490095.1 uncultured Collinsella sp.
CGGCGGAACGTTCTAGCGCGCTCTGATTTTTGGGATGGATCTTCTCCGGCGACTGTTGGCGGAAAATCTATCCCATTTTTATGCTTTGAAATGGGTCTATCTTTCCGTTACGGATCCCCACACAGGGGGCAGTGGGCAAAAAATGCCAAATATGAGTACTGTTGCCATTATAGTGACATATATTTGCACTAAATAATGGGCTCCTAATGAGATTATCTCTCGTTAGGGGCCCATTTTATTGAACATTTGTGGAAATACGTCAGCTCGCCTGACTGGCTGCTATGTCTAAAAGCCTCTAAAATGCCCCAAATCGCTGCTACTAAAAAGGTAACAGTACTCATATTTGATGTTTTTTGCCCACAGCTATTTGCAGACCCCTCTATAGGGCGACGCCAACGAGGGTTTCGTCGACTGTGCTACCCAAGAATGTCCCCAACGACTAGGTGCGGTTGCTGCCAAGGAGTGTCCCGGGGTGCCGGCACAAAAGGAACGTCCCTAACTGCCGGGTTTAGGCTGTTAGATCGAGTTCGTAGAGGAAGCTTTCGCGCGGCATGTCGTGACGGCGCTCTTCGCGGTTGGCGCGGTGCGTGGCCGTGCGCTTAAGGCCGTGCAGCTCGTAGAACTTCCACGAGCAGTTGGAGTCGGTGTACAGGTGCGCCCTCGTCGCTCCAAGCGAGGACAGGTGCGAGACGGCGGCATCGAGCAGAACCGTGCCAACGCCCAGGCCATGGACATCGGGATCGACGGCAAGCAGCGTGACCTCGTTGTCGTGCGGCAACGGGCTGCTCTCGAGCAGGCGGTTATTGGTTCGGATGGTTGCGCGCACAAACGAGAGATACTCGGCGCAGGCATCGGGCTCCAGCTCACGCATCTGCGATAGCAGCGCGCGTTCGGTATCCATCCAATGTTCTTTAACGGTGGCGCCGGAGCTCTGTCCCGCGCGTGCGAGCGAAATGCCACGCGCCTGACCGTCGATTACGGCAACCTGCGAAAACGTCGATGATGAAAGGCAATAGGCGAGGTCGCACGCGGCCTCAAGGCGGTTGTACTCATCGTTATCCGAATTGTTATGCCAAAGCTGCTGCAGAATCAGCGCGATGGCGTCGAAGTCTTCGGTATCAAACGGTCGGTAGAGAACCCGCGAGACCATGGTGCCTCTTTCTTTTGCGGATGCATATCGAGCACAATTCTACCACGCCATTGGCATCTAATTATGGTGCCCCTGTGTTCCATGAACTCACCGTGCCCGGTGCCGGGCCCATCCCCTCTGCTCGCAAACTTTTTCTGCACATGCGCCCGTTGCGGGGTGCATCGATGCGCTCGATGCGCTACATTGAATCAGTATTTTCAATGCCGCTGCGCGAGCGCTGCAGATCGACGTATCACCGACTCACAGAGCACGGCGGCGTACCAGACAGGAGGACTGCATGGGATCTGATGTGAAGATCGCACGCGCGTTGATCTCGGTTACCGATAAGACGGGCGTCGTCGATTTCGCACGGACGCTGGTCGATGACTTTGGCGTCGAGATCATCTCTACGGGCGGCACGGCTCGTGCCATCGAGGACGCGGGCGTTCCCGTAACCCCCATCGAGGAGTTCACGGGCTATCCCGAGATGATGGACGGCCGCGTTAAGACCCTGCACCCCAAGGTCCACGGCGCGCTGCTGGCCCGCCGCGATTCCGAGCAGCACATGCAGGAGGCCGCTGAGCACGGCATTAAACTGATCGACCTGGTCGTCGTCAACCTGTACGAGTTCGAGAAGACCGTTGCCAACCCTGAGGTCACCTTCGCGGATGCTATCGAGCACATCGACATCGGTGGCCCCTCCATGCTGCGCTCTGCTGCCAAGAACGCCGCGAGCGTTACCGTCATCTCCGACCCGGCCGACTATGATGCCGTCCTAGCCGAGATGCACGAGACCGGTGGCTGCACCACGCTTTCCACCCGTCGTCGCCTGCAGGTGAAGGTCTACCAGACCACCGCCGCCTACGACACGGCTATCTCCCGTTGGCTTGCCGCCCAGGCAAGCGACGTGGCGGACACCTCTGCCAAGCTCGAGATCTCGCTGGAGAAGGTCGACGACCTGCGCTATGGCGAGAATCCTCAGCAGAAGGCCACGGTCTATCGCTTTGCCGAGGGTTGCGAGAACACCGCGAGCTCGCAGTTCCCGCTCGTGGGCTCCGAGCAGATCCAGGGCAAGCCGCTCAGCTACAACAACTATCTGGACGCCGACGCCGCCTGGAACCTGGTCCGCGAGTTCGACGAGCCGGCCTGCGTAATCCTCAAGCACCAGAACCCCTGCGGTTCCGCCGTTGCCGAGGACATCACGGCCGCCTACGACCGCGCCTTCGCCTGCGATCCCAAGAGCGCCTTTGGCGGCATCATCGCCTGCAACCGCGAGGTTCCCTTTGATCTGGTTGAGCATTTTGCCGATCAAAACAAGCAGTTCGTCGAGGTTATCATCGCCCCGAGCTACACCGCCGAGGCACTCGAGCGCATGGCTAAGCGCCCCAACCTGCGCGTGCTGGCTACCGGCGGCGTGGACCACGGCGCCCAGGTGGAGCTGCGCTCCGTCGACGGCGGCATGCTGGTACAGGAAGTCGACCACGTGACCGAGGATCCCGCGACCTTTACGTTCCCCACCGACCGCAAGCCCACCGACGCCGAGATGGCCGAGCTCGAGTTTGCCTGGAAGGTCTGCAAGGGCGTTAAGTCCAACGCCATCTTGGTTTCCAAGGGCAAGGCCGGCATTGGCATGGGCCCGGGTCAGCCTAACCGCGTTGACTCTGCGCTGCTTGCCTGCGAGCGCGCCGAGGACTTCTGCGAGCGCGAGGGCGTGGAGAAGGGCGGCTTTGCCTGTGCAAGCGACGCGTTCTTCCCGTTCCGCGACAATGTTGACGTGCTCGCCGCGCACGGTGTGACCTGCATCATCCAGCCCGGTGGCTCCAAGCGCGACGATGAGAGCATCCAGGCCTGCAATGAGCATGGCATCGCGATGGTCTTTACGGGTGCCAGGCATTTCCGCCACTAATATCGTTACGCGGTTTTACCAAATCGCGTAACTGCTCGACGCTGCGCCGGCCCCAAGCACCTCATCTCGCCGCTCAAACCGTCGCTCGCGTACAGAAGTACGCGTCGCTCCTCTTTCGCGGCGACCTGAGGCACTTGGTGCTGGCTCGCTGGCTTGTGCTCCACCAGCGGTATTGGCTCGCCCCGAACTAAAGCTATCTATTGCCGTCCGTGCCGGTTGGTGCGGGCGGCTTTTTTGGGTATAACGGTGCGGTGTATGTTTTTGAGAAAGGTTGGATATGGCCGTTGTGGATGATGCCGAGCTGTTTGGCAATGCCGAGGATCAGCGTGCGTACGAGGACTTTTGCGCCAATCAGGAGGCGGTCGAGAAGTTTACGCTCGACAAGCCCGCGCTTGTCTGCCGTTGGCGCATGTCCAATAAAAAGGTGCCCATGCTCAACCGCCACATTCGCGCACTGTCCGAGCGCTTGGTGCAGGGCGAGCCGCTTACCCATAACATGCTCAGCTGGGCCAAGCAGCACGTTGAGTGGTCGCTTGCCGAGGGCGATTACACCGCACGCGACGGCGTGCTCATGCTGGTGATCGACGTCAACGGCAACGCCGCCATGACGGTGGGGGAGTACGAGCCGCTAACCGATACGTCGGCCAAGGCGCTGCGTGCCCGCTCCGCCGAGGCCCGCTCCGAGGCCGACGAGACCGGCGTGGCGCCCGAGCTGCTCGCCGCCGTCAACAACGGCGAGCTTGCCTTTGTGGCGCCGGCGGACGAGTGCCTGTGCGGCACGGCGACGCTCATTGAGCAGCTGGCCCAGACCAAGGGCATCCCGGTCACGCGTGTAGACATTCCCGCGCAGCTTAAGGGCGCGTTGTTCCTGGTGAGCGACGAGCACGGCGTGGTCCCCGCAACTGAGACGGACGCCGCTGAGGCGGACGCTGCTATGGTCACCTTCTTCGCCGACGGCTACGAAAAGCTCCGCGCCCGTCGCTAAATGATTATTCTGGGACGGGGATTTAATAATCATTTTGGTCCCCGTTCCCGTCGCGAGCGTAAGGCGGACAAAACGCCCCCGCTCGCGAACAGTTCTGTCACCTTGGCGACGTGCGTGGCGCGCACCTGCAGTTTCGCAGCCATAATGGTGGCAAGACAACCAAGAGGGGAGCGGAATCCATGGCGCTGATCTATATCGTTGAGGACGACGAGCCCATTCGTCGCGAACTTGCCGACATCCTTGCCCGTGCCGGTTTTGAGGTCGAGGCCTGCGAATCGTTCGAGCATGTTTCGCGCGATATTCTCGCCGCCGCGCCCGACTTGGTGCTGCTCGACCTGACGCTTCCCGTCAAGGACGGCCAGCATATCTGCCATGAGGTTCGCCGCGAATCCGAGGTTCCCATCATCGTCCTCACTTCGCGCACGACCGAGATTGACGAGGTCATGGCCATGACGCTCGGCGCGGACGACTTTGTTCCCAAGCCCTACAGCGCGCGCGTGCTCGTGGCCCGCATCAATGCCTTGCTGCGTCGCACCGCGGCGGCGGGCGAGCGCAGCACGCTCGTCCACAAGGGGCTGGAGCTCGACCTCGCCCGCTCCATGGTCACCAACATGCAAACCGGCACCAGTACCGAGCTCACCAAAAACGAGCTGCGTATCCTCTCGCTGCTTCTGAGCCGTGCGGGCAAGATCGTCTCGCGCTCGGCCATCATGCAGGACCTGTGGGATTCCGACGCCTTCGTGGACGACAATACGCTCACCGTCAACATCAACCGCCTGCGCACCACGCTCGAAAAAATCGGCATCAAGGGGTATTTGACCACGCACCGCGGTCAGGGCTATTCGATCTAGGGGCCGGCTATGTCGTTTGCCAAGTTCTTTAAAGATGCGCTGCTTCCCGTCGCCGTGTGGACGTGCGGCGTGCTGTTGAGCTGCTTTGTGCTGACGGTCGCCGGCGCACCCGTTTCCATCGTGGTCGTGGCGGTCGGCGTGTCCTATATCTTTGGTATGCTCGGCATCGTGATCGAGTACGTTCGCCGTCGCCGTTTTCTGCGTCAGTTGGAGCGCGCGGCAGAGGAGCTCGAGAGTCCCGCATGGGTGCAGGAGATGGTGCAATGCCCGACCTATGCCGAGGGCGAGCTCGAATACGAGGTCTTGCGCCGGGTGGGCAAAGCCGCTTGCGACGAGGTTGCCGAAGGCAGACGTCAGACCGATGACTATCGCGACTATATCGAGAGCTGGGTCCACGAGGCCAAGCTGCCTCTGGCGGCAGCCCATCTGATTTTGGAAAACCTGGACGGCAGCGAAGATGATCTGTCGCGCGTAGATGACCTCGGTCGCGAGCTTGCCCGCGTGGAGCGCTATATCGACCAGGCGCTCTACTATGCGCGCTCGGAGGTTGTGGAGCGCGATTACCTGATTCGTCGCTGGGACCTTAAGACCTTGGTGACGGGTGCGATTAAAGCCAACGCCCGCGAGCTCATCGCGGCGCACATGGCTCCGGTGTGCGAGAACCTCGACTTTGAGGTCTTTACCGACGAGAAGTGGCTCGAGTTTATTCTGGGCCAGCTCATTCAGAACAGCATTAAATATGCGCGTGAGGACGGCGCAAAGATCGTGTTTTCGGGTGCCTTGCTGGACGAGGGCCTGGCGAGCGAGCGCATCGAGCTTACCGTTGCCGACAATGGCTGCGGCGTGTGTGCGGCAGACCTGCCACGCGTGTTCGAGAAGGGCTTTACCGGCGACAACGGCCGCGCCACCAAGCGCGCAACAGGCATCGGCCTCTACCTGGTGGCGCGTCTGTGCTCCAAGATGGGCATCGACGTCACCGCATCGTCCGAGCCGGGCGAAGGCTTCGTCGTCACGTTCGCTTTTTCAACGAACAAGTTCCAATACTTTGAGTAGTCAGCCCGTATGGCGTAGCCGTTCAGGATCTGCCCATCTAAGAAAATATCAGGCTTCTCGGTAGCTATATTCCTGAACGGGAACATTGCTAATGTAGCAAACACTATATTCCCGTACATGAACATAGTTCCACGGTTTTATACTATGTTCACGAATAGGAATATAGCTGGAGGCATGATGAGAACGGTGACAACGATTAAAAAGCTGGATGGGCGCATCAAGCTCAAACCGTCGGAAGTCGCTTTCTCGGAGCGCGTGGTTTTCGATCCCGCCGAGATGGGGAAAGCCCTTAGGCTCAGAAGGCGTGAGCTTGGCTTGACTCAACGCGATGTCGCGACTATGACGGGCCGCAGCCTTCGTGTGATTGGTGATATCGAGCGGGGGCGGACAACGGTCGAAATTGGTGTCATTTTCGATTACGCCTCCATCGTGGATATTGATTTTATTCTGAAGGTGAGGGGGAAATAATGGATGGCACGCTGTTCGTTCACCGTGAGTTTAATGGGTCTTACCAGCTGGTTGGCATATTGGAGGAAAACGCGGGGCTTCCGATATTCACCTATAGCCCCAAATATCTCCAGAGCGGTGATGCGGCCCCGATTTCGACCTCGCTGCCGTTGTCGGCCGAGACATTTAGTCCGGACGCAACGGGCTTCTTTTTCTCCGGCATCATTCCGGAGGGGCAGCTCAACAGGGATCTTGAGAAAAGGGCGCGAGCGGAACGCGGAGATTACTTTAAGGTGCTCGATTTAGTCCGCGATGAACCTGTCGGCGCTCTGGTTTTGACGCGAGATCCTTCGGCCGACAGTCTCGAAATGGGCTATGAAGAGATAGGTGAGGAACAGCTAAGCGGGCTGGCATACGCGCCGGCGGAGGTTGCTTTTGATTTAGCGCTAGAGAGTCGAATCTCCCTTGCAGGTGCTCAGGCGAAGGTCGGTCTCTACCATACGGGCGATGATCCATGTGGCGGATGGTACCTGCCTCATGGAGCGGCCCCATCTACGCACATTCTCAAGGCGGGATCGAAAACGTTCCCGGGCGAGACAGTGTGCGAAGCGATGTGCGTGAGGGCCGCCTCTCTGATGGACCTGTCGGCCGAAGAGTGTTTTCTTATCCGAGTTGAGGATGCCGAGCCAATTATCGCCGTGAGGCGATTTGACCGAGTAACGCCTGATGCTGGATGCTCGGTTGACGGATTGCCAATTCCATACCGTTTGCACCAGGAAGATGTTTGTCAAGCCAAGGGCATTTCGCGTGAGCTTAAATATGAGCCCACGGGCGTCAATTACCTGGGGCTTATCGTCGATGCGGTGCGAAGGACGTCGACGAATCAAATGGAGGACAGGTTCCTTGTCGGCTATAACCAGCTGTTCGACTATGCCGTAGGTAACTGCGATAACCATCTAAAGAACTGGTCGTTCGTGTGGGACGAAAGTTGGAAGCAGGTGAGGTTGGCGCCGCTCTATGACGTGCTGTGCACAACGGTTTATCCCAGTCTCGTTCGCGAGATGGGCGTCTCGTTTGGAGGGAGCCGCAAGATTGACGACGTAACGCGCGGGTCGGTGATGAGCCATATGATCGGGGCGGGTTTGCCCGGGGGAATTGTTGCCGGAATGATTGCCGATACCTGCAATGAGGTTCCAGACGCGCTAAGAGACGCCGCGCGCGGTCTCAAAGAAGAGGGTTTTGCCGAGGCGGAGGTAATGTTCGAGAAGATCATTCCAGAAGTGCAAGCTCGTCTAAGCAGGATCGCCTTATAACAAAAAAGCGCCGCCCCAAACAAAAACGTGCCGCCCCAAAC
>CABUCQ010000102.1 GCA_902490095.1 uncultured Collinsella sp.
GGTCACCAAGCACAACCTCAAGTACCGCCGCTACTACCACCAGTTCGACTACTAAGAGCTGGCCGCAGGGCCGATATCTTGGCTGGTTGATATCTCGACCCTACACAAGGGCGTCCGCATTCGCGCGGGCGCCCTTTTTGCGTTGCCGTCGGCGCAGGGTGTCCTCGGCGGAAATCTCATCCCGGAATTTCGGCTCAGAGTGGGATGCGGTTTCCGGATGCGTCCCATTCTGAAGCCCCGAAACGGGACGCGCTTTCCGCTTGGGGTCCGATCCGGAAAGCTCATCCCGTTCCGAGCATCAAATCCGGGACATGCTTTCCGCGCTCCGCCCCTTGCAGAAAGCGCGTCTCCTTCCAAACACAAATCTTGCGGTACAGCTTCTGCAAAGACGCGAAGTGGCCGCTGACAGCAAAGAGGGGCTGCCGAGACAATGCCCGACGGCCCCTCCCCTCATAACTTGCTATCGATGCCAATCGCCACAAGGGCGCGGCTGCCTACTTGCTGATCGCGCCCGTCATATAGATAAACTGCACGCGATTTATATGTCCGCCCTGCTCGCCGTTGACAAAGTCCGTCGGCGTAAAGCCGGGGTTGAGCATTTCCTCGATCTTGTCCTTAACGGTGTCGATGACCTGAGTATCGAGATTGCTCGTTCGGTCGGTAAGCTCCTGCATGCCGTTGCCGAGCTCGGATGCGCCGCTGGCAAGCGTACCTGCACCCGAGGAGAGAAGATTCATGCCGCTAGCAAGGCTAGCAGCACCTGTCTTGAGCTGCGCCGCACCGTTGTTGAGCTGTGATGCGCCGTTGGCAAGCGCAGGCGTGGCACCGTTGAGCTGCTGTGTGCCCGCAGCAAGCTGGTCGGTGCCCGCGGCAAGAGCCGCGGCGCCATCGCTCAGCTGACCCGCGCCCGTTGCTGCAGAGCCAACACCGGCGACAAGACCGGGGTTCACGGCCGTGGGGTTTGCCGGGTTGATCGCGCTGTTCATATAGGCGATGGCTCCGGCCAGGCTCAGCTGTTGGCCATCCTGGACAGTGGTGTAGCCCTGAATGGCGCTATCGAGCGCGGTGACGGCACCCTGGGCGCAGCCCTGGGCGCCGGCCGCCTGGGCCAAAGTCGTAACCTGATCGGTAAGCGTGCCAAACATGGACTCGGCACCCTTAAGGTCCTGCGACACCTGCGTGTTAAGACCCTGCGCGCCCGCAACGGCATTGGATGCAGAATCGAGAAGCGCGGTAAGACCCGTCGCATCGGCGCTCGATGCCGCCGTGGCGGCGGCACCCGCGCTGGTAGCAGCACTGCCGGCACTTGCGGTGGCGGCATCCAGCTGTGCCGTAGCCTCGCTTAGCTTGGCTGCCGCAGCCTTGGCGGAGTCGAGATCGGCCGCGTTATCCAGCGCGTCCTGAGCATCGGCGACCGCCGCCTTGGCAGCGGCAATAGATGCAACGGTGCTCTCGGCGCCAGCCTTTGCGCTCTCGGCGTTAGCCTTTGCCGCATCGTTGCCCATGGCGCTCGCGGCCTGCTTTGCCCCGCCGAGCGCCTGCTGTGCACCGGCAAGGTACTGCCCCTCGCCGCTGAGCGCCGCCGTAAGACCCTGCGGCCCGTACAGCGCGCTGTAGGCGTTGCCCGACGTAGCGGTCACGGCGTCCTGGGCCGCCTTGGCCGCAGCCTGCGCCTTGGCAAGGTTTGCCTCCTGAGCCTGCTTGCCCAGCGTCAGCGCGTCGACGTACGTATCGGACCCAGCGGCAATTCCACTTATGCCGCCCGAGATCTGCTGTGCGCTCCCCTGCAGCTTGGAAAGGCCCGCCGAAAGATCGGACGCACCGCCCTTAAGCTGCACGGCACCGGCATTAACCCCCTCGGCACCGGCATTAAGGTTGCTCACGCCTTCGACCAGCGTGGGGACCTGCGCGTTGAGCTGACTCGTACCCGCCGCGAGCGCAGCGGCGCCACTGGACAGCGTGCCGGCACCGGTATTGGCCGTGGCAAGCGAGGCCGCGAGCGTCTTGACACCGTCGGCAACCTGGCCAGCACCGCTATTGGCCGTAGCAATACCGTTGGAGAGCTCCACGAGCTGGCTCGTATCCATGCTGCTCGAGTCCACATCGATGGCAAGATTCAGCGGCACGCCGACAATCTGCCAGCCATCAAACTCAAAATCCTCAACATCGGTCGTAATGGTGTAGTCTCCGGTGCTGCCGGGAATCACCATGTAGGTAAGCTGCGTGTTGGAGCCGTTGGCAGCAACCGTGGCGCCCTCAGCCTCAATATCGTGTGCCTCGGCATCCTTAAGCTGACCGGTAATCTGAACCAGGTAGTTATCGGCATAATCGCCACCGGTATAGTCGTCATTCTTTTCGACCTTGAGCTTCATGGTGAGCTTGCCGCTCTTGCCCGCCAAATCCTTGGCGTCGATATCGCGGCCATCGAGCTGGTATGCCACGGTGACGTTCCACGGCATCTGAGTGTTCTTGTCCAGATCGCCCTGGTAGACAAAGTCCTGCACTCCCTGGCCCGTAACGGCAACCGACCCGCTGTCGTCCGTTAGTTTTTGAGTCGTCGATAGGTTGGTCACTTTGTTATAGGTGCCGGCATCGTCGATCTTGACGCCCTTATTGGCCTCGAAGCTATTGACCACGTAAACACCCGTGCGATTGCCGTCGGCATCGGTTTTGACGTATACGACCTGGTTTTTCTTATATCCCGGCGTGCTGTTATCGGAGTCCGTCGCCATCTGTTCACTCGTAGCCGAGGCAGCGCTCGTCGACCCTACGCCGTCGGCGAACACAACGGCACCGGGAACGGTAAGGGCCACGGTCAGACCGGCGGCAAGAGCGAGCGCAGCGATGCGCTTATGGGGACGACGTACAAGATCGCGTTGGGCTTTGAGCTCTTTCGAAGCGGTATCAGTGGTATGGGTATGCATTGCGGTATTCCTTCCAACTGCTTTGTAAAACGTTACTGAGCGGAGCCGTCCGCAGCCGATGCCTCGGTGGTATCCGAAACCGGATCCTGGGCATCCTTGGGCAAAAAATGAGCTTTGAGCGTGGTCTTGCCGATGAGGCCATCGAGCACATACAGGAAACCCGGCAGCGCAAAGAGTACGGCGACTAGGGAGATGCTCACGCCGACGCCCAGGAACCAGCCGATCTGCTTGAGCACGCCGTGGCTCGAGATCGCATGGATCAGGAAGCCACTGATCAGCAGAACCGATCCAGAGGTCAAAACAGGAATCGTGCAAGCTTCCATGGTCTCGAGTAGCGCTTCGCGCTTATGCATGGTCACGCGGTCCTCACGATAGCGGTCAGCAATCAGGATGCCGTAGTCGACGGCAACGCCCAGCTGGATGGAGCTCACAATTAAGTAGGCGAGGAAGAACTCGTGCATACCGGTGTAGAGCGGTGCAGCAAAGTTGATCCAGATCGAGGTCTCAATCACGAGCACCAAGATGATCGGCAGGCTCAGCGACTTGGTGGCCAGCAGCAAGACCGCGAACACGGCCACGACGGCGATGAGGTCGACCTTGCCCTTATCGACGGTGATGGTGTCCTTAAGGTCGGTGGTGCTCACGCCCTCGCCGGCGAGCATTGCCTTACCCGGATAATGTTTGTCCGCGATACAACGAATCTTCTTGACCAGCTTAAATGTACTCGGACCCTCGTAGGGCGCGGTAACCGTGAGCACCAAACGGCTGTAGTGCTCTCCCTCCACCAGATCGAGCGTGTCCTTTTCGGCCATGCCCGTGGGGATATAGGGACTCGCAACGTCAACATAGCTCTGGATGGACTTGACCTCGGGGAGCGCCTTGAGCTCATTGGAGAGTGCCTGCTCCTCGCTCACCTCTCCACGGGGAACGAGCACAACGTAGGTATCGGAGTTGCCAAAGACCTCCTTGACCTTGTCCATATCCTGACCAAGCCGCGTATCCGAACCAAAAATGTGCGAAGTGCCGTAGTAGTACGTGATATCGCTGGAGGTCGATGCCACACGCGCAGGGTAAACCACGGCGAGGATCACGACGGCAGCGGGGATACAGACCTTGAGCACCAGACGGGCGAACTTACCCAGCGGCGGGACAAAGGGCCTGTGCTGCGATTTTTGCACAAAGCCATCGAACTGAACGAACATCGAAGGAACAAAGGTAAAGACCGATACCAGGCTGATGGCGATACCCTTTGCAAGGGCAAGACCAAGGTCGGGGCCGATCTTAAACTGCATGGCGGCAAGCGCGATAAAGCCGATGCAGACCGTGCAACCGCTCGAAAACACGGCGACCGAGGACAGGCAGCACGACTGCACCATGTCTTCGGCAACGCTGCCGTGGCGGCCACGCTCCTCGTTAAAGCGGTGCAGCAAAAAGACCGAGAAGTCCAGCGCGATGGCAACCTGCAAAATGGAGCCCGCAGAGTTGGTGACAAAGCTAATCTCGCCAAAGATGAGGTTGGTGCCCCAGTTGATAAACACCGAGACGCCCAGGCCCAGCAGCACCAGGATGGGTTCGGCCCAGCTGGTAGTCGTGATGACCAGAATCACGAAGATAATCGCTATGACAGCGACCGTGATAATGCTGATCTGCTGCTCGGTCGATGTGGTGGCGAGCGCGTTAGACATGGCCGAGCCCGTAATGGCGCCCTCGTCGCCCACGATATCTCGAATAGCGTCGGTTGCCTCGATCTCCTTTTCGGAATTAACCGTCACCGTAAACAGGGCGTTGTTCTTTTTGTAATAGGTCTCAACGGTGTCTTTGTCTTGCGTGGCAAGCGGCTGATCGATATCTGCCGCGTCGTCAAGCCATAGGACCTCCTCGACGCCGTCGACCTTTTTGATTTTGTCCTTGTATTTGAGCGCCTGAGCGATCGAGACATTGGGCACCATAACGCGACAGTTGGGAATGTCACCCTCAAACTCATCACCCATGGTATTCAGAGCGACGGTCGACGCCGCTTCGTCGGGCAGATAGCTCGTAATGTCGTAGTTAACGCCTACAAACTGGCGCAGGAACAGGCATACCAGTGCTGCCACCGCATAGAACGCGATGATGGGTTTGCGGTGCTTCACGACCCATCGAAATAGCTTCTCTTTCAACCTCAATCCTCCATAACGCTCAGCCTATGTTTTGCTCTTTGTTATATTCCACATTTGGTAGTTATACAACATGTGTAGGATAAAGGCGCCATAAAGATATGCGATTGACGCGGTCCCGGAGCCAAAACAGCCGCTGCAGAAGCAGTTCGGAAAAGGTCCTCAGCGGAAACTGCATCCCAGTTTTTAGACGAAAAACGGGATATGGTTTCTGGTTGGCCTAGATAATCGTCAGATTTAGCTGAGCGTCTGCCCCTATGTTTCCAAATGAATACGCTGTGAGCCGAGGAGAACGATTCTCCCCGCAAACACTCTAGTATGCTAAAGTACCCAGAAAACCGGCGGAGCTATGCCGGTCTTCTGCTCTATATGAAACACAGCATGAGGAGGCTCACCAGATGACGGCCACACCGTGGGGATTCCGGGACATATTGCCCGAGGAGGCTCAGGCGCGCGAGGAGATCGCATATACGGTGAAGGGCTGCTTTAGGGAGCATCATTACCTGCCGGTCGAAACGCCGCTGCTCGAGGACAAGGGTTCGCTCGAGGAGGGCGGCCGCATTGCGGACACGCCGTTTAAGCTCTTTGACGATGATGGCCGCCTGCTGGTGGTCCGTCCCGACAACACGCTGCCGATCGTACGCCTGGTTTCGACCCGCATGCGCGCGGCCGACCTGCCCCTGCGCCTTCGCTACGAGGCGCCGGTGGTTCGCGAGTGTCAGCGCAATGCCGGCGGCTCGCGTCAGTTTACGCAGCTGGGCTTTGAGCTTATCGGCGCGGGCGATACCGCGGGCGATGTCGAGATTGTCTCGCTCGTGGCCGAGGCCGTGCGCAAGTTGGCGCTGCCCGATGCGCGCATTATCGCAGGTAGCGTGCGTCCGTTTAAGGAGCTGCTTGCGGCGTGCGAGGATCGCGAGCTGGCCGCCGAGGCCCTGCGCTGCGTGCACGCCAACGACTTCGTGGGCCTCGATGCCCGCGTGGCGAAAAGCGCCGAGTCCGAGGCCGTTAAGGTCGCCATTAGCGAGCTGCCGCGCCTGCACGGTGGTGCCGAGGTGCTCGACCGCGTCGACGCGCTGCTGGCGGCGGCGGGCATTGTCGCGCCGCTTACGCGCGAGCTGCGTGCCCTGGTCGAGGGCCTGGCTCCCGAGGATGCCCAGGTGCTGTCCTTCGACTTCTCCATCATGAACTCGTTTGATTACTACACGGGCCTGGTCTTTAAGGCCTATGCCGGCGGCCTGCCCGATCCGGTTGGCTCGGGCGGACGCTACGACTCCATCTTTACCGGTGCATTTGGCGGCGGCATCGAGGTGCCGGCGGCGGGCTTCGCCTTTTCGCTCGAGCGCCTGGAGGCCGCGCGCACCTCGGCCGAGGATGCCGCTTCCGATGGCGACCATGCCGCGGGCCGTGGCGCCGAGGGCCCGCTGCGCATCGCCGTGCCCAAGGGCTCGCTTAAGGCCGACACGCTCGACGTGCTCGAGGCCGCGGGTCTGGACGTCTCTGAGCTGCGTGATCCCGGCCGTCACCTGATCGTGCGCGGTCGCGACACGCGTGCCGGCGAGGGCGCGGTCGGCGATATCGAGTTTGTCATCGTGCGACCCAGCGATGCACCCGCCTTTGTGGGCTGCGGCGGTGCCGATTGCGGCATCTGCGGTTGGGACTCGCTCATCGAGGCCGACCTCAACCTGCTGCAGCTGGTCGATTTGGGCTACGGCCTGTGCACCTTTATCGAGGCGGAGCCCGCGTGGCGCGCCGGTCAGGCCGAGCGCAACTATGCCCGTCGCGGTTCGCTTCGCGTGGCCACCAAGTACCCGCGCATCGCGAGCGCCTGGTATGCCGAGCGCGGCGTGAATGCCGATATCGTCTCGCTGCACGGCAACATCGAGCTGGGACCCATCGTCGGCATGACCGATCGCATCGTGGACATTACCGCCACGGGTGCCACGCTGCGCGACAACGACTTGGTCATCACCGGCCGCATCATGGACTGCACGGCCCGCTTCTTTGTCAACCCGGGCGCCGCGCGCCTGGATCCGCGCGTACGCAATCTGGCAGATCGCCTGGCCGCGGTCGTTAAGGACAAGCATTTTGAGCCCGTCGCGGGCTCGGCACAATAGCGCGAGCGCGCACGGGCGCCCCAACGTACGGGCTGCGGGCCGATTGGCGCCGCCGCCCGGCCTCTCGTTTTTCGAACACAACCTCGACCGATAGGGGATACCGATATGAAGACCATCAAGCTTGCTCCCGGTGAGCGCCTCGTTACCAACCAGCTCAACCGCAAGGGCGTGCTACCGCAAAACATCGTCGACGCCGCCCGCGATATCGTGGCCAACGTGCGCGCCAACGGCGATGCCGCGGTGCGCGATTACTGTCAGCGTTTTGACGGTGTCGAGCTGCAGAGCTTCCGTCTGCCGCAGGAGCAGATCGATGCCGCGCTCGAAGGCCTCGACCCTGCCTTTGTCGTCGCGCTCGAGAAGGCCGCGCGTCAGATTCGTGAATTCCACCAGCGCGAGGTCGAGCAGAGCTGGTTTACCACGCGTGCGGACGGCACGATGCTCGGCGTTAAGGTGACCCCGCTCGCTGCCGCCGGCATCTATGTGCCGGGCGGTCGCGCGCAGTACCCTTCCACCGTGCTTATG
>CABUCQ010000103.1 GCA_902490095.1 uncultured Collinsella sp.
GACTCTCCGTTTAGCGTGGCGTCGCTCACGCCCATCCAGATGCCCAATCTGGACCTGGATGCCATGATCGACGAGCGCCAGTACTTTACGCGCGACGAGTGGCTCAATATGCTGCTGCGCTCTGCTGGCTATGAGCCCAGCGAACTTTCCGAGAAAGAGCGCCTGCACTTTATCGAGCGCATGGTGCCGCTTATCGAGCGCAACTACAACCTGTGCGAGCTGGGTCCCCGCGGCACCGGCAAGAGCCATATCTACAAAGAGGTCTCGCCCTACGCCATCTTGCTTTCGGGCGGCCAAACCACCACGGCCAACCTGTTCGGCCGCATGAACTCCATGCGCGCCGACCGTGTGGGCTTGGTAGGTCACTGGGGCTGCGTGACGTTCGACGAGGTCGCCGGCATGCGCTTTAAGGACACCAATGCCGTGCAGATCATGAAGGACTATATGGCGAGCGGCAGCTACGCGCGCGGCCGCGACCAGATTAACGCCGATGCCTCCATGGTCTTTGAGGGCAACATCAACGACACCGTGCAAAATGTCCTTAAGACCACGCACCTGTTTGATCCGTTCCCGCCGGAGTTTAACAACGATTCGGCCTTCTTTGACCGTATCCACTATTACCTGCCGGGCTGGGAGATTCCCAAGATGCGTTCGAGCTTGCTGACCGGGCATTACGGTCTGATCACCGACTGCCTGTCGGAATTTTGCAAGGAGATGCGCCGCAAGGACTTTACGCACCATATCGACCGGTATTTCCGCTTTAACAGCGACTTTAACAAGCGCGACGAGATCGCCGTGCGCAAGACCTTTAGCGGCCTGGCCAAGCTGCTGTTCCCCGACGAGGCCATGGACAAGGACGACGTGCGCTGGCTGCTGGACTACGCCATCGAGGGCCGTCGCCGCGTAAAGGAGCAGCTCAAGATTATGGCGGGCGTCGAGTTTATCGACGTTAACCTGGGCTATATGGATGCCGACAACCCGCAGGACGTTCACGTGGTGCGCGTGCCCGAGCAGTCCGAGGACACGCTGATTCCCGATGGGCCGCTGCTGTCCGGCCACGTGTTTGGCGTGGGCAGATCACAGGGCGGCGAGGTTGCCGTGTACAAGTTGGAGAACAAGGCCGTTGCCGGCGAGTGCAAGTTTAAGCACGAGGGCGTGGCCTTTAACAAGCCGGTGCGCGATACGCTGGAAGCCGCGTTCGACAACTTTGTGAACCTGGCGAACCGCGTGGCGCCGGGCATGCACATTGGCTCCAAGGATTACCTGCTGTTCTATAACGACCTGCAGAGCAAGGGCTTGTCCGAGGAAGTTTCGCTCGCCGAGTTTGTGGGCCTCTGCTCCGCGGCGTGCAACCGCCCGGTGATGCCCGCGCTGGCGATTCCGGGCATCTTGCGCATGTCGGGCTCTATGGACGAGATCCGCGGGCTCGAGGACATTATGCGCGTGGCCAAAAACGCCGGTGCCAAACGTGTGATTTTGCCGCTGAGTGCCATCGCGGGCCTACAGAGTGTTTCGTCCGAGATTATCTCGGGGTTGAGCCCGGTGTTCTACATGGATGGCGACCCGGTCGACGCCGCGAAAAAGGCTCTGGATCTGTAGGGGTACGGGCGAGCGGGCTTGCGTGCGCGTAGACCCGCGGGCGTGTTGGCGTGTTCGAGTAGGGAGGCCCTGCCATGGCGGACGAACGTTCGGTTGGTGAGTTGCTCGACGAGCTGTTTGGCTTTGAATCGGTAGCCAAGCGCCAGACGGCGCTTGAGCAGTACGATCGCGGGGAGTTGGTGCGCAAGGCGCGCTCCCGCGAGCTGCTGGGCGTGCTTAGGGGCGTCGAGGCCGCCGAGCACGCTGCGCGCGAGTCTGCCGTGTGGGCTGTTGATACGTACGTGCGCCGTGTTGAGGGTGCGGCTCTTGCGCGCGCTCGCAAACAGGCGGGCATTGTTGGTCCACTGCGGATGGAGTGTCGCTATGCTGCCTTTTTGCGCATGGAGGACAAGGCCGAGCTGCTGGCCCGTTTGGAGCAGACGCTTGCGTTTATCGAGGTAAAGCTGCGCGCCAATACGGCGGACAGGGTTCGTGCGGCGTACGATGCTGCGGGGGCTATGGTGCTGCTGGACGTGGCGCGTCTGAGTGACGTGCGCATTGTGGATGCCGTGCCCCTAGATGCCGATCTGCTGTGCACGCAGCTAGAGCAGTTGCGTTGTGCCGCCGACGCAACGGACCTTGCGGGTATGATCACGGCGACGTTTGAGTCCGAGCTGAGTGCGACAGGGTCGCAGGACGCTGACGGGCTTACGGGCGATTTGGCTGGCGATGTGGCTGGTGACGTGGCGTTGGAGCGTGAACTTACGAACGTGCGCGGCGCTGCGCAGCGAGCGCGCTTGGCGGCGCAGGCGTATCGGGCCCAGCGCGCCGCCCGCGTTGCGGGGAGCACGGTTGAGCTTTCGGGGCTGCCGGAGCCTGCTTGCGTTGCGTGCGAGACGGCGTGCGATGCCGGTTTGCTTTCCGAGCTGTTCGTTCAGGTTAAGAAGGCGTTTGAGACCTACCGTCGCGTTGTTGCCGACGGCGGGTTGTTCTGTGCGTTTGGCACGGGCTCCCCGCACGGCATTTGTTGTGGCACCAGCTATTTGGACTATGATTCTCGGCTTGATGAGGACGTGCTGGTGGGCGAGTACGATGGTGCAACCAGGCATACTGTTCGGCGTGAGGTTCCGATTCCCGAGCTTGTGGATGAGGCTTCGGCCGAGGGAGGCGACTCGCTCGAGGTTGCCGTGGTACGCATGCGTGAGTTTAACGGACGCCGTTATGATGGAGTGCTGGATGAGGATCCCGCGCGTCATGTGAATGCGTTTTGGTATGGACTCAAAAAGCTCAGCCAGTATTGCGAGGCCGCCGTGCGTGTGGACGAGCGTGCTTGGGACTGCTTTATCGATAAGGTTCAGTATGCCTACGACGAGCCAGTGGGGCGTTTGGCTGCGCAGATGGACGACAAGCAGGTTGCGGCTTTTGTTACTGCTGTGGACGCGCTCGGTGCTAGTGAGTAGGGGCTTGGCTCGATAGGAGGTTGCACCATGAAAATCGAAGTCGATGTAGATCAGCTGCGTGAGAGCCTGATCGACCATGCGGGGAGTGCCTCCGGCGTGGGCTTTCCGGCCGCTATGCTCGACGTAGTGGATATCGAGGATGAGTCGCCCCAAGAGCTCCTAGCCCGAGCCGAACGCGAAGGCCTCGACCTCCGCGACTTTGCCGTCGATGACGACTGCGGAGCGTCTGACGACTGGTGACCCCGGGTCAGTTCATCCTTTTCTTCCTGAGATATAAGAGAAATCCCTTTTTGAACGTCCTTCGGGTTCCAAAAAATAGCCGATCAGTCTTTGTATCTTCCTTGCTGTCAAACTTGATAGCCGTTAGCTCGATCGTACAGATGTAGTCAGCAACTTGGAATAGCCGGTAGGCTCGTGGTGTGGCTTCTCGGTATACGATGACATCCCTTGCTAGAACGTACTCAAGCGCAGAATGAATGACCTCCGTTACAATCGGTTGGCCGTTGTCGTAGTAAATCTTAACGGTGTCGTATCGCTGGAAGAATTCCAGATGGTCGAAAAGTTCAACTGTGAGGTCTCGCCTCATTCTCTCCGCGAGACCGTTTTGATTGCCGGCGAATTCGCTCATTCGGTATTGCAGGCAGAGATAGCGTATGGGGAGATGCTGAATGAACGCGCGAAATGCGCTCAACATGTGCCTTCGCTGCTCCTTGGGAAGATCTTTGTAGTCGCCGTTTCCATTCAGTAGGGGTCCTGCATGAAAAGGCGTATTGGGAAGCGAGGACTGCGACAGGGCGCGCTCGTAGCGGTCAATGCGTTCAACGATTGCATCGTTTTGATCGTGAAAAACGAGGGTGACGAGGTAGTAGTTGGAGACGCCTCCGAGGTCGCCAGATTCGTCAACAAAGACGGAGAGTTCGCTCATGATGGGCCTCCATTTTTGCAAAAAAATGCCGGGGGTAAGACCCCGGCTCTTGGAGGCCCCTCTTTTGGAGGGAACCGTATTCTTTATACCATGAGATAAGGGGTGCTTTCAAGTAATATTATAATAAGCAAACATATGTTCGTCAAACTACCTGCGAAAAGTCCTTAGCCGTCCAGAGGTGGGTAGAGCGGCTCGTAAATTGCTGACGCAATGGGCCGGCGTTTTCCCGAGAAGTATTTAGTCTTGACTCGCATAAAAAATGCCGGGGGACATCCCCCGGCTCTTGGAGGTCCCTTTATTCGAGGGTACCGATTTCTTTATAGCATGAGATCGGACGGCTTTCAAATGGCGCCATGTGGATGGGATGGCGCGCCTGATAAAGCCCTCAATGAATGGCATCTAACTAGCGTTCGTGATATAAAGAAATCGGTCATCTCAAAAGAGAGGGCTTCCAAGTGCCGGGGACGTTTTCCCCGGCTTTTTTCATTTCGGTGTCAATTCAAATGTTTTTCAACCCATCCCCTCAATAACTCGCGGTGAAATAGGGACTGAAATGGCTGTTCAGAAGCCTATTCAATCCCTATTTCACCGCAACTTATGGGTGGGGATGGCTACGACGCCAGCGTGGCGATGACGGCTTCGTCGCCGGCGTATATGAGGGTGTTGCCGTCGGGGATGATTGTTTGGCCGTCGCGCTTGAGCATCACCACGATAAAGGGGTGCTTGCCTTGCGGCACGTCGCGCAGGCGCTGGCCGGCCAGACGACCGTGGGGTGTCACGGTGACTTCGCGCAGCGTAACCTCGGCACGCTCTTCAAACGTCGGCGCGGCCATAACCAACAGGTCGCCTTCTTCAATTACGGTATCGCCGTTGGGTAACACCGGATGGGCGCCGTCGCGCAGCACCAAGACCACCAGCATGTTCGTCGCGCTGCCAATGTCCGCGAGCGAGCGTCCGGCAAACGGATGTCCAGCTCCCACCTTGAGCTTAACGAACGACATGCCGTCTTCGTCGCGGTAGTCGTTAAAGGTGCGGCGGACATCGCCTTCCGCATCGATCATGTCGAGCTTTTTCGCCACCGCCGGCAGCAGCGAGCCTTGCACCACAATGCTCGACACGGCAATCACAAATACCAGGTCAAACAGATCGTGCCCACCGGGAACACCGGCCACCACGGCAAAGAGACTAAACACGACCGAAGCCGCACCGCGCAGGCCCGCCCAGCTTACGAGCGCTACCTGGCGGGGGTTCGTCTTAAAGGGCGCTAGCAACAGGCCGACGGCGATGGGGCGGCTCACGAGGAGCATAAACGCCATGAGCGCCAGGCCCGGCAGCAGCATTTGCGGCAGGCGGGCGGGCGTCACGAGCAGGCCGAGCAAAAAGAAGATGGTCATCTCGGCCATTTCGGTAAGGGTGTCGAAGAAATGCGCCAACTCGACCTTGTCGGTGATGTCGCTCGCGCCCAGCACGATGCCGGCCAGGTACACGGACAAAAAACCGTTGCCGCCCAGGTAGCTCGGCAGGGCGTAGGCGACGATTGCCACGGCGAACAAAAAGATGGTGTGTGCGCCCTCGGCTGTTGCATGTGCACGCTCGATCAGCCGTGCGCTTGCCCAGCCGATGACAAGGCCCAAGCCCACGCCCAGGATGATCTGCTTGGCGAGCAGCATGGGGATATTAATGTCGCCGCCGGCGGCGAGGGTCGCGAGCACCGCGGTGAGCATGTACGCGACGGGGTCGTTGGAGCCCGATTCGACCTCGAGCAGCGAGTCGGTGCCACCCCTCAGCGATAGGCTGTGCTCGCGCAGCACGCTAAAGACACTCGCCGCGTCGGTGGATGCCACAACGGAGCCCAGCAGCAGGCCCCCGACCCAGTCGAAACCCAGGGCGAAATGCGCAAACGCGCCCGTAATGCCGGCAGTGATGACGACGCCGAGCGTGCTCAGCAGCACCGCGGGCACGGCGACGGGTTTGGCGCGGTCGATGTTGGTGTTAAAACCGCCGTAGAACATGATAAACAGCAGCGCCGTGCTGCAGACGGTCTCGGTGAGCGCGTAGTCGCTAAAGTCGATGTGCGCCGGGCCGTTGACGCCCAGCAGCATGCCGAGCGCGATAAAGATGAGCAGGGTGGGGAAGGGGAGCTTTTTACCGACGGGTTTGATGGTCAGGCACAAAATGATGACGAGGCCGATAAAGAGAAGTATCTGGTTCATGGATAGTGTCCGCTCCTGGGTGGTTGGCGTGGCACGGTCAGTTGTCTGCGGTTATTTGTACCCAAAGACGGTGGGTTTATGGTGCTGGATTGCAGGCGTGCGCGATATCGTCACAGGAGACCGTTGGAATGACTGTCGTTTGTAAACCCTTCCCAGCTTTATTACGACGGAGTACAATGGGTAACGTTTAAGTTCAACTTGAAGTTTTAGTTGCGGCGTTGGGCTTCGGTCGCAATGCAAGGAGAGGCGTTCCATGGCGATCTATGTGACATCTGATGCACACGGGCACGTGCGTGCGCTTGACGAGGCCCTGTCCAAGATCTCGCTGACGTCCGACGACACACTGTTTGTGCTGGGCGATATGATCGATCGCGGGCCCGATCCGCTCGGCGTTATTAATCTGGTGCGTTCGCTGCCCAACGCCCATGTGCTCAAGGGCAACCACGAGCAGATCATGCTCGATGCCATTATTGGTCAGGATCCGCTCGATGCCGAGACCTGGGACATCAACGGTGGCTGGACCACGCGCGAGCAGCTCAACGATATGGAATTTGAGGCGTACGAGGAGCTCGTGCGATGGATGGCTGCGTTGCCGCTCTACGCGGTGGCCGAGACCGATGAGCGCCCGTATCTGCTGGTGCACGCCGGCATCGAGATGGATGCCGCGCGCGCGTTTTTGTTGGAGCATGACGTGGATTGTTCTGATGGCAGGGGTGCTGTGGATGCCGATCGCGATCTGCTTCAGCAGATGCTTGCGGTGCAGTCGTCCGATGACTTGCTGTGGATTCGCCACGGTTATTGGGATAAGCCGACTGGATTGCTTTCTGCCGATGGCAAGGGCCCGGTCGTGGTGAGCGGCCACACGCCCACGGTGTCGCTCGGGCGCTATTGTGAGGTGGGCGGCCTGGCGGGGCTCGACGAGGAATCGGGCCGCGGGCAGATCGTGCGCCTGGGCGGCGAGGATACCGCCGGTGTTGCCGACCGCATCGACATCGACTGCGCCGCTGCCACGGGTTCCGAGTTCGGCCGTGTCGGGATCCTGCGCCTCGATGACGGTGCGGAGTTCTACGCGAATATCAACCCTGGTGAATAACGGCACAAGGGGTCGGTGCCAAAACATTGGCGTTTTCCTCAATGCACCAAGGTGGGCGTTACGCTCCGTATGGGTTGCGGTCGCGTTCGATGCGTTGGCGGATGTGGGCGTATTCGATAATCAGCAGCACCAGCAATAGGGCCATAATCGCCAGGTAGCTCACCACGGCGCCCATCAGACCAAGCAGCTTAATTAGGATCACCGGCAGCACCACGCTCACGGCAAAGCAGATCAGGTAGATCTTGGTGACGTCGCCGGCGTGGCGCAGCACCGTGATGATGGCGTAGATAAAGTCGATAGCCGCGGTGACGCCTCCGGCGACAACCATCAGCAGCGCCAGCGTGCGGTAGCGCTCAAAGTCAAGGCCGTACATAAAGCTCATGATGGGGATGCCGGGACCTGCCATAAATGCGGCGCACACGCCGGTGATGACCACGATCAGCG
>CABUCQ010000104.1 GCA_902490095.1 uncultured Collinsella sp.
CCACGTCTATGTTCGCTTTAGTAAACTAACACGTGGTTAACTTTTTGGAAAGGGTCCCCATTCAGATTTCGAAAAAGTTTCCTATACGAAACAAAAGAGGCACCGCAAAGACCATCTCTTTGCGGTGCCTTGTCATACCAATTTATGCAACAAAGGGGACTGTCCCCTTTGTTGCATTGTTGAGATTAGAGCGAGAGGTTTCTGATCGACGTGACGCAGGAGGCCTCATCCACGCCCGAAACGCGGAACACGATGTCCTCGCCGCACTCGCCGTAAAGAGCCATGAGGCCCATAACGTCGCGACCGTCGGTATGGCGGTCGCCGATGCTGACCGACACGTCACTACGATGTTTGGCAATGATGTCGTAGAGCAGCGCAACCGGGCGGGCATGCAGTCCCAACGGATCTTTAATCGTCTTTGTAAACTCGACCATATCCCCTCCCGCGGCATCGCACATTCGGCCGGCAAAACCCAACCACGTGGTAGCTATTGTACCGTTAGATGCTTCTCGAGAGCTCCTCTGATCACCTCGTGGTCAAAAAGTGGCAAATATGAGTACTGTCACCAATTTAGTAGCAGCAAAATCGAGAGCAAAATTGCCTAGCTTGAGCGATTCGAAGAGGTTGAAAACCGTCAAACGCCCTTTAAAGGGGGTTAGATAAATCGATTTTGAGCCCATTTTCGCTCTGAGCAAGCCGAAAAATATGACACCTCTTTTGCAACAGTACTCATATTTAGCATTTTTTGACCACGGGGTCCAAAACCATGCCCCAAAACACAAAAGGAGGGGCCTCGTAAGGCCCCTCCTTAGGAAAGGGAATCGATTTATTCCACAGCCGTAGATTAATCCTAGCCGCTACTCCATCATATCGAGGACGGAAGGGCGAAGCTCGTTCTCGGCGGCCTCGGGATCGGTCTCGCGCAGGCGGTTGATGTAGCGGTTGTACCACATCACGGCAAGGCCCAGGAAGACAACCACGCCGCCAACGTTGTAGACCAGCGTCAGCCACAGCGGCTGATCGAGCGGAATGGTGCCGCAGATAAGCACGAAGCAGAAGACCACAAGCAGGAATGCGGCAACGACCAGGCCAAAGCTGCGCGAACCCATGCGGAAGCCACGGGGAGCGGCGTCAAAGTTCTTGCGCAGCATAAAGTAGGCAAGCAAAATCAGCAGCGGCGGGAGCAGAGCGGTGGCAGCAGTCATGTTGGTGACGATCATGAGCAGGTCGTCGAGGTTACCGGAGCCCAGGGCCGGAATGATCAGGATGGGGACGACGATGGCGAACTGCAGCCAAGCGGCGCGGGCGGGAATGCCATGCTCGTTGAGCTCGACGATCTTGCTACCAAAGACGCCCTTGGGGATCTCGGTGAAGAAAACCTTGATGGGAGCAGAGGTCCACATCATGAGGGAGCCCAGCGTGGCGGCGAGAAGGATCAAGCCGATGGCGCGCGTAGACACTTCCATGGGAATGCCAAAGTGAGCAAATACAGCGCCGAATACGTCGAAGATACCGGTGGAGATGGCAACGCCGCCCTCGGGGATGAACAGGTTAACCAGCAGCGAAGCGCCTGCATACAGAAGGCCGATGGTCAGACCGGCGATAACGACGGTGCGCACGAAGGCCTTGACGCCACCCTTAAGGTCGTTAAGGAACACGCCGACAGACTCAGCGCCGCCAACGCCCTGGATGATCCAGGCAAGCGTACCGAAGAAGCCCCACGCAGTTGCGAAGTTGCTCATGTCGGGAGCCATGTTAGCGGGAGTAGGAGCCGTAGCGAACTCAACGCCGCCAAAGGCAGCAGCCAGGGACAGCAGGATGAACACGGCGGTCAGGCCGAGAGCCGCGGTCGAACCGAAGGAGGAAATGGAGCCGATCCACTTAGCGCCCTTGGTCGAAACCCACGTGGCGATAGCAAAGACGACGATCTCGATAATGGTGATCCACAACTGCGAAAGCTCGGCGTTGGCACCAAAGAACACGTAGCTCGCGTAGATGATGACGTTGGGCAGGACGGACGCAAAGAAGAACAGGTTAACGAACCAGTAGCTAAATGCCGTCAGGAACGCCCAGCGACCACCCATCGAGGTCTTAACCCATGCGTACACGCCAGACTCGGAGTCCTTGTTGAGGCCGACGAACTCGGCGGTAACCAGGGTATAGGGGACAAAGTACAAAAGCGTGGCGAAAAAGAACGACGGCGCTGCTGCCAAGCCGATGGCCGCGTTGTTGTTGATGATGTTCTTGATACCGAACACGGCGGCGACCGTCATGCCCAGCAGAGCGAACGAACCAATCGTTCCTCGTTTTTCAGAGCTCATAAGCCCTCCCAACCATCTGTTAAATGTCATCTAATACCGTCCGAGCTGCAAGTGCAAACACGGACGGCGCACCTGCTAAGGGGAATGGGGAAAAGGGAGTCAACAAAGCCATCCCCCCTAACGGCACGAAGCAAACGTCCAAACGGACGAATACTACTTGTTGGGGAAGGAATAACCTTCGACCGTCACGTGCAGTACCACGACGCGGGGATCCGAAGCCTCGGCGATAACACAGTAGGCCTCGTCAATTTCGACGACGGCAACGCCGCCGGCGGGAATCGTCACGGTCTCCCCCGTACCCTCAAAGCGCTCGCGATCGTCGATATCACTGTAAGCGCGCGTACAGGTAAGATCGGCCTTGGAAGCCACCTCGACGGTCAGATCGCCGTCGAGCGGGGCGAGCACGGCATGGTAGCGACGGTGACCGACCAGATCGGCAGTAGCCGCCTCGTGGGCGTTCACCCACCAATACACCAGCGAATCGCCGATAGAGTAGGCCACGTCGTGCTGCAAATCGGAAACGCCATCGAGCGCCTGTCCGGTACGCATCCACTTCTTGACCGACTTCATCTGGGCGTCGAAATCGGCACGCGAGTTAAAGACATGCATGACTTATGCCTCCTTAATGGGTGCCAGCGCCTGAGCCAAATCAGCAGACGTCAGCGGTCGCAGGGACACCTCAAAGCTGAAGCTCTCAAAACGAGTGCGATAGGAATCGAGCACCTCGGAACCCCAAGAGTTCGAACCAAGGCCAAGCAGCTGGTCGTTGATGTTGACCGTGACCGTGTCGCCCGGAACAAGGTCGTAGACGTGTTTGGCGTTATCGATGGCCTCGCAGCTATAGGGCCATGCTGAGAACGAGAACGGGTTGGAGGCGGCGTCGGCTGGACGGGTCACCAGCACGCCGTCACCGTGGCTAGAGCGCAGGGCAACCCAGCGGGTGCCCTCGCGGTTGGCGCAGTCCTGAGGCATAACGTAGGGCGTGAACATGTCGTCGACCGTAGTGCGGTAATGACCGACCGGGTTGGCGCGCAACGAGTCCGGATAGTTCTCGCCCGGGCCGTGGCCATACCACTCGACGGCACGATCACAACCGGGAACCTCGAAGGAGATGCCGATGCGCGGGATAATGTCCGAATAGTCGCCGTAGGGCTCTCCGGAAACCTTGAGGTCGACGCGACCGCTCGGAAGCACGGTGTAGACGAGCTCGACGCGCATGCCGAACGCGCGGACGGGAGGAGCGATACGCTGGCTCACGGTAACGACGACCGCATTGCCGTCCTGCTTCCAAGAAACCTTGCGGGTGGACGTCTGCATCACATCGATGAAGTTGTCCTTCCACAGGGAGTCATACTCCTGGGCGTGGTTATCGACGAGCGGATGCCAAAAACCAACCTGGGGACCGGAGGTCATGACGTCGCGGCCGGATGCCTTCCACTCGCTCACGGTTCCGTTGACCTTGCTGAAGGTCAGCTCGCCGTTGAGGGAGTGAATGCGAATCTCCTGCTCGGTCTCCTCGACCGTAAGCTCAGGACGAGTGGGAGCCGCAATGGCCGGCGCCGGATGGTTTGCGATGGCAAACTGGCTTGCACCCAGTTGGAACATCGGCTCGCACCAGGCGTGAGCAGCCATGGTGTAGGCATGCACGGTCAGCAGGGTCTCGCCCACCGCGGCCTCGCGAATCATCAGCGGAAGCTGGACGGACTCGCCGGGGGCAACCGCGCCGGGCACGAGCGTCTTGCGGCAGACCACATCGCCGTCCACCAGGGTCTCGGCCGACAGGCAAACATCCTCGAGGGTGGTAAACCAACGCTTGTTGGTGACGGTCAACTCGCCTGCCTCGGCGTCATAAGCCATGCGGACCGGGCAGATGACCTGGCCGTACTCGGTAAGGCCCGGGCTCGGCTGCTGCCAAGGGAACACCATGCCGTCGATGCAGAAGTTGCTGTTGTTGGGGTAATCGCCGTTGTCGCCGCCATACATGTCGTAGGCAACGCCGTCCTCGGTCACAGCAGCCAGACCGTGATCGCACCATTCCCAAATAAACTGGCCTTGGATGCAATCCCAGCGATCGAAGACCTCCTGGTACTCGGACAGGCCTCCGGGACCATTACCCATGGAGTGGCCGTACTCGCAGTTGATGCGCGGCTTAGGGAACGGATGCTCGCCAAAGTCGTTCATCTGCGACACACGGGAGTACATGGTGGAAATGACATCGACGGTATCGGCGTTGCGATCCTCCTCGTAGTGGACCGGACGACCGTCGAGCTCGTGAGCTTTGGCGTACATCGCGCGGATGTTGCAACCATAGCCACTCTCGTTGCCCATCGACCACATGATGATGCACGCGTGGTTGCGCTCCTGCATCACCAGACGCTCAACACGGTCAACGTAAGCCGGCTCCCAGGCAGGGTCGTCGGTGACCAGGGCGATATTACCGATATTCTCGAAGCCGTGGCTCTCCATATCGGTCTCGGCGACCAGCATGATGCCATACTCGTCGCACAGCTCGTAAAAGCGCGGGTCGTTGGCGTAGTGGGACGTGCGCACCGCGTTGATGTTGTGCTGCTTCATGAGCTCCAGGTCGCGGCGCATGCGATCGAGGCCCACGGCGCGGCCCTTGCGATCGTCGTGATCGTGGCGGTTGACGCCATGCATCTTAAAGTAAGTGCCGTTGAGGTAGATATGATTGCCCTCGACCGTCACCTCGGCAAGACCCTGGCGATGCGGGACGTACTCGCTGACCTGGTCACCGTCGTAGACCTCAAACGTAAGGTCGTAGAGGAAGGGGTCCTCGGGATTCCAGAAGTGGGCATCGGTCACGCCGCACTCGGCATGGCCGTCGACGCACTCGCCCGTAGCCACCACGTTCTCGCCATCGCTGAGCGTAAACACAACGCGGGAAGAGCCCTCGGCAACCGTATCGAGCGTAATCAGAGCGGTATCGCCCTCGCGGTGCGTGCGGAACCTAAAGTCGACCAGGTGCGCGGCGGGACGCTGCATAAGGTACACATCGCGGAAGATGCCCGAGGCCCACCACATATCCTGGTCCTCGATATAGCTGCCATCGCTGTACTGCAGGACCTTGACCGCAAACAGGTTGTCGCCCTCGACAAGCGCGTCGGTCACGTCGAACTCGGCAGACAGGCGCGAACCCTTGGTCATGCCGATAAACTGACCGTTGACGTACAGCTCGCCATAGCTCTCGATGCCGTCGAAGCGAATGATCTCGCGAGCGCCGGCAGGAACGGCGGGAAGGTTGACGATGCGCTGGTAGACGCCCGTGGGGTCGTCGGAGGGAACGAACGGCTGATCAACCGGGAACGGGAAACCCTCGTCGGTGTAGGCAAGGTTGCCATAGCCGTCCACCTGCCACAGGTGCGGAACCTCCACGTGATCCCACTCGGGCTTGTACGTGGAGAGTTCCTCGTTGGAGACGGCAGCGGGGCCCTCAAAGAGGCGGAACTGCCACGAGCCGGACAGCTGGACAAACCCGCGCGACAGCTCGCGGCTGTACGTTGCAGCGAGATCGGCGGTCTCATAACCCATAAAGTACGCATGGGGTGCCAGGCGGTTCCTATGGGTGAGCGCTTGGTTTTCCCAATCGTTAATGGTGTCCATGGTGATGCTCCTTCGTCATCGTAGTGATTCTTGTGCAACCGGTTGTCCTTATCTTACGGGCGATGCAAAAAACTGTGCAACCGGTTGTCCGCTGAACGGTCGATCTGGTCGGGTTAACGGTGCAACCGGTTGTACAACCGCGACACTTATGTCACCCTGAGTATCGAAACTCAGCGCAAGACATCGTTCTCAAGCTCGTAGGCAACCGCCACGCCCGCTGATATCTCACCCATACGAGACGTATTCGATTGCGGCTTGGCTGCAAAACGACACCGGTCACCGGATATCATGAACGCTGTTCAGGCGCACTATAGTAAGCTGTATCCGCACCAGCCCGTATCAGCGACAACATCGACCGCATTCTCCAGGAGACGCCATGACCCAACCAGTTCGCACCGCACCTACGCTTGCCGAGGTTGCCGCAGCTGCCGGCGTGTCGCGCTCCACGGCATCGCGCGCTCTCAACGATTCGCCCCGCATTAGCGAGGAAACCAAAAGGCGCGTCCGCGCGGCGGCCAAGGAAGTCAATTTTGTCCCCAACGCTCGTGGCCGAGCGCTCGCTGTCGGGCGCACGGAAATCATCGCCGTGCTCGTGACCGAGCCCCTAAGTGAACTCTTCAGCGACCCCACTTATAGCGAGTTTTTGAGCGGCATTACCGAGGAACTGTCGGAGTCGTCCTATCTGCCCGTTATCTTGCAGGCGTCTTCTACGCATGAGCGCAACCGCGCACGCGAGCACTTTGAGCGCCGCTCGTTCGACGCCGTGATCGACGTCTCCCCCTACAAGGGCAGCGAGCTGCTCGAGGTGCTGCGCGAGCTGGGCGTACCCACCGTGTTGTGCGGCCAGCTCGAGGGCCACCCCTATCGCGATGTGTTCTCGACGGTCTACTCTGACGACGAAGAGGGCGGACGCTTTGCGGCACTCGCCATGAAGGAGCGCGGGCGCAAAGATATCGTCGCCGTGTTGGGACCGCAAGACAACCCCGCTGTTGTCGACCGCCTGCGCGGCTACCGTACCGTCTTGGGCGAAGACCTCCCAGACGCAAACGTTATCTATACCGGCTGGAACAGCGGAGACGGCTACCAGGCCATACACCAGATCCTCGCGCGCGAGATTGCTTTCGATGGCGTGCTCTGCGGATCGGACCGTATCGCGGCTGGCGTCATCACCGCGCTCAACGAGGCTGGCCTATCTGTTCCTGCGGACGCTTCTGTCGTCGGCTTCGACGATCACGAGATTGCGGCGCGCTGTGTCCCCGCGCTCACGACCGTCCGTCAGCCCCTGCGCGAAGAAGGCCACATGGCCGCCAACATTGCGCTCGACATGATCAAGGGTGCCGAGCCCACCACCTCCGTGATGCACATGCAGCTGATCCAGAGAGACTCGCTATAAAAAACTGGGGCAGTCTTTCCGCCAGACAATTGTTGCGGAAAGACTGCCCCGTTTTGAGCGCTCATTCTGGGGTACAGTTTCCGTTAGACGGCTCAACCGGAAACTGTGCCCCATTATTTTGCCGAATTCTGGGTCGCGCTTTCCCAGAGGACCCCCTTTGGGAAAGCGTGACCCGTTCTGGACACAGATTCCGGGACGCACTTTCCGCGACGCCCGGTCATCCCATGCCCTCACAATCTCGGCGTATAAAAAACGAGGGAAGGCGCGCGTCCTTCCCTCGTTGCAAGCAATATGTAAGTCGCTCGCCTACATCAGGCGCAGGCTGACGTCCTTGAGCTGGGCGCCGGAAACGGCACTCGGGGCGCCCGACATGAG
>CABUCQ010000105.1 GCA_902490095.1 uncultured Collinsella sp.
ATGTGAAGCTCAAGTCCGAGATGACCAAGCTTTACGCCCAGCGCAAGGATCTGGATATTGAGCTCGACGATCTCAACACCACCGAGATCCAGACCAACAACGCCATCGAGGCTGCCAAGAAGCGCCACGTTGATGGCTCTGACTACCGCGAGGTTCAGGACCTGGAGAATGAGCTTGCCACCCTGGCAAAGCGTCTGGACAAGATCGAGCACACCCGCAAGGATGTCGTTGTCGCCCATAAGGAGGCGCTCGACCGCGAGACTCGTGCGCAGGCTATCATCGCTAAGTTCGAGGAGGGCGTGAAGGCCGATACCAAGGCTGCCCGCGCCAAGGCCGCCGACCTGCAGGCCCAGATTGATGCCGCGACCAAGGAGCGCACCGCCCTTGCCGCTACGCTGCCGACCGACGTGCTCACCGATTACGAGCGCCTGCTTAAGCAGTTCCGCGGCCTGGCCGTCGAGACCATCCAGGGCAACATTCCCACCATCTGCCACACCGCGCTGCAGGCATCGTCCATGAGCGACCTCAACCACGACGGTAGCGAGATCGCGCACTGCCCGTATTGCCACCGCCTCCTGGTACTCCCGAGCAAGGAAGCCTAGCGATGACGGCGGCATCCAACAATTCAATGCAACTTGAGGGAAAAACGATCCTGCTGGGCATTACCGGCGGGATCGCCGCCTATAAGTCGTGCAATATTGTGCGTCTGCTGCAAAAGCGCGGCGCCCGCGTGAAGGTCGTTATGAGCGAGCACGCAACGGAGTTCGTGGGGCCGCTCACCTTCCGCGCGCTCACCAATGAGCCGGTCGCGGTTGGACTATTCGACGACCCGTCTGACCCCATCCACCATATTTCGCTGGCACAAGAGCCCGATCTGGTGGTCGTGGCGCCCGCGACGGCCAATATCATCGCCAAGATGGCCAACGGCATCGCCGATGACCTCATCTCCACCACGCTGCTTGCCACGCCGCGACCCATCGTGATCGCACCCGCTATGAACAACGGCATGTGGAAGGCACCGGCGACGCAGGCCAACATGGCCACGTTGCGCGACCGTGGCGTCCATGTGGTGGGACCCGGCAGTGGCTATCTTGCCTGCGGCGACGTGGACACGGGACGCATGAGCGAGCCCGAGGACATTGTCGAAGCCATCTGCGAGGTGCTCAATCCCGTGCCGCAAGACCTGGCGGACAAGCGCATCGTGATCACCGCCGGCCCCACGCATGAGCCAATCGATCCGGTGCGTTTTATCGGCAATCGGTCGTCGGGCAAGATGGGCATCGCCCTGGCGGGGGAGGCTGCTCGCCGCGGTCACGCTCGTGCTGGGGCCGACATCGCTCGATGTTCCCCGCGGCGTAGAGTGCGTGTGCGTACAGACCGCCGCAGAGATGCTGCAGGCGGCGTTAAACGCCTTCCAGACGGCCGACGCCGCCATTTGCGCTGCTGCCGTCGCCGACTATACGCCCTCAGCCCCTGCGGACCACAAGCTCAAAAAGGCCAACGAACGCTTGGATCGCATCGAGCTCGTCGAGACCGTTGATATTTTGGCTGAGCTCTCGCGCCAGAAGGGAAAGCGGTGTGTGATTGGCTTTGCGGCCGAGACTGATAACGTCGTGGAGTACGCTGAGCGTAAATTGGCCCGCAAGGGCTGCGATGCGATCATCGCCAACGATGTCTCACGCGCCGATTCAGGCTTTGGAACTGATACCAATAAGGCTTGGATCGTGAGCACAGCAGGGACTCAGGAACTTCCGGTGCTAACAAAACCCCAGCTCGCAGATACAATTTTGGACTTGCTTCAAAATTTATAAAAAAGTTCTTGCACAAGTCTAAAGTTTCGGGTTAATATACTCCCTGTTGCGAGCGAGAGCAGAGCAACAAACAAAAGCTTCGGGACGTGGCGCAGCTTGGTAGCGCACTTGACTGGGGGTCAAGGGGTCGCTGGTTCGAATCCAGTCGTCCCGACCAGAAGTTTGCAGGTCAGGCACCTAGTGCCTGACCTTTTTTGTTTGAAACAATTGCTTAATTTTGATTAATCAACAGGGTGCCAAAATCTACCTACGCGTTAATCGCCTCTTGCGGCTACTTGCGCGTTTTGTACGCGCTTGAGCCGATTTATTAACGCGATATGATTCTACATACGCGCAGCAGGTACACGCCGAGAACGGGCGGCATTTATCGCGGCGATTTACACAGAAATAGCGACAGTAACGAACAAGCGTGCCGCTGTATTTATTCCAGCAGCCCACTTGATCTGTGGACAAGTGGGCTGTTGCAACGAAACGCCAAACGGGATGGGCTCTATACGAGGACACCGCAGAGGTAATAGCGGGGGAGTGCGGCAGGCGCTCTGAGAGCCGCTGTACGACCCCATTTCTACTCAAACCGATAACTATGCTTCAAGACGAGAATCGTTCGTTTGGTTGCCAAATGAAAAGCCCGCGCAGAATCGCACGGGCTTTTCATTGGTTGCAGATGAGGCTAAAAGCAGAAGGCGGGGAACACGCAGTAGATGTTCGTCGCGCTGTAGTAGTCATAGCTGCCGTTGCTGTGGGCACAGCGGAAGGACGCGGAGTTGCTCGGATGCACGGAGCGAGTCCAGTGATAGCTGCTCGACGAAGCACTGGAATAGTTCGACGTTGTCACGCCCTTGGATTTGTAGTACTCGTACTGGGCGCCGTCAGACTGGAGGTCACCGTAGACTTCAGTCATCGAGAGCAGGAAGACCTTGTCAGTCGTGGCCGAGGGGGTGCCTGCCTTGCCGTCGCCCAGGTTGTCGGTCATCTTCGTGACGGACTTCACCTTGGACTGGAGTTCGCAAGGCAAAAGCGACCAGAGGTCGCCGGTATTGAGGCGGCCGCGGAGTTCGGACTTCTCCCAGCCGCCGGCGTGCGTGTTCGTGGCGTTTATTCTCTGTAGGGCCAGGGCATTGTTGGTCGCCTCGAACGTAAGCCCCGCCTTGCCTGAGCCATCAGCAAAAATTAAGATAATACCGTGTATGACCAATATAAACTTGAGCATATTCCGTCCGTATTCATACTGGATGATCAAGGAAACATCATCGGCTTATCCGAAGGAGAGGAAGAACCTCTTGCCTTATTAAAGAAATACGCCGAATACAACGGATATAAAGCGGAAGGAGGCGACATCGAGTAACTATCAAAGGCCAGATTAAGGAGCCGGCCATGAAGAAATGCCTGCCCTCCATCGTCTCAGCAAATCTTTGCCCCTCCCTTGTCATGACACCATTTGTACCCGTTGCGGCAGCCCATGCCGACGAGGGATCTCCCGCCGAGAGCAGCGATATCTACGTCGGAGTCAATTACGACGAAAATTACGATATATCCCTTTTTTGAGCGCGGGCGCTGCGCGGATTCATATTCCAAGGCGTGGTGCGATTCTCACGAATCTGCAAATAACCGCCCCGTCCCTCACAAGGTCAAGCTGAACGCGAAGGAGGAGGCTTGCCCGCGCGATCCCTACCTTGCTGGCACCGCTGAAGTTATCGCCGGTCTCGTGACAACCGGTCCTGGCGGCGGCTTTTTTGCAACCGCAATGACATCGTACCGACTTTTCATTTGCATGTTCTGAAAGGAAGTTGCCATGTTGTCGCAAAATCAATCGAGATACTTGGACACAATCGGCTTTGCCCTGCTCGCATCACTCTTTGCTAGCGACCTTTTGCTGAAACCGCCCAAGGAACTCGTTTTGCTTGCCATAGCCTGCATTTCCGCCCTTTACTTTACGGCAACCCTAATCGTCGGACTAAAGGAGAGGAAAAAAGGCGCAGTCGTTGCATCTGCCGTAGGCGTGATCATAGCCATTGCCTCATTCTTTATCTGACACACTGGTGATCTAGGGGCGATATCGTAGGAACACGACCGGGAGAGCCGGGACCAGATTGCCCGGGTTGCCCGGTCGGCTCGCGCGACGGCGCGGCGGTTCCACAGAAAGCTCTCCGGACTTCACGCCGTTTCTGATCGCATTGTAGACAGCCATCTCGTCTTCGCAGTCGGCGAGCACGCGGTGTGCGTCGTCGTTTTGGATGTCCAGTAAATCTCGAAGGTCCTCCATGCACCAGCTTCCGAGATTTGGCCATGCGCGTTGCGCGAGCTGATAAGTGTCGATTGCGATGTTGTAGTTAAAGTCCAGGACAAAGCCGTCCCAGGCAGAACGGCTTTGTTTCCTTGATTATCAACTTCATCCGGGCACTTCCCGCATTCATCCGTGTGTGTACGGATGAATGCGGGGTTCAATACCCCGGCGGCCTGATCGGCAGACCTCCGGGAATTCTCACTCCTCGATAAAAGCCGGCACTCGGTTAGTCCTGCGCATCTTGAAATCGCCAGTCTCGTGGGAGACGTAGAAAATGCCGTCCATCCCGTCTCGTGATGCATACGACAGGTGAACTGAACCGCAATCCGATCCATCATTGTCGAGAAGATCAAACGAATTCGGATCGCTCGTTGCGGCCAAACGACCACTCATACAAGAGCCATCGTCATTACAGATTTGCCATTCCATGTCTTCGCCTGCAAGAATCGCCATAGACGGCCTGTTCGCGCCATCGTTGACATACATCCCGTCTATGCCAAACCCATTTTCAGCGCCATCGATGAACGACTGCTCGGACCTATACCTCGCAAATGATGCACATAGCACCATTGCAAGACAAAGTACAAAGCCAACAATCGCTATCTTTGCATAGCTCTTGCCTATCATGTCATTCACCTCCCTCGTATGTATCGAGGTATTCCTGCTTGAGCGTCTGCGAGGACGACTTGATCTTTTCCACGAGCGTGCCGGCTTCGATGAAGTAGAACGAGTTGGTAAGGTCTGCCAGGTCGTCGAGTAGATGGCTTGAAATGAGCACGCTGCGTCCCAGCGCCACTTCGCTGCGCATCGCGTCGCAGGAGGTTTTCCGTTTTCCCGGATCGAGGCCGTTCAGCGGTTCATCGAGGATGAGGTACGGGCAATCGGTCGCTATCGCCATGGCAAGCTTTACCTGCTGCTTCATTCCTGTCGAGAGTTTACGGGTCGGCTTGTCGAGATATGGGGAGATTCCGAGGGAGTCGCAGAGCGAGTCGATGTCGGCGGCCGATTTCCACGCCTCCCTAACGAAAGCAAGGTGCTCGATGGCCGATAGCGTGGGATAGAGATCCGCGCTGCCCGAAGAGCTCAGGTAGACGAGTTCTGCAAATTCGGCTGATCGACGTTGGCAGATTCCGTCTGCCGCCAGGCTTCCCGAGCGGATGCGGGTGGGAAATTGGCCCGACAGCGCTTCAAGAAGGGTGGTTTTCCCCGAGCCGTTGGGAGCAACGAGGCCTGCCGCCGTTCCCGGGCCCAAGGAAAGCGATCCGATCGAAAGTATCGTCGTGCTCCCGTATCCCACGCTCACGTCCAGGAGCTCAAGCCCATGGTGCTTTTTAGCGGGTCCAGCCTGTTTGGGCGAACGCGTCACAACGGCGCCGACCGCGAAAAGGACCGCGACGTATACCAGGGCCACGGCAAGCATCGATGCGCCGCCCGAACCGGAGCCAATGAATTCTGTCGGGAAGCATCCTACGTAACCCGTTGCCTCGATAGGCGAGAACACGGCCAGCGGCAGGAGCTCGAGCGCGGCGTTATGCCCCAGTGCCGAATCGGACAATAACGGGAATGCCGGGGCCGCGACAAGCAACGCGGAGGTAAGGGGGCCCGCGAAGACGCGCCTCGTTGCGGTCGATAGGACGACGGAACAAACGGATATCAAGGTTCCACCCGCGAGCAGCGCGAGAAGTATGGTCGTGAAGACGTTTCCCGCGGTCGTGGTAGTGAGCGCGCCGTTATGGAAGAAGGCGATCGGGTACCCGATCTGCCCGAAGCCGTTTAGGGCCAAGGCGTAAATACTCCCGGGCGCAAGGCCGGCGAGGAGCATCGCGGTCCCCGCGCCAATTATCGAAAACACGGTTTGGATAAGGCGCCGGAATTTGGGCACGGGCGCCTTTGCCGCCAGGGTCCCGGGCCTTGTGGCGCCGAGCACGAGTATCGACGAGAGAAGGAAGGGGATGAAGGGAAGGAAGGACGGCGCCTGGGCAATGGCGTAGGGCAGGAAGGAGAGGAACGGCAGGTCGTTTGCGGAGGCCGGGATATCCGCGATGCCGGAGCTGCTCAGGGCGCGGCAATATGCGAGCGCCGCGTCATTGGTCTCCTGGTCCCCCACGATGGACCCGGATTGGAAGCCCTCGTCCATGAGCGCGTAGTAGCTCTCGGCAGAATCGAGAAAGGCGGCGTCGGTTTGAGCGGCGAGGGCGGCGTTCGCGTATCTTGCAAGCTCAGCGTCATCTTGCTGCTCTGGCGATAGGTCTGTGCCGCTGGCCTGGGGCGCGCGCGTATTGAATGCGTCGACAAAGCCCTGCATGCCCTGCTTCATAAAGAAGGGCCCGTAGATGGGTGAATTGAACGCAATGGGGACGGAAAAGGCTGCAGCGAGAACGAGCGTACAAATCCATACGGCCTTGTCTCTTAGGATTAGTTTGAGAAGAAGTCGACAGTACATTCAGAAGCACCTACGTTCCTCAAAGAACTGTTAGATTAAAAGTAACAGACCGGATGAAGATACGTGCGACGGGGGCGAGGCGAATGGCTGAGCGGTATCGATATGCGGGTTTAACGGCATATCGACCACATAGATTATTAACTCGCATTTCTAACAGTTAAGGAGACGGGTGCTTTACAGCGCACTCCTTCGATGACACCTTCCGCTAGCCGCTATGATGGTTTCATCCAACAAAGAATGTGCCCTGGCGTTCAGGTTCACCGCTAGCGTTGGCACCATATGAGATGGGCCAGACCCTTGCCGCGCGCCGATTGCGCGAGAGGTGTCGGGCTCCATGTTTATTCCACCTGCTTGTTATCAACCGGCTTCGTTCAACGTTAGACATTCAAGATGTCAGACGTCGAACCTGCGCCAAAGACGCAGCTGGGGCTACTAGTTGCCTACAATCGCTCGCGAAGCTCGCCTGTTCGTGCGTGAATATCAGACAGCCCCGTCAGACATTGTCGGACATTTGATTGTTCGACAAATGCGCACGTGGTCGCGTTCGCAAAGATTACTGAACGGTCGATGGGTGCGTTGAGACCGGAGCAAACGGCGGATGCCAGAAAAATGGCCTCACAGAATCGCACCCATGGTTGATAAAATTGACCGCCCGGGCGCAAATACCCGGGCGGTCAATTCATCCCCTCGTTCGCGATCCTGTTGGGTTTTGGGGCTTTGACATGTTGTTGACGGATGGATCAGCCGTACAGCTTGATCTCCCGGGATTCCATGTGGTCGTCCCCCCAATAAGACGTCCCTGATGTAGCTCTGCGGCAGGAACTCGACGGGCAGCACTGGGTCGTCGACGTAGCCGGGCACGGGGAGTAGGCGTGGCCTTTGGATATAGCGTGGCCGCCTGCCGGCGGTCGGACTGCCACTTCAGTCAAAAGCTCAGGCGCGCGCATTAAAATAATCGATATATCGCTTGATAGGCTTTTGACCAAGCATGAACATCGCAGGTAAATCCGTATACCAATTTTTGGTATACGGATTTACCTGCGGTTTGCTGAAAGCTCTGACATGCGCTGTCGACTTCATTAAAATCGATTGCCGATCAAGTCTTCCTATATATGCGAGCCCTGAGAAACTGCGCTGTGAACCTGAGACC
>CABUCQ010000106.1 GCA_902490095.1 uncultured Collinsella sp.
CGATTCGCTCAACGTGGCCGCGGCGAGCGCCGTCGCCTTTTGGCAGCTGTGCCCGCACGTGAGTAATGAGTATCACTACCAGCCGGGTTTGTATCACTAGGCAGATATTTCGCACCGCGCTCTAATTCGGGGTGTTTCGGTCGCCGCCAGTCGGTGCTAAGCTGGTTTTGGCTTTGGTTTTAAATTGCTGTTTTGTTGTTTGACGTATGCGTGTGGGGAGGGCGTGTGGCTAAGAAATCTACGGCGATCGATGTAACGCAGGGTGTTATTTGGCAGCAGCTGCTTTCGCTGTGCGTTCCCATCTTTTTTAGTTCGTTTTTTCAGCAGGCCTACACGCTTATCGGTACCTATATTGTCGGTCAGTTTGGCGGCAAGCTCGCGCTGGGCGGCATTCAAGCCACGATGGTCCTCACCGAGCTCTGCATTGGCTTTTGCGTTGGCGTTGGCGCTGGTTGTGCCGTTATCACGGGTCAGTTTTTTGGCCAGCACGATGATGAGCGTCTGAGCCGTTCGGTCCATACGGCCATGACGCTTGCGCTGGTGGGCGGTATCGTTTTCTCGATTCTTGGCATAGTGTTCGTTGAGCCCATGCTGGTGCTTATGAACACGCCGCATGAACTATTGGCCGAGGGCGTGGCCTATGCTCGCTGTTATTTTGCCGCGATGGTTGCGGCACTGCTGCTTAATATGGGAACCGCACTGCTGCGTGCCGTGGGCGACACACGCGGGCCCGCCGTGATCATTGCCTCTGGCTGCCTGGTTAACGTGGTGCTGGATATCATTTTTGTCGCTGTGTTGCATATGGAGGCGCTGGGCTGCGGCATCGCGGTGGCGCTGACCATTTGCTCCAATGCAACGATGATCGTGTTGCGCATGATGCGCGCTCCGGGTGCATGGCGTCTTTCGCTGTCTAGGCTCGGCATCGATCGCGGTATTTGCAAGAGTATGATCTCGTGTGGTCTGCCACTCGGTTTTCAATCGGCTGCCTATTCGATCTCGAACGTGTTGATCCAGGTGTCGGTTAATTCGTTTGGCGCCGATGTCACGACTGCTTGGGGTCTATCTGGGCGCCTGGATGGCATTATCTGGATGGTTACCGAGGCGCTCGGCGTGTCGATCACCACGTTCTCGGCACAGAACTTTGGCGCGCGCAACTACGAGCGCATGCGCAAGGGCTACCATACGTCGCTCGTGCTGTCGTTTATGCTCATTGGTGGCCTGTCTGCCGTGCTGCTGGTGTTCTCGGGTCAGTTGTCGCGTCTGTTTGTCGACGATGCTTCGATTTCGGCGTACACCACGACGATTCTTCATTTCATCGCGCCGTTCTACGCGATCTTCTCGATTATCGAGAACGCGTCGGGCTCCATTCGCGGCGCCGGCGTGAGTCTGCAGCCTATGATGCTCACCATCTTTGGCACCGTTGTCTTGAGGGTGATCTGGGTGTTTGCGATCATGCCCTTCGATCCGTCGCTCGAGCATCTACTACTGGTCTACCCCGTAACCTGGCTCATTACGGCCACGATGTTCACCATCTACCACCACAGCGGCAACTGGCTAGGCCGCGCCACCGCCTAATGATCCCTTGGGGTGGAGGAAAACGGATCATTGCTCTCCGTCGTGATGTCGACGATCCGTTTCTCTTCGTCCCCTTCGGATCAATTAGTATTCGATGCCTTGGCGGGCTAGGAGGCCTTCGTCGAAGTAGTGTTTGACGGGGCGCATTTCGGTGACCAGGTCGGCGAGGTCAGCGAGGGGCAGCAGGCCGCGGCCGGTCAGTATGAGCTCTGTGGTGTCGGGTTTCATCGCGATCAGTTGCCCGTATAGATTTGAACCTTGCCGACTTACAGTGATGCCATCTCTGTCCTTTCGTGCCCGGCGTCGGTTTATCGCCGTCCGGGTTGGGTATTCTAGATAGCATTATCAACCCCAGTAGATGGAGTTCAAGCAGATGGAGATGGATGACAACAAACGTAGACGGAATATGATCCTCTACGTGCTCATCGCCTTCGTCGTCTACCTCGTGCTCTCGACCGTTCTGTTCCCCAACATCGGTCACACGCAGCAGATTACGAAGACCGATTACTCGACGTTTGTCAAAGCGCTCGATAAGAAGAGCGTCGACAAGGTCGAGTACAACACGGACGATTACTCGATTTATTACACCAAGAAGGGCGAGGACGAGAACATCGCCTACAAGACGACCGGTGTGCCGAATGACGCGGGCTTTACCGATCGCGTGCTTGAGTCTGGCGCTTCGCTGGAGTCGGTCGTTCCCGATAAAAACTCGGGTTTGATGACCTACTACCTGCTCACACTCATTCTTCCCATGGCGATTTTCTTCCTCATCGGTTGGTGGCTCAACCGCCGCATGAAGAAGGCTATGGGCGATGACGGCCCGTCGATGAACTTTGGCGGCGGCGGTTTTGGCGGCGGCGGACTGGGTAAGTCCGGCGCGCGCGTGATCGCCTCCAAGGACGTGGGCGTGACCTTTAAGGACGTCGCCGGTCAGGAAGAGGCCAAGGAGTCTCTCAAGGAGGTCGTCGACTTTCTGGAGAAGCCGCAGCGCTACGAGGAGATCGGCGCCAAGCTGCCGCGTGGTGCTCTCCTTGTTGGCCCTCCGGGTACCGGTAAGACCCTGCTTGCCAAGGCTGTTGCCGGCGAGGCCGGTGTTCCGTTCTTTAGCATTTCGGGCTCTGAGTTCGTTGAGATGTTTGTCGGTCGCGGCGCTGCTAAGGTTCGTGACCTGTTTAAGCAGGCCAAGGAAAAGGCACCGTGTATCGTCTTTATCGATGAGATCGATACCATCGGTAAGAAGCGCGATGGCGGCGGCTTTAGCGGCAACGACGAGCGCGAGCAGACGCTCAATCAGTTGCTGACCGAGATGGATGGCTTCGATAACCATAAGGGTATCGTTGTCCTTGCCGCAACCAACCGCCCCGACAGTCTCGATCCCGCTCTACTGCGCCCCGGTCGTTTTGACCGCCGCATCCCCGTCGAGCTGCCCGATCTGACCGGCCGCAAGAACATCCTCGAGCTGCATGCCAAGAGCGTGAAGACCGAGCCGCCGATCGACCTGACCGCGATTGCCCGCGCCACGCCCGGTGCCTCGGGCGCCGACCTGGCCAATATCATCAACGAGGGCGCCCTGCGCGCCGTTCGCGAGGGTCGCAAGCGTGCAACCCAGGACGACTTCGAGGAGTCGGTGGAGGTCGTCATTGCCGGCCAACAGCGTAAGTCCACGGTGCTGTCCGACCACGAGAAGCAGGTCGTTTCTTATCACGAGATCGGCCATGCCATCGTTGCCGCTCGCCAGAAGGGCTCTGCGCCGGTCACGAAGATCACCATCGTGCCGCGCACGAGCGGTGCTCTTGGTTATACCATGCAGGTCGAGGAGGACGAGCGCTTCCTGACGACGCGCCAGGAGGTCTTGGACAAGCTCGCTGTCTATTGCGGTGGCCGCGCAGCCGAGGAGCTCATCTTTGGAGAGATGACGACCGGCGCCGCCAACGACATCGAGCAGGCCACCAAGCTCGCCCGTAATATGGTGACGCGCTTTGGTATGTCCGACGAGTTTGGCATGATGGCGCTCGGTACCGTGCAGAACGCGTATCTCAATCAGGACACGTCGCTCACCTGCGCCCCCGGTACGGCCGAGCGCGTGGACGCGATTGTCGCCAAGCTGATCGAGGATGCGCACGACCGCGCTTTGCAGATTCTGAAGGAGAACAAGTTTAAGCTCCACGAGCTGGCTCGTTATCTGTATAAGAAGGAGACCATCACGGGCGAGGAGTTCATGAACCTCCTCACGCGCGAGAATCCGCTGATGCCCAAGCAGCAGTAAAGCCGCGGCCGAGCCAGTAAACGCCGACGCCCCATTTGAGCAGCTTTCTCAAATGGGGCGTTTTGCTTGAGAGGGATGGAAATGAAGATCGTGGTGAGCGCCTGCTTGATGGGCGAGAGCTGCAAGTATAACGGGCTCGACAACTACCATCGCGAGTTGGTCGAGGCCTGCGAGCGTACAGGGACCGAGGTCCTCTTGGTGTGCCCTGAGGTCTTTGGGGGCCTGCCCGCGCCGCGCAAGCCGTCCGAGATTGTGAACGGAGAGGTTCGTACCTGCGAGGGCATATCGGTCGATCGCGAATTTCGCCTGGGTGCCCAACGAGCGCTCGATATGTGCGAGCAGGCGGGCGGGCCGGAAGAGATCGCCGCGTGCATCCTGCAGGACCGTAGTCCCTCGTGCGGCGCGGGTCGCATCTACGACGGAACATTCAGCGGCACCCTTACGGCGGGCAACGGCGTCTTCGTTGATTTACTGCTCCGCCACGGTTATCGCGTGATCCCGGCTAGCGAGTTCGACCCCAGCATGCTGGAGCAATAAAAAACCACCACAAAGGTGCTGCTCCCTTGTGGTGGTTTTGGCCTGGGTCTAGAGCGTGTGGCCGTAGGCGTTGGCGGCCTTGATGGCGGCGGCGAATTTTTCGTCGGTGAAGGGCTCCGGGTTGCCTTGCTTCCACTCGTTGGTGGCGTGCGCGTGCTCGCACAGGGCAGGGATATCGGTCTCGGAAAGCCCGACCTGCTCAAGCGTTACGGGCAGCCCCATCTGCTTGTTGAAGTCAGCATAGCGCTTAAGGTTCTCGGTGTCGCCCGTGTAGGCGAACAACACCAGCACGCCCAGGCTTACGACTTCGCCGTGCAGGTAGGTGCCCTCACGCGGAATGCTGCAGGTGGCGTTGTAGAACGCGTGCGCCACGCTCGAGTTGTAGTAGTAATCGTTCTGGTTGGTCAGGTTCGAGACATAGCCCGTGTTGACCACGATGTCGAGCGCGATCTGCTTGACGGCCTCGCTCGACAGATTCTGACGAACGTCCTCAAGACCCTGAACACCGTAGGTAAACAGCGGCTCGGAACAGGTGTGGGCAAGAGCCAGGCCAAGGCCGGCGGTGTGCTCCAGGTCGCCGGCGCTCGTGGCGTACTCGACTTCGGGCTGCTTGGACAGGGCGTCGCCCACGCCGGCCCAGAAGTACTCCGCCGGAGCCTCGGCGATGATCTTGGGATTGATGAAGATGTGCGCCGGTCGGTTGGGGTACGAATAGCCCTCGAGCGATCCATCGTCGTTGTAGACGACGGCAATGGCGGTCGCGGCGGAACAGTTAGAGCAAATCGTCGGCACCGTAAAGACAATCTTCTTGAGCTCGATTGCCGCTGTCTTGACGGTGTCGAGTGCCTTGCCGCCGCCACAGGCGATAAGCACGTCTGCCTGCTGGCAAGCGGGGGAGTTCACGACCTTGGCGATATTGGCGCGCGTACTGTTGGTGCCGTAGGCGCGCGTCTCCAGAATCTCGACGTCGGTACCTTCAAGCGCCGCCTCGATGCCCGGCAGCGCCGCAGCTAGGGCTCGCTTGCCACCAATGATGGCGACTTTCTTCGCGCCGTACTCCGCCAGTGCGGCGGGCAGCTTGGTAAAGCAATCCTCGCCGACGGTGTAGTCGCTCATTCCGATTGTGCGCATGGCAGCCTTCTTTCGTTAGTTAAAGTGCTTTCAGGTATTTTGCTCCTAGAGAAGGCTAACGACCACGAGAAATTTCTTACGTATGAAACCAGTGTTGAGGGTTTTTCGCCGGCGCGGAACGTGCTAGCATACTCCGCATAAGCGTTGATGGGGACGAGTAGTCGGCCGTCCGCATGCCACAGAGAGCGGGGAGCGCTGAGAACCCGTGCATGCGACCGATGAAAATCACCCCGGAGCTGCGGTCCCAACGGACGCGTCGCACAGGCTCGTCTTAGTAGATATCGCCGAGATGGTCGTCGATACAGGCCAGCCGAGTAACGGATGCGAGCGCGCGAATACGCGGGCGAGGGCATCTAAGCTGGGTGGTTAAACGAAGAGCTTTTGCGGGCGTACAGTCCGTTTTGTGGCGCTTCGTCCCAGCTTGTAGGGACGGGCGCTTTTTTGGTGCCCAACGGGCGTGCGCGCCCACGACATGAAAGGGGTACCGTGGCAAACGAGTACAAGCAGACGATGAATCTGCCCAAGACCGGTTTTCCCATGCGTGCCGGTCTTTCCAAGTCCGAGCCCAAGCGACTCAAGGACTGGCAGGACAACAAGGTCTACGAGCAGGTTCTGAAGAAGAACGAGGGTCACAAGAAGTTCGTGCTGCACGACGGTCCTCCGTACGCCAACGGTCCGATCCACATCGGCCACGCCATGAACAAGATCTCCAAGGACATGATCAACCGTTACTGGATGATGCAGGGCTATGAGGTTCCCTATGTCCCCGGTTGGGACTGCCATGGCCAGCCGATCGAGCATAAGGTCGAGGAGAAGCTCGGCACCGAGAAGTTCAACCAGACCTCCACGGCTAAGATCCGCGAGCTTTGCAACAAGTTCGCTGTCGAGAACATCGAGCTGCAGAAGGCCGGCTTCCGTCGCCTGGGCGTGCTTGGCGACTGGGACAACCCGTATCTGACGCTCTATCACCAGCACGACGCCGCCGACATCGAGGTCTTCAAGGCCATGTTCGATAAGGGCATGATCTATCGTGGGCACAAGCCGGTTCACTGGTGCAAGCACTGCCACACCGCGCTGGCCGAGGCCGAGATCGAGTACTCCGACGAGACGAGCCCGTCCATTTTCGTGCGCTTCGAGATGACTTCCAAGCCCGCCGGCCTCGAGAACTTCGACGGCCCGGTTGACTTTATCATCTGGACGACCACGCCGTGGACCATCCCCTCCGACCAGGCCGTTTCCCTCAAGCCCGGCGCCGCCTACGTTGCCGTTGAGCACGATGGTCGTGCCGAGGTCATGCTCGAGGACCTGGCTCCCAAGTGCTGTGAGGAGTTTGGCTGGGAGTACACCCCGGTTATGGTCGACGGCAAGCCCTATGTGGTTCCCGCCGAGACCTTCCACCACATCCACTACAAGCAGCCGATCTTCGACGGTGTCGAGGGCGTGGCGCTGCTGGCCGATTACGTCGGTGTCGATGACGGTACCGGTATCGTCCACAACTCGCCCGGCCACGGCGTCGACGACTACTTTGCCTGCCTCAAGGAGGGCATCACCGACATCTGCATGCCGGTCGATGACGACGGCAAGTTCTACACCGGCGAGGAGTTTGGCACCGGTGGCCCCTTCAGCGGTATGGATACCGATGAGGCCAACCCGCACATCATCGAGTTCCTGCGCGAGCGCGGCACCCTGGTCCTCGAGAAGAAGATCACGCACAGCTATCCGCACTGCTGGCGCTGCAAGCACCCGGTGCTCTTCCGTGCTACTGACCAGTGGTTCGTCTCGATGGACAAGACCGGCTTGCGTGAGCAGGCTGGCAAGGAGGTTCGCGAGAACGTCAAGTGGTATCCGGCTCACGCCGCCAACCGCATCGGCGCCATGGTCGAGCAGCGTCCCGACTGGTGCATCAGCCGTCAGCGCAACTGGGGCGTGCCTATCCCCAGCTACACCTGTGCCGACTGCGGCGAGAAGGTCATGAACGACGCCACGCTCGACGCCGTCATCAAGCTCTTCCACGAGAAGGGCTCCGACGCCTGGTTCACCGACGCTCCCGAGAGCTACCTGGGCGAGGCCTGC
>CABUCQ010000107.1 GCA_902490095.1 uncultured Collinsella sp.
TTGCCTACATGTTGTATATGCAGGGCGTTAAGGACATCGGCTCGGTGCGTGCGAGCCTCATCGGAACTGTGGAACCGGTTTCGGCGACCATCACCAGCGCCGTTATGCTGGGGACGGTGTTTTTGCCGACCGACCTTATCGGCTTTGTCATGATCATCGTGATGATGTTCCTCACGGTGTAGCTAGCGCCGCCGCCAAGACAGAAAAGGTGTTGTGCCGCATTTCCGCCAATTGATGTCCGTGTCTGGAGTTTAGCTGTCGATGCTCAAAATGCCATAAACTAGTAACGTTATGGACTTTTTCATTGCGACTCAATTGCGAGGATTTCTTTATGGCTGGTAATCACTTTAAGGGCAGCGATAGCGGCCGCCCTGCAGTTCCGCCGCGTCCGAACGGGGCTGGTAAGGCCGGCACGCCGGGCGGCGCTGGACAGGGCGGTTCCGGTAAGCGCGTGTCCCCGGGCGAGACGGCGATGTTTACCGCTCTGTACGAGCAGTCTCAAAAGGCAAAAAAGACCGGCCGTGCAAGAGGGAATGTCTTTGCGGACGGTGCAACCTCCACGTCGCAGCCGAGCGGCGCTCCTTCGGTACCCGCGAACAACGCGGGTGCTGCCAACGCCGCGAATGGCGCCGGCAACGTTAATGCCGGCAAGGCCGCCAACAATACTCCCTCTGCCGGTGGCGCGGGGCTTACGGGTAACCTTGGCACGATTTACACCGGCGCCTCCGAGACTGGTACGTTCGCCCGCCTGGATGATAGCGGTGCCGAGTTTGCGGGCTCGGGTTCCAAGGAAGATTATTACGATTTTGGCTTGAACTACGGTAGCGACGCTTCGTCGAGTTCGACCTCTGACGGTCTGGTCCGTCATCGCCATCGCAAGGGCGAGCGCAAAAAGCGTCACACCGGCGCCATTATTGCCGCTGTGGTCGCGGTGCTTCTCGTTGCGCTTGGCGCAAGCGGCTTTATGCTGCTTAACTCGGCAAAGACCGTAAAGAGCGAAGCGAAGGAGGCTGTCGAGATTGTCGGTGGCCTTAAGGACAAGGTCACGTCGGGCGATTTTTCGACGCTGCCTGACGACGCGAAGAAGATCGATGAGCTCTGCAACAGCATGAAGGCGGAGACCTCGAGCCCGCTGTGGACGGCGGCATCGTTTATCCCGGTGTATGGCAGTGACATCAACGCAGCCCGCACCATGATTGATGCCCTGTCCGACGTCTCGAGCAACGCGCTGGTTCCCATGGCCGACAACCTTTCGCAGGCCACGCCCGGCAAGCTGTTCCAGGACGGCATGATTAACGTGTCCGCGCTGCAGGCCGTTGCCGATTCGCTTTCCGATAGCTCCAAGGTGTTCAAGAGCGCCAACGAGAAGATCCAGGGCATTGGCGATACTCATATTTCCCAGGTGACCGAGCTGGTCGATAAGGCCAAGGACGGCTTTGCCACCCTCAACGGCGCGGTTGACGCGGCGGAGAAGGTCGCCCCCGTCCTTCCCCAGATGCTCGGCGCCAACGGCCAGACGCGCAACTACCTTATGTACGCCATGAACAACGTCGAGATTCGTGCTTGCGGCGGCTTTGGCGGTTCGCAGGGCCTGATTTCGGTCACTGACGGCCAGATGTCGATTGGCGAGTTTGTTCCCCGCATTGGACTCAGCGAGGATGAGGCAGTCGAGAGCGTCGACGAAGAGGATGAGGCGCTGTTCGGCAACCACAGTAACCTGTACAACTCGGGCAATACCTATTCGCCTGATTGGCCCCGCAACTCGCAGCGTGTCGCCGCGCTGTGGAAGTCCCAGTATGGACAGGACGTTGATGGCGTCATCGGTATCGATCCGGTGTTCCTGCAGTATCTGCTGGGCCTGGTCGGTAACGTGTCACTGCCCGACGGAACGGTTGTCGACGGCACCAACGCCGCAAAAGTCCTCATGCACGATGTGTACTGGAACTATCCGGTCGAGGAGTCTGACGGCATCTTTGCATCCGTCGCCAGCGCTGCCTTCGACAAGATCCTTGGCGGTATCGGCGATGTCGATGTTGCGAAGCTTGTCAGCGCCGTTGAGCGCGGTGCCGAAGAGGGCCGCCTGATCGCTTGGATGAGAAACGATGATGAGCAGAATGCCATCAAAGAGACGGGCATTGACGCTTCGCTGCCCGATCCGGATGATCCGAGTGCCGATCCCGTTGCCGGCGTTTACTTTAACAACCTGAGCTTCTCCAAGCTCGACTGGTATCTGAACGCCGACACGCAGATTGGCCAGGGCGTGAAGAACGGCGACGGCACGTGCTCCTATCGCATCACCGTTACCCTGACGAACATCATGACGCAGGAGGAGGCTGGCAAGCTGCCCGACTACGTTGCGGCGAGCGCACCCGATGCCGCGCGTGACGACGAGCGTCTGAATGTCTCGTTGTTTGCCCCGACGGGCGGCAACATTACTGATCTGACCGTCGAGGGCACCCAGTTTGGTCTTGGCGCCGCTACGTGGCATGGAATCCCCTTCTATTCGGGCACCGTTGACCTGCATGCTGGCGAGACGACGACGATTACCTATACGCTGACCACGTCGGCCGAGGCGGGAGACAAGCCGCTTACGCTGCGCCAGACCCCCACGTGCCAGGCGGCTCGCGACAGCGCGTCGGCGTAGGGTTTTTCTGGTAGCGCAGATAATCGAGTACCATTTTGGGGCGGACAGGCAATCTGTTCGCCCCTATTTTGTAAGGAGAGCGCATGAAGTACTTTGGCACCGACGGCTTTCGCGGTGAGGCCAACGTTGGGCTGACGGTAGAGCACGCTTATAAGATTGGCCGTTTTGTGGGCTGGTATTACGGCGCCAACCGCGAGCGCAAGGCACGCGTCATCGTGGGCAAGGACACGCGTCGCTCGAGTTATATGTTCGAGGCGGCGCTGGTGAGCGGTCTGGTCGCGAGCGGTGCGGACGCCTATATGCTGCACGTGATCCCCACGCCGGGCGTGGCGCATCAGACCGTGGAGGGCTGCTTCGATTGCGGCATCATGATCAGCGCGAGCCACAACCCGTTTTGCGATAACGGCATTAAGCTCGTCAACAGCGACGGCTTTAAGATGGACGAGGACGTACTGGAGCTCATCGAGGACTACATCGATGGCAAGAGCGAGGTGCCGCTGGCCACGGGCAACCACATCGGCGCCACGGTGGACTACATGCAGGGCCGCAACCGCTACATTGCTTCGCTCATCGCCAGCGCGAACTTTTCGCTGCAGGGCGTCAAGATCGGTATCGACTGCGCCAACGGCTCGGCTTCCTCGGTGGCCAAGCCGGTGTTCGACGCGCTGGGCGCTGACGTGCGCGTGATCAACGCCGCGCCCGATGGTTTTAACATCAACGTCGACTGCGGCTCCACGCATATGGAGCGTCTGCAGCGCCATGTGGTGGAGCAGGGCCTGGACGTGGGTTTTGCCTACGACGGCGATGCCGACCGCTGCCTGGCCGTGGATGAGCGCGGTCGCGTGGTAGACGGCGACCAGATCCTGTACGTGTGCGGCGTGTATCTGAACAAGCACGGGCGACTCTCGGGCGGTACCGTGGTGCCGACGATTGCCAGCAACTTTGGCCTGGTCAAGTCGCTGGAGCTTGCCGGTCTGAGCGCCGTGACCAGCGGCGTGGGCGACCGTCACGTGTATGCCAAGATGCGCGAGGGCGGCTACAGCCTGGGCGGCGAGCAGACGGGTCATACGATCTTTGGCGATATCGAGCGCACGGGCGATGGCATTATGACCTCGCTGCGCGTGATGGAAGTGATTCGTGCCGAGCGCGAGACGCTCTCGCAGCTCACGGCTCCGTGCAAGCTGCTGCCGCAGGCGCAGGTGGCCGTGCACGTGGCGGACAAGGACGCCGCGCTCGAGAACATGGGCGTGCAGAACGCCATCGCCGAGGCCGAGGCTGCGCTGGCAGGCGAGGGCCGCGTGCTCGTGCGCAAGAGCGGAACCGAGTCGGTTATCCGCGTGCTGGCCGAGGCGCCCGACCAAGCATCCGCCGATGCCGCCATGAAGCGCATCGCCAACGCGCTCGAGGCTCTGTAAGGTAGTCATTGGGGACGTTCTTAAACAACTAGGTGGAAAGGGGGCGCCGCGGATTGGTTCCGCGGCGTCCCCTTTGCGTTGACGTGTCGGTTATGCCTTACAGCTCGTAGAGCGTGGTGAACTTGTCCTGCAGGTAGCTGCAGTAGTAGCGGGCATCGAACGCCATGCCGCACGCGCCCTTGATGAGCTCCGGCGCGTCCTTGGCGCGGCCCCACTGCCAAATGTGCTCGCCCAGCCAGGCGCGGACTGGCGCCAAATCGCCGCTTGCGCAGGCGCCGGTGAGGTCGACGCCGTCGCGGCACATGGCCGGCACGAACATGGCATCGTAGGCGCTGCCCAGCGCATAGGTGGGGAAGTAGCCAAACGAGCCACCGCTCCAGTGCGTATCCTGCAGGCAGCCGTGCGTGTCGTCGGGAACGGGAATGCCAAGGTACTCGTCCATAAAGCGGTTCCAAAGCGCGGGGATATCCTTGGCCGTGGCCTCGCCGGCAAACAGCATGCGCTCGATCTCGTAGCGCACCATAACGTGCAGCGGATAGGTGAGCTCGTCGGCCTCGGTGCGGATCAGCGACGGCTGAGCGATGTTCACGGCGTGGTAGAGCGTGTCCTCGTCCACGTTGCCGTAGACCTCGGGCGCGTGACGGCGCAGCACCTCGAGCAGCGGTCCCATAAAGGCGCGGCTGCGACCCACGGTGTTCTCGAAAAAGCGGCTCTGACTCTCGTGGATGCCCATGGAGGTGCCGCCCTCAAGACAGGTGCGCGCATGGGCAGGATTGACGCCCAGCTCGTACATGGTGTGTCCCGCCTCGTGGATGATGCTGTAGACGTTGGAGATGCAATCGTCCTCGTAGATGTGTGTCGCGATGCGCGCGTCACCCACGGCAAAGCCCTCGCTAAACGGATGCTCGGTAAAGGCGAGCGTGGTGTCGTCCAGGTTAAGGCCGACGAGCTTCATCAGGTCGAAGCTCATGGCTCGCTGGGCGGCCTCGGGCACATGCGCGTGCAAAAAGTCGGCAGTGGGCTGCTGTCCGCGCTCGCCGATGGCGTGCACGAGCGGCACGACCGTGGCCTTGACCTCGTCGCAAAACGCGTCGAAGCTCTTGGTGGAAAGGCCGCGCTCGTACTGGTCGAGCCAAACGTCGTATGGGTCGCGCTTGGGATCCATGAGCTCGGCCTGATGCTTGAGCTGGGCGACGATTCTGTCCACATAGGGCTCAAAGCTCGCCCAGTCGTTGGCTGCTTTGGCCTTGTGCCACACGGCGTCTGCCTCGCAGGTGAGCCTGGTCCAGGCCTCGGCCTCCTCGGTAGGGATGGCGCTTGCCTCGCGCTGGTCGCGGCCGAGCACGCGAATCTCGTCGAGCAGCTGCGGGTCGTCGATCTTTCCGCCGGCGACGGTCTCGCGCGCGAGAGAGCGCACGAGCTCAACGGACTTTTTGCTGGTCAGGAGTTTGTGATGTTCGCCGGCAAGGGTGCCCATAGCATCGGCGCGGGCCGCGGCGCCGTTGGCGGGGGCAATCGTCGCGCCATCGAACTCGGCAATCTTGAGCAGGTACTCGCGGGTCCACAGCTTGCCCTCGAGCTTGCGGAGCTTCTTGATGCCTTTGCTCGCCTTGGCCTTCTTATCGAATTTCTTTCCCATACCTATATCCTTGATCTCGCAGACCGAGCGCCACGGGTGGGCGTGCGGCCAGTTTGCACAGCTACCTGCCTTGTACCCAGCGCGAACAAAACGGAACGCGGCGATACGCTCGCAGAATGTGTTATCCTATAGCCCAATGCGTTGACGGAGAGGGTTTTGCCCGCCGCGTCGCCGGCAAGAGAGGGAAGGTCATGGGCTGAAAGCCTTCCTGCGGTGGCAAGGGCCAAGCGTTCACTCCCGAGCAGCGACCTCAACGGGCGTGCGGCCAGCGGCGGCGATGTCCCCAGTAGGGAAGCCGTGAGCCTCGCGACAAGGGGCAAAGAGTGGGCGCGGCGGGCCAGACATCCGCCGGGTCAAACAAGGTGGTACCGCGGAATTCAACCGTCCTTGGGCAATGCACATGCCCGAGGACGGTTTTTTGTTACCGAACCGGGCCGCGTTTTCGCAACGCCAGGCGGCGGCAGCCGCCTCGGCAAGCGGGGAGCGCGAGAGACGAAAGGGAAGACATGAGTCTGATTGATGATCTGGTCAAACTCGAGGAAGAGGCCAAGGAGCTCGTCGCAGGCGCCGACGACGCCGCCAAGCTCGAGGCTGCGCGCGTTGAGCTGCTCGGCCGCAAGGGCCGCATCACCGGCCTGATGCGCATGATGGGCAAGCTCGCCCCCGAGGATCGTCCCGTGATGGGCAAGCGCGCCAACGAGATGCGCCAGCTGATCGAGGGCATGCTCGACGAGCGCACCACCGAGATGAAGGCCGCCGCCCTCAAGCACACACTCGAGCACGAGGCCGTCGACATCACACTGCCGGGCATCCGTCCGCAGATCGGTCACCAGCACCTGATCAAGCAGATTATCGAGGAGGCCGAGGACATCTTCTGCGGCATCGGCTACACCGTCGAGTCCGGCCCCATGGTCGATACCTCCTACTACAACTTCACTGCGCTCAATGCTCCCATGGATCACCCGAGCCGCTCGGCCCGCGATACCTTCTACGTGGTCGATAACAACCCCGGCAGCGTCGCGCACCCTGAGGCTCACGCCCACGGCGAGTCCGATGTGCTGCTGCGCACCCAGACCTCGGGTGTGCAGATCCACACCATGGAGTCGCAGAAGCCGCCCATCTACATGATCTGCCCGGGCACCGTCTACCGTCCCGACACGGCCGATGCCTGCCATCTGCCGCAGTTCAACCAGATCGAGGGCCTGGTCGTCGACGAGGGCATCACCTTTGGCGACCTTAAGGGCACGCTCGACTACTTTGTTAAGTGCATGTTTGGCGAGGACCGCAAGACGCGCTACCGCCCGCACTTCTTCCCCTTCACCGAGCCCAGCTGCGAGGTGGACGTGAGCTGCCACGTGTGCGGCGGCAAGGGCTGCAACTTCTGCAAGCACAGCGGCTGGATCGAGATTCTGGGCTGCGGCATGGTCGACCCCAACGTCCTGATCAACTGCGGCATCGATCCCGAGAAGTACACCGGCTTCGCCTTTGGCATTGGCGCCGAGCGCGTCGCGGCCCTGCGCTACGACCTGCCCGACCTGCGAACGCTCATGACAGGCGATATGCGTTTCTTGAATCAGTTCTAGGCTGCGGCTTGCCCAAGCACGGCACCTCGGCGCTCATTCGTCGCTTGCGTACGAAAGTACGCGGCGCTCCTCTTTCGGGCCGATCTGCCGCACTTGGACAACCCTCGCTTTGTAAGGAATGTTCACAAAGTTGAAGTTTCCACCTGCATCTCTTCGCAGGCTTTCAGTATGAAAGGAGAGCTAGATGCGTGTTTCTTACGACTGGCTCAAGACCATGATCGATATTCCGGAGGATCCCAAGACCC
>CABUCQ010000108.1 GCA_902490095.1 uncultured Collinsella sp.
TTGTGCCCGGCTGCGTGCTGGCGCTCGCCGATCGCCTGCAGCTCGACGACGAGCAGGTCATGGACGCGCTCTACTGCGCAGCCGCCATCGGCCTCAACCTCACCACAAGCGCCTGCGTCGCCGGCGCTGAGGGCGGCTGTCAGGCCGAGGTGGGAAGCGCCGCCGCCATGGCGGCCGCCGCGCTGGTGCAGATGCTCGGCGGCACGCCCGAGCAGGCGCTCGACGCCAGTTCCATCGCGCTGAGTAACCTGCTGGGCCTCGTTTGTGACCCCGTCGGTGGCCTCGTGGAGGTGCCCTGCCAAAACCGCAACGCCATCGGCGTGGCAGCGGCCTTTAGTTCGGCACAACTCGCCCTCGCAGGCATTAAGAGCTTGGTGCCGTTTGACCAGATGGCACATGTCATGCTCTCGGTGGGCCACGCGTTGCCAGCCACGCTGCGCGAGACGGCAAAGGGCGGCATCGCGCAGGCTCCGGCCGCACTTTCGGCCTGTGCAAAATGCGGCGTGTGCGGATAGCGACAAAGAACGACTCAAAGGTGGGACAAATGTCCCACCTCTTTTGAATGCCACCGTTTCCGTACCACAAACAGCAGGGCAATCGCTATAATGCAAGCCCAGTAAAAACACGATGAACCGCAAGGCGAAAATCGAAGGATATGCATACGATGTCGCAAAACGATCGAACTCAACTGATTCCCGATCCGCAGCAGCCGAGCAGGCACGCCGGCGGCGTTCAGTCGCCGCGTCCTATCGCGCCGAGCCACGGTCAGCAGCGTGGTGCGGCAAACGCTTCCCAACGCCCGAACCAACAGCGACAGCAGCGTCAACAACGTCAGCAGCACCAGGCAAACGGCAATGCGCCCAAGCAGCCCCCCACGCACGCTCGAGGCGATCGCGGCCCCGCGCGCAAGTCCGCCGGCAACAATAAGTCGGGCAAAAAGACGACGCTCTTTGTCGTCCTGGGTCTAATCGTCATTGTCTATATCGTAGGCGTCGTAGCATTTTCGCAGGTAGCCTACCCCAACACCATCATCGCCGGCGTCGACGTCTCGTTCTCCAACGCTTCGTCTGCCGCCACCAAGGTCAACTCGGCATGGAAGCACTATAAGCTCACCGTGACAGGCGATGACTTTAACTGGACCTATCAGCCCGAGTCCGATGAGCCCATCGTCGACGGTGAAGCTGCCGCAAAAGAGATTATCAGCCACAACGAAGCCTTTGTATGGCCGGTCCGCCTTGTGGAATCCTTAAGCGGCAAGACCAAAACAACCGCTACCTCCAACGAAGTCGATCTTGATCAAGACGTCGACCTGTCCATGCTCTCCGACACCTTTGACCAAAAGAAGTTTGAGAAGGATCTGGGCGCCGCCATCGACGAGTTTAACGAGGGCCGTTCGGGCACGTTCGAGGCAAATAGCTCCTATGACGAGCAGGCCGGCAAGTTTACCGTCGAGAAGGCGCGCTCCAACGAAAAACTCAACCGCGAGCATGTCATTAAATATGCCGAGCTCGAGCTTGCCTCGCTGGCCGAGACCGTAGATCTTTCCAAGCTCGGCAACGATGCCTATGAGCCGCTCAATGGAACGCTGACCGATGATCAGATTCAGGCCGCATGCGATGCCGCCAACAACTTCCTGGGCGTCAACGTGACCCTCAAGCTCAACGGCGAGGATGCTGGCAAGGTTGATGGCAGCTCCGTATTGCAGTGGATCAGCTTTGCCGATCCGGCCAACCCAACGCTCGATACGACGCAGATCAGCAGCTGGGCAGCCGAGCTCGCTAACGGCTTTAATACCGTGGGCTCCACTCGCTGGTGGACGCGCGCCGATAGCAAGCAGTGCGCCGTCGAAGGCGGTGACTTTGGTTGGTCCATCGACAGCAGCTCGCTCGCCAAGCAGGTCGAGGACGCCATTAACAACAAGCAGACTGGCGAAATCGAGATCAAGTACTCCCAGAAGGCCGACACCTTTACCGCAAAGGGAGAGCCCGACTGGAAGGCGTATATCGACGTCGACTTGTCCGAACAGCACGCGCGCTACTATGACGAGAGCGGAAATATCGTTTGGGAGGCCAACTTTATCTCGGGCAAGCCGGGCGAGGACGCCACGCCCGAGGGCGTCTGGCAGATCAACAGCAACGACGGCGGCAGCACCCTGATCGGAGCCAAGGACCCCGAGACCGGCAAGCCCAAATACGAGAGTCCGGTGAGCTACTGGATGCCGTTTGAGGGCAACATGATCGGCTTCCATGATGCCACCTGGCAAAACGACAAGAGCTTCGATAACGCCGAGTCGTACAAATGGTGCGGCAGCCACGGCTGCATCAACCTGCGCCTGGCAGACGCCAAGGCACTTCACGACTGCATCAAAGTCGGCCTGTGTGTGGTTGTCCACTCGTAGTGCAACGCGCACATTCATACAACGTGGAACCGCTGCGACCAATCTAACAGTTCCGAAAGAAACCGTCTTATGCGCCCGCCTCAACCGGTGGGCGCATATACTTATCGAGGTACTTTCTATAAAGGAGACGCTATGCCGAATGTCCCCACGACCACCCCGGGCCCGGATGATACCGAGCACACGCTCGAAGATGTCACCGAAACGATTCCTCTGATTACAAACGTACATGCCGATAAGCAGAGCGGACGCGCGAACGATGCGACCGAGATTTCCGATGAAGAGGCATATGCCAAGCTCAAGGCAAAACGTGCCGAACGTCGACGCAAAAAGCTCATCCGACGCGGCATTGCGGCCGGCGTCGTGGCCGCCATTGTGCTCATCGCCGTTGTCGTGACCCTGGTTATCAATGCGCAGCCACAGGGCACTAGCGGGCCTGTGACCGACATGGTGACCGAGGGCACGTTTACCACAACGGTCGAGGCGAAAGGCCAGCTCAAACCAATTTCGTCCTCAGTGGTCTCCCCTTCTGTCGACGGCACGGTCGATTCGATCAACGTGCAGGCGGGCCAATCCGTCAACGAGGGCGACGTGCTTATGACCATTAAAAACGACGAGCTCGATCGCAACGTTGCCGAGGCACAGCGTGCAGTTGCTGCCGCTCAAGAAGACCTCGCTAATGCGAAGAAAGCCGCAGCTGCCGCTCAGGCCACCCCAACGACGGACGTCGATGGAGCTTCCGCAGCGGCTGGCGTCTCCGACGCATCAGCGGACACGAACGCCGTATCGGCCGCGCAGCGCAGCCTCGCTTCGGCCCAGGCAAACCTCGATCAGGCGAACGCCAAGGCCGCCAGCCGTACGGTCACGGCCCCGAGCTCGGGCAGCATCGTGGAGCTCAACGCCAAGGTGGGCGCCACGGTAACAGGCGGCATGATTATGGGCGAAAGTGATACGAGCGGTGGCAAGCAGTGCATGCAGATCGCCGACCTATCCAAGATGAAGGTGACCGTACAGGTGGGAGAAAAGGACATCGCCAAGATCGCCGTTGGGCAGAGCGCCAACGTCACGTATCCCGCGTTTCCCGATATCGTGAGCCAGGGCACCGTCACGGCTATCGCGTCGGTGGCAAACTCCGACGCCGCTAACGGTGGCGGCGGCAGCGTAACCTTTAACGTCGACATCCTCATCGAGGCGCCCGACGCGCGCCTGAAGCCGGGCATGACGGCCGAGGTCTCGGTGGTGACCGAGCAGCTCGACGACGTGGTGATGGTGCCGACGATGGCGCTCATGACCGAAGACGGCGAACACTATTACGTCAACGTGGCAACCGATGACGAGGGCAAACAGACCCGCCGCGTGAAAGTGACCGTCGTGACGCAAAACGACAACGAAGCCGTAGTCGGCAAGACACAGGTCAAGCGCGACGACCAGGGCAACGAGATCAACCCTAACGTGCCGATTACCAAGCTGCGCGATGGCGACACCCTCGTCATGGACACCGGAGCGGACGCAACGGCTGACGGCGGCTACAGCACGGATTCGGGCAGCATGTCTGACGACGAGGGCATGTAATGCGTCCCGTTATCGACATCCGCAACGTGCACCGCATCTTTGAAAGCGAGGCAAGTTGCGCCCACATCCTGCATAACGTGAGACTGGCGGTAGATCCCGGCGAGTTCGTCGCCATTACTGGCCCCTCGGGCTCGGGCAAATCAACCCTCATGAACATCCTAGGCTGCCTGGATAAGCCGACGGCGGGCGACTACCACCTGCAAGGGCTCAACGTGGCCGAGCTCGATGATGACGAGCTCACCGAAGTCCGCGCCCTGAGCATTGGCTTTGTCTTTCAGAGCTTCAACCTGCTGCCGCGCCTGTCGGTTATCGAAAACGTGATGCTGCCGCTGGCCTACACCAATGTGCCCCGTAGCCAGCGCGAGATGCGCGCCGTGCACGCGCTGCAGGCTGTCACGCTGCCCGTCGACCACTGGGACCACCGCATATCCGAGCTCTCGGGCGGCCAGATGCAGCGCGTCGCAATCGCGCGCGCCCTCGTCAATGATCCGCCCATCATTCTGGCTGACGAGCCGACGGGAAACCTGGACTCCGCTACCGGAGCGCTTGTGATGGAGACCTTCCATAAGCTCCAGAAGCGCGGCAAAACCATCGTGCTTATCACACACGACCCCGGCATCGCCGCCGAGGCCGACCGTGCCGTGACCATCCGCGACGGTCGCATTCACGACGGCGCGTATATTCCACATGCACCGCGGACCCTGCGCAGCGCTGTAGATAGCCTGCCCATGATTTCCGCCTCCGCCAACCCGCCGAAAGGAGTGGTGGCATGAGCGCCCGCGATCTCATCCAGGAAGCCCTTCACTCGCTCGAAGCTAACAAGGGGCGCAGCCTGCTCACCATCCTGGGCATTGTCATCGGCATCGCCTCGGTTATCGCCATGACTTCGCTCATCGGCGGCATCCAAAACAGCCTGGTCAACAGTCTGGGCCTCAATGCGGCACGCATGGTGCAAATCTATTCGTCGCAAGAACTCACCGAGTCGGACATCGAGAAGCTTCAAAAACTGGTGCCGCAGATTGAGCAGATCGGCATTGTCGACAGCGCGTATACCGAGTACAAGACCGGCGATAAAAGCTATACCGTCATGGCACAGGGTGTCGATAGCAACATGCTCGACGCCGTGGGGGCCAGCAAGCTCGTTGCGGGGCGCACCTATTCCCAGGCCGAATCCCAATCAGGCTCGCGCGTGGCGCTCATCAGCCGCGGCGGCGCCGATCAGCTTTACGGCAACGAACAGGACGCGGTAGGCAAGACTATTAAGGTCTCCAACGGCGAGGTACAGATTGTCGGCGTTATCGACGGCGGCAGCGACTCCATGGGCTCGCTCACGCTGTATATGCCACGCGAAACCATCTCCGGGCTGTTTGGCGACGAGAATCCTTCATTCCCCAGCGTGACGGCACTTGCCGCCGAGGGCACGGACATGGATGAACTCTGCAAGACCATCGAGTCCAAGGTGCGCGCGATGAAGGGCATCGCGGAGGATGATGAGTACGACAGCGTATCGGCGACCTCCATGAAAAGCGCCATCGATGCGCTCAACTCCTTTATGGGCGCGTTCTCGCTCATCATGGGTGCTGTCGCCAGCATCTCGCTGCTTGTCGGCGGTATCGGCATTATGAACATGATGCTCACCAACGTGACTGAGCGCATCCGCGAGATCGGCATCCGCCGCGCTCTGGGCGCCAGTCGTCGCGATATCACCGCCCAGTTTTTGGCCGAGTCCTCGGCGCTGTGCGTCACCGGCGGACTGTTGGGTGTCCTGATTGGCTATCTGCTGGCATGGGGCCTCGCGATGTTTGCCTCCGGATCTGGGATTCTTGGCGAGCTCGGAGCCAGCGGGCAAATCATACCGAGCTTTTCAATCGCCACGGTGCTGCTGGCCTTCGCCGTCTCCGTCGGCATCGGCGTAATCTTTGGCTTCTACCCCGCTCGCCGTGCAGCAAAGCTCGACCCGGTGGAATGCCTACGCTACCAGTAAGCCACCACCAACAAGTTGCGGTGAATTAGGGACTGAATATGCTATTTAGCAGCAAAAACAGACGCTATTTCACCGCAACTTATTGAAGGGCTGCTTGCGCCAGTTCCGTGCGTCGTCCTCGAGCGATTGGCGGATGACAGGCTTGTACGGGTCGAGCTTGCTCGGGGCGCTCCTCCTCGCAGGCGGGAGGGCACGCATGCGCGGCGAGCGCCTAGCGCGCGAACTCCCGTAAGAGCGCGTCTTCCACTTCCCTAAGCGAAAGGGCCCCGCCTCCCTCGGCGGGACGGGCGACCACGATACAGCGCGCTCCCACGTCGCGCGCGGAGGCGATCTTCTCGGCCGTGCCGCCTACGGTTCCCGAGTCCTTGGTCACAAGCCACTGGGCGCCCACCTGCCGAAGCATCGCCTCGTTGAGCTCGCGGGTGAAGGGCCCCTGCATGCCGATGACGTGCGACGGCGAAAACCCCGCGTCGATGCACTTCGTTATAGCACCGGGCAGCGGGAGCACACGCACGAAGAAGCGCTCCGCGAAATCGGCGACGCGCGTGTAGGGAGCAAGCTCCTTGCTCCCCGTCGTGAGAAGCGCGCGACCCGGGTTCTCGGAGAGAAAGCGCGCCGCGCAGGCGATCGACGTGACCGAGACGACGCCTTTGGGCAGCGCCTCGACCGGGCGCGCAAGGCGCAGGCATCGTGCACCCACGGCGAGCGAAGCGGCCCGGATGTTGCCGCTTGCGAGCGTAGCAAAGGGATGCGTGGCGTCGACGACGATGCGCGCGCCGGAAAGCTCGCGCTCCATGTCGGCCTTGTCGAGCCTGCCCGCATGCACCTCGATGCCCGGAAGCTCGCCCAAAAGCTCACCTCCGTACTCGGTTGCCGCGTAGGCACGGGCTGGGATGCCCGCCCCGCTCGCCCATTCGCACAGAAGGCGGCCCTCGGTGGTGCCGGCGAAGATGCGCAGCGCCGGCGCGGATGCGGGGGCCGTCACTTCGGGCCGCCTGGGCGCGTGATCTGGTAGAGCAGCGCGTTCATAATGGCGGCCGCCACGGTCGAGCCGCCCTTGCGACCCCTCGCGACGATGGCCGGCACGCGTCGCGCGAGTAGCTCCTCTTTCGCCTCGACCACGTTCACAAACCCGACCGGCACCCCAACGACGAGCGCGGGCGCGATCTTCCCCGCGTCCATGAGCTCGGCGAGGCGCAGAAGTGCTGTGGGAGCGTTGCCGACGGCCACGATGAGCGGACCCTCGATGCCGCAAGCTTTGTCCATGCTCGCAACGGCGCGAGTCGTGCCCGCGGCGCGCGCAGCCGCGGCGACATCAGGGTCGGCCATGTAGCACACGGTCTTGCAGCCGAGCTTCGCGAGCGCGGGCTTGCTTATGCCTGCGAGCGCCATGTTCGTGTCGGTGAGCACCGTGGCCCCTGCGCGCAGTGCGTCGAGCGCACAGTGCGCGGCGTCATGGGTGAACACGAGGGAATCGGCGTACGAGAAGTCAGCAGTGGTGTGGATGACGCGCTTCACGACGGGCTCTTCGAGCGGCGGG
>CABUCQ010000109.1 GCA_902490095.1 uncultured Collinsella sp.
CTCACCGTCGATGTCGCCACGCTGGTTGGCGCTCTGGGCGGTGGGTCGTAATGAGTATCCGCATGCGTCTGCGCGAGGAGCGCGCCCAAGCGACGGTGGAGATGGCAGTGGTTACGCCCGTTTTGCTGGTGCTGGCACTCATCGTGTACAACGTCATGATCTTTGCCGGCGCTGTCGCGCGCTTCGACCGCGTGGTGCCCGACATCGTGCTAGCGCATGCCGTGGCGTCGGAGGGGGAGGGCGACGAAAGCTCTGCCGATGCCTCGGCGACGGTCCAGACTCAAATTCTGAATGCCATGGAAGGCTATGACTTGCAGATCGAAGTGTCGAGCGAGCAAGGCGCGAAGGCATCAGATGGTGGCCTGCTCTCCCTATCCGGTACGTTTAGGACCTACACCTGCACCATGCACTATGAGCCGTGGCCGACTTCTCTCAGCATCGCTGGCGTTCCGCTGGGGGCGCCGACAACGTTGTCGCACGAGCGCGCGGTGACGGTCGATCCATGGCATCCGGGGGTGGTCATGTGACCGCGGTCTCGTCCTACATCGCCTACGCGCGGGCACTCAATAGGCTGGGTTGGACGCCGGCCGAGTTTGTGGTGGCGGAGTCGTTTGTCGTGCGCCTGCGCGGCATGCTGGGACGGCGTCCGGTTGCCGCCAACGGCCTGTCGCTCGTCATGGCGTTTCCACGCTGCTCTTCGGTCCATACGTGTTTTATGACCTATCCCATCGACATCGCCTTCATCGATCGCGACGGCAATATCCTCGCGCGCTACGAAAACGTTCGTCCTTGGCGCATGTGCTCCTGCCTCGGCGCCTGGGCCGTACTAGAGCGTCCTTCAATCATTGTTTCGACTCCTGCTCTCCAACGCGTGCCGGCTTAAGGGACTGAGCGAAAAACTTCTTGCTGCCGGCTGATGTCTCTGACGTGCCGATTTATAGAACCGAGACTGTGCTCAAAAACTTTTTTAAAATTCTCGGTTGACCGGAACGCGTCCTTGGTTATACTAATCAAGCCTTGAAACAAGGCACACCTCAAATGGCTGGGTAGCTCAGTTGGTAGAGCAGAGGACTGAAAATCCTCGTGTCAGGGGTTCGATTCCCTTCCCCGCCACCTTGAATTGACTAGGACCTCTGCAAAGGGGTCCTTTTCTTTTATCGAGGGCTCTGCGAAACTGCGTCCCGGAATTTGGCTTCAGAGTGGGATGCGTTTTCCGCTTTGAGGCCGCTTGGGAAAGCGCGACCCGGAATCCGGCGTCAGAATGGGATGTGCTTTCCTTTTGCGGTCTTTGGCGGAAACTGCGTCCCAGATCCCGCGCTCAGAACGGGATGCATTTTCCGATTGAGGCCTCGAGCGGAAAATGCATCCCAGTCTTTTGCGAAAAACGGGACGCGCTTTCCGGCGCTTACTTCCGACGTGCGTGCACATTTCGGGCCCGCCCGCTCAGACATTCCTCTCGCTTTTGCGCCACTTTACAGACCGTTCGGTCGTCTGTCCGCACGCGCGGGTATACTCAAAACGATACTTTTCCTATGCAATACGATGCAGGCTCGGCCTGCACGATCCGAAGGGGGCAGTGATGGAGAGGATACTCGGCGTTAATCTCTCTGGCTGGTTTATTCCCGAGCCTTGGGTGACCCCGTCGCTATACGCGGCGACCGGTGCATCCAATGCGGCCGAGCTGCAGGAGGCCATGGGCACCGCCGCCTATAACGAGCGCATGCGCCGTCATTACGAGACGTTTGTGAGCGAGGATGATTTCCGTCGCATGGCGCAGATCGGCCTCAACGCCGTGCGCCTGCCGGTGCCTTGGTATGCCTTTGGCTCGCAGGAGTCCGATGCGTCCTACATCTCGGTTGTCGACTACATCGACCGTGCAATTGAGTGGGCTGCCAAGTACGACATCCGCGTGCTGCTTGATCTGGCAACTGTGCCCGGTGGCCAGGGCGATTCCAACGATTCGCCCGCCACGCCGGAGGCTGTCGCCGAGTGGCATTCGTCCACCAACGGCCGTCATGTCGCGCTCGACGTGCTCGAGCGCCTGGCCGATCGCTACGGCGAGGCCGAGAGCCTGCTGGGCATTGAGCTGCTGGACACGCCGCAGATGAGCGTCCGCAAGAGTCTCTTTGCCATGACGGATGGCATTCCGGCGCACTACCTGCGCAACTTCTATCGCGACGCCTACGAGCTCGTCCGTTCGTATATGCCCGAGGATAAGATCGTCGTCTTCTCGTCGTCGGGGCATCCCAACGAGTGGAAGCATTTTATGCGCGGCGCCAAGTACAAGAACGTCTACATGGACCTTCACCTGTACCATTACCGTGACGAGTATGCGCTCGATATCACGAGCCCCCGCGGGCTGACGACGGCGATTTCGCGCAACAAGCGCGAGCTCAAAGAAGCGATTTCGACTGGGTTCCCCGTGCTGGTGGGCGAATGGTCGGGCGCGGCGATCTTTGCCAACTCGTCGGTTACGCCCGAGGGCCGCAATGCCTACGAGCGCGTGTTTATCGCCAATCAGCTGGCTTCGTTTGCGCCGGCTGCCGGTTGGTTCTTCCAAACGTGGAAGACCGAGAAGCGCATTGCAGCATGGGACGCCCGCGCGGCGCTCGGTACGCTCGAGCGCGGCATGATTGAATAGGTTGATATGACGCAAAACAGCGCCCATACGGGCAAACTCTATGTGGTCGGCACGCCCATCGGCAACCTGGGCGACCTGTCCCCGCGCGTTGGCGAGGCGTTTGCCGCCGCCGATGCCATCTGCTGCGAAGACACGCGTGTGACGTCAAAGCTGCTGATGCACCTGGGCATTTCCAAGCCGCTTGTCCGTTGCGACGAGAATGTGATCGCCAGCCGCGCCGCCGGCCTAGTCGACCGTCTGCTGGCGGGGGAGACCCTCGCCTTTGCCTCGGACGCCGGCATGCCGAGCGTGTCCGATCCCGGCCAGGCGCTGGTCGAGGCGGCACGTGAGGCCGATGTGCCCGTAGAAGTTATTCCCGGGCCCTCTGCTTGCGTCACGGCGCTCGTTTCGTCCGGCATTCCCTGCGAGCATTTTTTCTTCGAGGGCTTTTTGGGCCGAAAGCACGGCGACCGTGTGCGCCGTTTGCAGCGCCTTGCCGTGGTGCCCGGCGCGCTCATCTTCTACGAGTCTCCACATCGCATCGTGGCGACGCTCGAGGCCGTGGTGGAGGTCTTTCCCCAGCGTGAGGTTGCCGTCTGCCGCGAGCTCACCAAGCTGCACGAGGAAGTCTTGCGCGGGCCCGCTGCCCAGCTTGCCGAGGAGCTGCGTGCTCGCGGCGAGGTAAAGGGCGAGATTGCGCTGGTCATCGCGCCGCCGAGCGAGGATGAGGAGGCCGGTGCCGTGCCGGTTGGCGCCGCGGCAGCGGATCACGACGAGGCCCTGCGCGAGGATATCCGCGCCGCGCTCGAGGAGGGGGAGCCCGCGTCTGCAGTGGCCAAGCGCCTGTCTCAGAAGTATTCGCGCCGCAAGCGCGATGTCTATGCCATGGTGCTCGATATGCAATAGATGGAGGATATCCAGCCCTTGCGCTAGAATCATCCTCTGTATGCAACGTTTTTCTGGAGGACAAACCCCATGGATCAAAGCAAGCCTTCGTTCTTTATCACGACGCCCATCTACTACGTCAACGCCGATCCGCACCTGGGCACGGCTTATTCCACCATCATCGCCGACGTTCAGGCCCGTTATCGTCGCTCCGCCGGCTATAACGTCAAGTTCCTGACCGGCATGGACGAGCACGGCGAGAAGGTCGCCGAGGCCGCAGCCAAGCATGGCATGACGCCGCAGGAGTGGACCGACAGCCAGGCCCCGCACTTCAAGGAGCTTTGGAGCAAGCTCGAGATTTCCAACGACGACTTCATCCGCACCACCGAGCCGCGCCAGCATCATGCCGTGCAGTACCTGTGGGAGCGCATGAAGGAGTCCGGCTACCTGTATAAGGGCAGCTACGACGGTTGGTATTGCGTGCCTGACGAGACCTACTTCACCGATACGCAGGTCCAGAAGGGCGACGAGGAGTACGGCAGCGTCGGCCAGCACCTGTGCCCCGACTGCCACCGTCCGCTTGAGCGCGTGCAGGAGGAGTCCTACTTCTTTAAGCTTTCCGCTTTCCAGGACAAGCTGCTCAAGCTTTACGACGAGCACCCCGACTTTGTCGAGCCTGCGTTCCGCATGAACGAGGTACGTAGCTTTGTCGAGGGCGGCCTTAATGACCTTTCCGTGAGCCGTACGAGCTTTGACTGGGGCATTCAGGTCCCGTTTGACGAGGGTCACGTGACCTACGTGTGGTTCGATGCGCTGCTCAACTATATGACGGCCGTCGGCTACGGTGTCGACACCGACGAGGCGCGTGCCGAGCTGGCCTATCGCTGGCCCGCGCAGTTCCACATCGTGGGTAAGGACATCATCCGCTTCCACTGCGTCATTTGGCCCGCCATGCTCATGGCCATCGGCGAGGCCCTGCCCGAGCACGTCTTTGCCCACGGCTTCCTGACCGTGCGCAATGCCGAGACCGGCAAGGCCGAGAAGATGTCCAAGAGCCGCGGCAACGCCATCGCTCCGCAGGACGTTATCGACATGCTGGGCGTCGAGGGCTATCGCTACTACTTTATGACCGACGTCGTCCCTGGCACTGACGGTGCCATCAGCTTCGACCGCATGGAGCAGGTCTACAACGCCGACCTGGCCAACAGCTGGGGCAACCTCATCTCGCGTTCGCTCAACATGAGCGGCAAGTATTTTGACGGTTGCGCGCCCGCCAAGCCCGCATCGTTCGATGCGTTCGATAACCCGCTGGCAAAGATTGCCGACGGTTTGGTCGAGCGCTACATGGCCAAGATGGACGTGCTCGATTACGGTGGAGCCAAGGACGAGGTCATGGAGCTCATCCATGCCGCCAACCACTACATCGAGGACTCCGAGCCTTGGGCACTTGCCAAGGACGAGGCCAAGGCTGACGAACTGGCATTTGTGATCTACAACTTGCTCGAGGCCATCCGCATCGCCGCCCACCTGCTGATGCCGCTTATGCCCCAGACTTCTGTCGAGGCTCTGCGCCGTCTGTCCTGTGAGGGCGAGGCCACGAGCGACGACCTCAAAGGCATTTGCACTTGGGGCTTGCTTGCCGGCGGTCAGCCCGTCGAGAAGGGCGATCCGCTGTTCCCGCGTCTGGGCTAAGACGTCGCGCGAGTGCCATATCGGCAATTTGCTGTGTAACGGTAAGGGCATGGCCGCAACGGTCCATGCCCTTTTGCTTTACGATGCAGCCACCATGTTAAGGAGGCAACCATGACAACTTCGCCTTTGGCAAACCCCACGGCAACTAGGGAGCTGCTAGAGGAGTTTGGCCTTGCGACCAAGCATCGCCTGGGCCAAAACTTCCTGATCGACAACCATGTGATCGAACGCATCTGTGAGCTCGCTGAGCTTGCGGGCGATGAGCGCGTGCTCGAGGTCGGCCCGGGCGTTGGCACGCTCACGCTTGCACTGCTGCAGGAGGCGGCGTGCGTCACGTCGATTGAGGCCGATCCTGAGCTCGAGCCGGTGCTCGATGCCCATGCCGTCGACTATGCCAACTTCCGTTTTATCATGGGCGACGCGCTCAAGGTGGGCCCGGAGCAGATTGAGCAGGCTGCTGGCGGCGAGCCCACGGTGTTTGTCGCGAACCTGCCCTATAACGTGGCAGCGACGATCATCTTGCAGTTTTTCCAGACGATGCCCGCGCTCAAGCGTGCCGTGGTCATGGTGCAAAAGGAAGTTGCCGATCGCATTGCCGCAGTTCCCGGTAACAAAACCTATGGCGGCTATACGGCCAAGCTGGGCCTGTATGCGCAGGTGATGGGTCGCTTTGAGGTGCCGCCGCGCTGCTTCATGCCGGCACCGCATGTGGACTCCGCCGTCGTGCGTATCGACCGTGTTGATGGCGCACTGCCCGAGGGGCTTGACCGCGACTTTGTGACTCGCGTGATTGACGCCGCATTTGCCCAGCGCCGCAAGACCATTCGCAACTCCATGAGCGCCAACGGCTTTGCCAAGGACGTGCTCGATGCTGCCTTTGAGACTTGTGGTATCGCGCCCACGTCGCGTGCCGAGACACTTGACGTTGCGGACTTTGTCCATCTGGCCCAGGAGCTATCCCATGACGCTTAATGCCGAACGCGTGATGTTTACCAAGAAAAAGAAAACGGTCGTCTGTCCGGAGCCGCTGGCACCACTTGCCGATACCCACGCGCATCTGCTCTCATTTTGGGACAAGGAAGTGCCCGAGACGCTCGTGCGCGCTAAAGCCGCGGGCGTCGACCTGTTGGTGACGGTCTTCGATCCCATTGCCGACAAACGAAGCGTGACGGACTATAGCGACTGGCTGACGCACGAGATTCTGCCGATGCGGGATATTCCACAGATCAAGTATCTTGCCGGCGTGCACCCCTATGGCGCACCGGACTATACCGACGGCATTCACGCGCAGGTTGTTGCTGCGCTCGACGATCCGTTGTGTGTTGGTATCGGCGAGATCGGTCTGGACTACCACATGGATTATGACGACGACATTGCGCCGGCGCCTCATGACGTGCAGATTGATTGCATGGCGCGTCAGCTCGAAGTTGCCGTGCGTCGCAACGTGCCGGTGGAGCTGCATTTGCGGCACGAGGACACCGACCAAGAGCGTACGTCGCACACGGACGCCTACAACGTGCTTCGCGAGGTAGGTGTGCCTCAGGCCGGTTGCGTGCTGCACTGCTTTGGCGAGGACCGCGCCACGATGGAGCGCTTTGTGGGCTTGGGCTGCTATATCGCCTATGGCGGCGCGGCCACCTTTAAGCGCAACGATGACGTGCGCGAGGCATTCGCGGCAACCCCGCTCGACCGTATTTTGTTTGAGACGGACTGCCCGTACATGGCGCCGGAGCCGATCCGCGGTCTTGAGTGCGAGCCCGCAATGATTTCCATTACGGCAAACGCGCTGGTCAACGACCGCGTCGATCGTACCGGCGAGGACGCCGAAGCAATCGCTCGAGCCGCCTGGGAAAACGCCTGCAAACTTTTTCAAAAATAGTTCTTGCGTTCGCGGTGGCGCTCCGTTATTCTAATTCCTGCACGCGGGCGTGGCGGAATTGGCAGACGCGTACGGTTCAGGTCCGTATGGGGGCAACCCCATGAAGGTTCAAGTCCTTTCGCCCGCACCATTGAATGAAAGAGCTCCCAGCAATGGGAGCTTTTTTGTTATGGGCCCATCGCAGGGACTTGAACCTGTGAAGGAGCGAGCGTCAAGAAAACGCGGAGCGTTTTTAGCGAGCTGGCGAGTCCGCCGGCAGGCGGGCGAAGCCGGTGCGGATCCGCGAAGCGGATACGCGGACGTCCTTTCGCCCGCACCATTAAATGAAAGAGCTCCCAGCAATGGG
>CABUCQ010000110.1 GCA_902490095.1 uncultured Collinsella sp.
TGCTTATGGAGCCCTGGGATGGCCCGGCCGCCATCGCCTTTACCGACGGTCGCACGCTGGGTGCCGCCCTCGACCGTAACGGCCTGCGTCCCGCCCGCTACTATGTGACGCGCGACGGTCGCTTTATGCTGGCAAGCGAGGTGGGCACCATCGAGGTGAGCCCCGAGAACATCCTGACGAGCGGCTGTCTGGGACCGGGCCAGATGCTCGAGGTCGATTTTGCCCGCGGCCGCGTCATCTACAACGACGAGCTGCGCGCCCGTTACGCCAAGGAAAAGCCCTATCGCGACTGGATCGCCGAGGAGACGCTGACCGTCGACGCGCTCGACAAGCCCGTCGCGCCCACGCCCGCCGAGGATACCGAGGTGCCCGCCGCCGTGCGCATGGCCAAGCTCGGGTATCACTGGGATGATGTTGACGAGGTCGTGCGTCCCATGGCCCAGCAGGGCAAGGCCCCGCTCGCCTCGATGGGCATCGATGCGCCGCTGGCCTGCCTGTCCAAGAAGACGCGTTCGTTCTTCGACTACTTCTATCAGCTGTTCGCCCAGGTCACGAACCCGCCGATCGATGCCCTGCGCGAGCACATGGTGACTTCGACCACGCTCTACCTGGGCAACCACGGCAACCTGCTCGAGGATTCCCGCACGGCCTGCCAGCTGGTGCGCTTGGAGCGTCCGCTGCTGAGCGAGGAGGAGTTCGAGCGTATCTGCGCCATCGACCGCGTGGGCTTTAAAACCCGCCGGTTCCGTGCCGTCTACCGCCGCGATGCCGGCGAGGGCGCGCTGCAGGCTGCGCTCAAGCAGCTTGCCGAAGACGTCGAGGCTGCGGTCCGCGACGGCGTGAACATCGTGGTGCTGAGCGATCGCGCCGGAGCGGGCGAGGTGCCCGTGCCGTCGCTGCTCGCCGTGGGCTGCGTGCACAACCACCTGATCCGTGCCGGCGTGCGCACCTTTGCCGATATCGTGGTGGAGTGCGGCGACGCCGTGTCCCCGCACGACTTTGCGGCGCTGGTGGGCTACTCCGCAAGCGGCATCTATCCGTACAACGCGCATGCGTGCATCCGCGATCTGGCGGCACGCGGCGATCTGGACGTGACGGCCGAGCAGGGCATCGCCAATTACAACAAGGCCGCGACGGCGGGCATCGTCTCCATCATGTCCAAGATGGGCATCTCCACGGTGCAGAGCTACCACTCCGCGCAGATCTTCGAGGCCGTGGGCTTCACTCCGGAGTTCGTCAACGCGTACTTCGCCGGCACGGTGAGCCGTGTGGGCGGTATGGGTGTCGAGGACGTTGAGCGCGAGCAAAACGAGCGCTACGACGCCGCGCTCGCTATCCTTAAGAGCCCGGCTCCCGATCAACTGCCCACGCTGGGCCTGACCAAGTGGCGCCCGCTCGGCGGCGAGGATCACCTCATCGATCCGCAGACTGTCTACCTGCTGCAGACCGCCTGCCGTGAGGACAGCTACGACACCTTTAAGGAGTACAGCGCCCGCCTGCACCGCACCGGCCGTGCCGTGCGCCTGCGCGACTTGCTCGACTTTGATGCCAGCGGCCGCACTCCGGTGGCACTTGACGAGGTCGAGCCCGCGCTCAACATCGTCCGCCGCTTTAACACCGGCGCCATGTCGTACGGTTCCATCAGCAAAGAGGCACACGAGTGCATGGCCATCGCCATGAACCGCCTGCACGGCCGTTCCAACTCCGGCGAGGGCGGCGAGGATCCGCGCCGCGAGACCCCGCTGGCTAACGGTGACTCCAAGAACTCCGCCATCAAGCAGGTGGCAAGCGCGCGCTTTGGCGTGACGAGCCGCTACCTGTGCAGCGCCTTCGAGATTCAGATCAAGATGGCCCAGGGCGCCAAGCCCGGCGAGGGCGGCCACCTGCCCGGTAAGAAGGTCTACCCCTGGATCGCCGAGGTTCGTCAGTCCACGCCCGGCATCGGCCTGATCTCGCCTCCGCCGCACCACGACATCTACTCCATCGAGGACTTGGCGGAGCTGATCTTCGATCTTAAGAACGCCAACCCCGGTGCGCGCGTGTCGGTCAAGCTGGTCAGCGAGGCCGGCGTCGGCACCATCGCCACCGGTGTGGCCAAGGGCGCTGCCGACAAGATCTTGATCAGCGGTCATAACGGCGGCTCGGGTGCCGCGGCGCGCGACTCCATTTGGCACGCCGGCCTGCCGCTGGAGCTTGGCCTTGCCGAGGCCCAGCAGACGCTGCTGCAAAACGGCCTGCGCTCACGCGTGGTGCTCGAAGCCGACGGCAAGCTCATGGACGGTACCGACGTCGCTGTCGCCTGCCTGTTGGGCGCCGAGGAGTTTGGCTTTGCGACCATGCCGCTCATCTCCATGGGCTGCCTCATGCAGCGCGACTGCCAGCAGGATACCTGCCCGGCCGGCATCGCTACGCAAAACTGCCGCCTGCGTCGCGGCTTCCGCGGCAAGCCAGAGCACGTCGAGCACTTTATGCTCTTTGTTGCCGAGCAGCTGCGCGAGGTCATGGCGAGCCTGGGCTTCCGCACGGTCGACGAGATGGTCGGCCATCCCGAGTGCCTGCGCCAGATCGAGGTCCCGGGCAACCGCAAGGCTAACCTGCTGGATCTGTCGCCCGTGCTGGCGAGCGCGACCTGTGAGTTTGGTGCCCACATCCCGGGTGCCGACGGCCGTCACTTCCTGCCCCAGATGGCTGCGGACAGCGAGCTCGACAAGACGCTCGACTCCACGTTGTTTGTGCCCTATACGGCCGATGCCCGTGCGCACCTGCGTCCGATTCGCTTCCGCGCCGACATCGCCAACGTCAACCGCTGCGTGGGCACCATTTTGGGCAACGCGGTGACCAAGGCGCATCCCGAGGGCCTGCCCGCCGGCTCCATTACCATCGATTGCGATGGTTCGGCCGGTCAGAGCTTTGGCGCGTTCCTTCCGCGTGGCATTACGCTCAATGTGTGCGGCGACGCCAACGACTACTTTGGCAAGGGCCTTTCGGGCGGCGAGGTGTCGGTGCGCCCCAACCCGCATGCGACCTATAAGTTCGACGAGAACATCATTGTGGGCAACGTTGCGTTCTTTGGCGCTACGAGCGGCCGCGGCTTCATCAACGGTCTGGCCGGCCAGCGCTTTGGCGTACGCAACTCCGGTGCCACCGTGGTGGTCGAGGGCTGCGGCAACCATGGCTGCGAGTACATGACGGGCGGTCTGGCGCTCATCCTGGGCGAGGTCGGGCAGAACTTCGCCGCCGGTATGACGGGTGGCGTGGCTTATGTCTTTGACCAATACGGCACGCTCGATGCCCGTGTGAACCACGAGAGCGTTGAGCTTAAAGCCCCGACGGCCGGCGAGCTGGCGCAGATTCGCGAGCTCATCCAGGAGCACGTGGACGTGACGCAGAGCCCGCGCGGCATTAAGCTGCTCTACAGCTTTGAGACGATGAGCAAGCACTTTGTGAAGGTCATTCCGACCGAGTACGAGCGCGTGCTGACGATTGTCGCCGCCGCCGAGGCTGCCGGCAAGACGCATGCGCAGGCAGAGGAGCTGGCGTTTGACATTGTGACCGGTCGCGCGAGTGCCGCGGATGTCGCTCGCTTCGATGCCGCGGGCGGCGCTGTCGGCTCTGTTGCTTCGACCAAGAAGGAGGCGTAAGTGCCATGGGTAAGCCCGGTGCTTTTCTTGATATCGATCGCGTGACCCACGAGCTTCGCCCCGTGGAGGAGCGCAGCCATGATTTTGATCCGCTGTACGTGGAGCTCGATGACGATGCGCGCCGTGCCCAGGCGAGCCGCTGCATGATGTGCGGCGTGGCGTTTTGTCAGATGGGCGCGAGCTTTGGCAAGGCGCGTCCGAGTGGCTGCCCGCTGCATAACCTGATTCCCGAGTGGAATGAGCTGGTGTACCGCGGCCGCTGGGACGAGGCTGCCGAGCGCCTGTCGCTCACCTCGCCCATGCCCGAGTTTACGAGCCGCGTGTGCCCGGCGCTGTGCGAGGCCGCGTGCAACCTGGGTTCGGTCGACGGCCAGCCCACGACGATTCATGACAACGAGCGTGCGATCAGCGACCATGAGTGGGCAAATGGCGGTCCGCGTCGCTTTGAGCCGGCGGGGGAGGGCGCACCCACGGTCGCCGTGGTGGGCTCCGGTCCTGCTGGTCTGGTGGCAGCATGGGAGCTCGCGCGTCGCGGCGCCCGCGTGACGGTGTTTGAGCGTGACGACCGTCCGGGCGGCCTGCTCATGTACGGCATTCCCAACATGAAGCTCGAGAAGTCTGTGGTCGAGCGCCGCGTGGCGCTCATGCGCGAGCTGGGTATTGTCTTTGAGCTGGGCGCTGACGTTACGAACCCTGCGGTAGCGGCCAAGCTCAATGGCTTTGACGCCGTTGTGGTGGCTGCCGGCGCTCGTGCACCCCGCGGTCTTTCGGCTACGAATGTGGATGCCCCGGGCGTGGTGTATGCCGTGGACTACCTGACGGCTTCGACCGTCTCGGTGCTCGATGGTGGTGAGCCCGCGGTGAACGCGCGTGGCCTGGACGTTGTGGTCATTGGCGGCGGCGATACCGGCAACGACTGCGTGGGCACCGCGGTGCGCCAGGGTGCGCGCAGTGTGCGCCAGTTTGAGTTCTTGCCGGCCGCGCCCGATAAGCGTGCGGCGAGCAACCCTTGGCCGCAGTGGCCCAACGTTAAGAAGACCGACTACGGTCAGCAGGAGGCTATCGCTGCCATGGGCGGCGAGATGCGTGCCTGGGGCGTGGATACGCTCGAGGTGCTGCTGGACAAGAAGGGCGCGGCAGCGGGCCTGCGCGTGGTCGATCTGGATTGGTCGGCCGGCAAGCCCGAACGCATCGCGGGCTCCGAGCACGAGGTGCCGGCCCAGCTGGTGCTCATCGCCTGTGGCTTTACGGGTCCGGAGCGCAGCGTGTTCGAAGCTGTCGGCGTACCTGTTGCCACGGCGGGCCGCCCGCTGCCTGTGATGGTCGCCGAGGGCTCGCATCTTGCGGCGCGTGTCGACGGCGTCGCCGCAGATGCCGCGCCGGTGTATGTGGCCGGCGACGCCCGCAACGGCAGCTCGCTCGTAGTGAGCGCCATGGCCGACGCCCTGGCCTGCGCTGCCGAAGTCGCCGAGGCGCTGGAGCTGTAAGGCGGCTGTCCACAGCTGAATCGTCAAGGGCTGTCCCCAACGGCCGGCCCAAAAGGAACGTCCCCAAGTGCCGGCAGCTGGGGGCGTTCCTTATGTGCCGGCATTCGGGGACACTCCTTGCGGGTTTGCGGGCGACTTTGTCATTTGTCGACGTACAAGTATTCATTCGTCGACGTTTGCGACTGTGGTGCTCTGCTGTTTCTGTGGTGGCAGCGGGCATCTGGCTCAAAATGGCGGGTCAGCTGTCTATATCTACCTGCCGTTTCTTTGCGGTGCGCATTTTCGGTCAAGCATCCCGTCAAGTGTTTGGTCGGCAGTTGGTTTGCAGCCGGAGGCCTATTTTGTCCGTGCTGACAGTGGCTGCCCACCCTCCTCGTAAGCTCAAATTGAGGTTCATCAGTTTGAGGAGGATGCCGTGACTGACCACGTTTTAGACCGAGCGCAGCTAGCCGAAGCCGTCGGCAACGATATTGCCGACATGGCCCATTTTTGGATGCTGCGGAAGTTCCAGTTTTTGGAGCCGGCGCGCGAACAGTTCGAGATCATTGTCGACCCGTGGCTCAGCTATTGCACCGAGCCTTCGCAAAACGAAATCATGGCCTACAACATGGCATTTACCGATTGGCTGCTCTTCGAGCGCCCCTATCGCCATGGCAAGACGCTGCTCGAGCTGTATGTGGAAGAGCCGCCGACATCGCTTTCGCCTGCCGCGCTCAAGCGGCTCGAGCAGGTACGCGACACGCAGTATTTCTCGCGCTTTGGCATTTTGGACAAGGATCCTGCGACTGGTATGGTCGCGCTGAAGGACACGCGCGCCGACCGTCGCTTTGATGTCTACGACCCGCATATCGTGCAAAAGGAGCATTGGAGCGACGGAGCGATTGCGGTGCGCCTCGCCTGCGTCGACGATGTCTGGCTGACGGCGGGACAGCTCTATCTGTACGACATCGCGCGCCTGAGTGACACGGCAGTCGATGGGCCGGGTGCGGTGCATCCGGAGGACCTGCAGGATGGCTTTGACACCTCGTGCATCAGTTTCTTCTTGCGCCTGGTCCGCGACATCATGGGCGCCCAGGGGCGCTACGTAAAGTCGCTCAACATCTACGAGCAGGAGTGGGAGTAGGGGATGTGGCTGGTGTCGCCCTGCTGCCCTGACTTTGTCTCAATCTGTAACGTTTGGCGGCTGTTTGGGCCCGTAACTGTTACAGATTGAGACGGAAGGTTGGCGGCTGCCGAAAGATCTTGTTCTGTAACAACTAGAGGCTCAAAGACTGTCTTCCTGTTACAGATCAAGACATTTGCCAGCGGAGGCAACGGTGACGATGGTCCATTTGTCTGACGTGGTGGTGATGAAAGTGTCTAATACCGTTCTCAAACACAAACATGCGACTCGCAACACGTTGGCGCGGAATAGGATGCTCGCGCGGCTCACGGAGACGGCCAAGCAAGGTGCGCTGCTTGCAACGCATGACAATACCGAGCTCATGTGGCTGCGACGCCATGTTGGAACCGACGATATCGCGGAGCCCGAGCCGTACCTGTTCTGTTTTCAGCATGATTGGGATGCATTGACGCCGGCGGAGCGAGCGCTGAGGACTATCAAAGGGCTTGCGGAATTTCATCCCGATTGGGCGTTTTGGGGCTATGACGCGGCGCTTTTGTGGGGTCTGGAGGTGCCGAATGATCTGCTCGGGCCGCGTTTCCTTGTTAAGATTTGCTGTTCGGTGACGTTGAGCAGCGGGTGCAGGTTGTTGCGTCCACAGATGGCGGGTGCGCTTGAGCGCGTCGACGGCGTGCGAGTGACGCCGTTTTGGCGCACGGTGGAGGATTGTCTGCTGCGTGCGCCGTTTTCCTACGGGTTGGCGATTGCCGATTCTGCACTGCGGGCGAAAGGCGTATCACGTGGGGATTTGTGCGAGCGCCTCCGCGCCGATTGCGAGGGCAGGCGAGGGTATCGCAGGGCACAGGTGATTGCGTCGTATGCGGACGGGCTGTCCGAAAACGGCGGCGAGTCTCGGTTCCGAGCGTTCTTTATTGCGTACGGCTTTCCGGTTCCGGAGCTGCAGGTGGAGTTTCGCGACCCGCTCGATCCGAGCCAGGTGTTTCGCGTCGACTATTTTTGGCGGCTCGAGAACGGGACGTGTGTCATCGGCGAGCTCGACGGAAAGGGGAAGTACACCTTGCAGAACGGCGAGGGCCGG
>CABUCQ010000111.1 GCA_902490095.1 uncultured Collinsella sp.
CTGCGTTATCGGTACAGGCAGACAAGGGCGGCACCGTCACGCGGATCCCCTGACGCCCAAGCTTCTTGATCATCATCTCGCGCAGATGCGGGTTGGCCGAGACGCCGCCACCGATGCAGTATTCCTTGCATCCGGTAGCGTGCAATGCGTTTTTGGCCTTCTTGTACTGCACGTCAAAGACAGCTGCCTCAAACGAAGCTGCCAGATCGGGAAGGTGAATCGTGCGCCCGGCCTTGGTCTCCTGTTCAATGTAGAGCGTCACAGCGGTTTTAAGGCCCGAAAGCGAGAAGCGATAGTCTCCTCTGCTGTTAAGCGCACGGGGGAAATCGATCGCCTTGGGGTTGCCCGTCTCGGCCAGCTTGGAAATGATGGGGCCACCGGGATAGCCCAGACCCAATGCCTTGGCTACCTTGTCGAAGGCCTCGCCCACGGCGTCGTCGAGCGTCTCACCGAGCACCTCGTAGTCGCCCCACGCCTTCACGTGCACGAGCATGGTGTGCCCACCCGAGACAAGCGTGAAGATAAACGGCGGTTTGAGGTCGGGTTGCGCCAGCAGGTTGGCAAACAGGTGCCCCTCCAGATGGTTGACGCATACGAGCGGCTTACCGGCAGCGTAGGCAAAGCCTTTGGCAAAGGCAACGCCTACCACGAGGGCGCCCACCAGGCCCGGACCCTGTGTCACGCCCACGGCGGCAAGCTCGCTGGGAGCAATGGCTCCACCCTCAAGGCCAAGTGATGCCGCGGCATCCTCGAGCGCCGCATCTACGACACTCACAATCACCTCAACGTGCTTGCGCGAGGCGATCTCGGGCACCACGCCGCCAAAGCGGGCGTGAAAATCAATCTGTGTCGACACCTGGTTGGCCAGCATATTGCCATCCGCATCGATAATCGCCACGGCCGTCTCGTCGCAGGAACTCTCGATAGCGAGCACTAGGCGACGGCGCTCAATTTCAGCGCGCTCCTCAACGGTTCGCTCGGGCGCAGGCAGCGGCCATACACGCTGCTCAGCCGCCGTCGGCTCGGGCGAAGCATTGTCGACCGGAAGCACGAGGGGCAGCGGAGCCGTCATGACGATGGCATCCTTGTCGGCACCATAGTAGCCGCGGCGACGGCCAGCCTCGGTAAAGCCCAGAGCGTTATAAAGCGCGATCGCTCCCTCGTTGCCGTCCTCGACCTCGAGCGAAGCCGTGGTGCAGCCGAGCATCTGGGCATCATAGCTCACATGCGACAGCAGCTTGCGGGCGATACCCTCACGGCGATGAGTCGGATCGACGGCAACGTCCATAATCTGCACGTCCCCGTCGACGACCATGCCGCCGGCAAGACCCAGCAACTGACCGTCGTCGTGCGCCACCCACCAGCTACGCGGAGCGGCAACGTCCTCGCCCAGCTCGGACAAGAACATGCCCGGCGTCCACGCCTCGTGTCCGGCGCCTTCAAAGCAGGCGGTCTCCAGTGCGCTCGCGCCCTCGGCATCCGCCGCGCCCATGGGACGGAATTGCAGATGACGACCGGCGAGCTCATCGGCAACGCCCGTAATTTCGCTCTGCGCACTCTCGGCAAGACCAAGACGCTTGCGCTCGTTTTCCTCGGCATCCGAAAGGCGCGTGTAAATCGGCAGGACGCGAGCCGGATCGCCGTCACCCGCAGCGTGCGCGAGCAGCAAGCCCTCGCCCGAAGGCCACCACAGGTCGCGCTCCACGCAGCGGACGGTCTCGTCCTCACCCAGCAGCTTGCCATAGCGCACGAGACCGTCACCGGTCAGCTGAACCTGGTCCCAGTCCGCTGCTCGGCGCCACTCATCGAGCGCCACGGCGGCCTTGACCACGTGTTCGCGCTCAAATTGACGCTCGGGACCCTCATCGCCCAGCATATATAGTGCCGGATATACCTCACCGCGCATGGCATCGGCCAAGATACCAAGCTTGCCGCGCACGCCAGCCTTCCACGCCGTCCAAGCGCAAGCGTCGAGCGTCGACACGCCCAGCAGCGGAACATTGGCACCACGCGCGAGGCCCTTGGCAGTGGAGATGCCGATACGCACACCCGTAAACGACCCCGGGCCGCGACCGACCACGTAGCAACCAACATCGCTGCGATCCAGACCGGCTTGAGCCAGCACGCCATCAACGGTATTCACGAGCTCAACGTTGGCGTGACGGCGACACATGTGGTCGCCACTCACGAGCTTCGCCTCGCCCGTCTGCCCATCAATCCAGCTTGCCGCGCAGGCAAGCATGTCGGTTGAGGTATCGAGCGCCACCACCAGCGCGTTGTCGTTATGCAAGCTCATCTTGTACAGCCTTATCAATCAAATGGGAAAGCTCCATTGCGCGGTCACCGTGTGCCTCGAGCGTTATCGTTCGCACATCGCTGTCGCCCTCATCACGCTTGAGCGTCACCGAAAGATACTCATCCGTCAGCTCGTCCTGGAATTGTTCGCCCCATTCCAGCAGGCAAGCACCCTCATAGCCCAGCACATCGAAAATGCCCGTATCCTCGAGCTCGTAGGCATGCTCCAGGCGGTATAGATCAAAGTGAAACAGCGGAATACGACCTTGATCGTGAACGGCCATGAGCGCAAACGTAGGGCTCGTAACCATATGCCCATCGCCCAGCCCGCGCGAGACGCCCTTGGTAAAGTGAGTTTTGCCCACTCCCAGGCCACCGGTCAGGATGAGCACATCTCCGTCCTCAAGGCACGGTGCAATTAGCTCGCCAAAGTACTCCGTATCGGCAGCGCAAGTCGTTTTGTAAGTACCTACCCCCAGGCGCTCCAGGGACATATATGCTCCTTATTATTCCGAGGCGTCCTCTGGTGCGGGATGTCGCTCCAGATAGTCGCCCAGCATCTTAAAGTCTTCCTCCAGCAGCTCCTGCCACGCCGGATTGCGCAGCGCTGCTGCCGGATGAAAAGTGGGCATTACTACAAAATGCCCCATCTGGTGGAACCTGCCGCGCAGCTTAGTAATGCCAATCTCGGTCTTAAGCACAAAGTGCGTCGCGGGGTTGCCGAGCGTCACGATAATATCGGGCCAGATGCTTCGAATCTGCTCACGCAAAAACGGCGAGCAAGCCAGCACTTCCTCGGGACGCGGATTGCGGTTTCCCGGCGGGCGGCACTTAAGCACGTTGGCAATGTAGACGTCTTCGCGTTTGAGCCCCGCCAGCGACAAAATGCCGTTGAGATCCTCGCCTGCCGCCCCCACAAAGGGCTCGCCCTGCAAATCCTCGTTGCGACCCGGCGCCTCACCGATAAACATGACGCGAGCGCGGGGGTTTCCCACGCCAAACACGATATTGTGACGCGACTGGTAGAGCTGGCAGAGGTGACAATCGCCCAGAACGGCCTCAATCTCCTCGAGTGCGACCTCACGTGGCGCCTGATGGCTATGACCGGGGATGTGCATGACGCCCATAGCGGCTCCTACACGTAGACCTTGTCGAGACGCATGCCAAAGCCGCAGGCGACCTCGTAGTTAATCGTTCCGCGCAGTCGGGCCATCTCGTCCATAGTGATCTCGGCATCGCCATCGCGGCCGACAATGATCATCTCGTCACCATACTCGGCCTCGGGAATCTCGTGTGCCGGGTTGGACTGAATGGCGACCATAAACTGGTCCATGCAGATATTGCCAACCTGATGCACGCGCTCGCCGCGATACAGCACATCCATACGATTGGAAAGCGTACGCGATAGGCCATCGGCATAACCGATCGGCAGCGTGCAGATCTGAACGCGCGTACGCGGTACGCGGTAGGTAAAACCGTAGCCCACGCCCTCACCCATCGCAGGGTGCGCCACGCGCGTCACACGCGCATGGACGCTCATAACGGGATCAAGCTGCATCACGCGGCCACTCAGCTCGCACGGCTGCATGCCATACAAGCCAACGCCGGCGCGGATCATATCAAAATGCATCGAGGGGTCGAGCATCGAGGACGGCGTGTTGGCGCAGTGCACGATACCGCACTCAAAACCCGCATCCTTAATGGCCTGAACGGCCTCGGTAAAGCGCTGACACTGCAGCTTGTAGTCCCAGCCCGAAGGTTCATCGGCCGTGGCGAAGTGCGTAAATACGCCGTCGCACTGAATACCGCGATGGAAATTTATACCGCGGACAAAGTCGAGCACCTGCGTGTAGTGAACGCCGATACGATTCATGCCCGTCTCGATGGCGAGATGATACTTGCCCACTTTGCCCGCCGCGACGGCACATTCGCCATACGCAAGAGCAAAGTCAGACGTATAGACCGAGGGCATGATATCAAACTCGAGCAACGTCGGAATGGCCTCGATAGGCGGCTCGCTTAGGATGAGGATGGGCTTCGTAATCCCGCCCTGTCGGAGCTCAACGCCCTCGTTAACCGTCGCCACGGCAAACATGTCGGCACCGACCGAATACATGATCTTGGCGCACTCAACAGCTCCATGACCATAAGCATCGGCCTTGACCACGCAGCACAGGCGCTGACGTGGATTCAGCAAGTTCTTATAGGCCCTCGTGTTGCGACGGAGCGCCCCACGGTCGATCTCGACCCAGGACCAGCGCGTCAAATCGGCTTTATTCATGATTAGTCATCCGACCCTTCGTCCATGATTCCCAGATCTTCGAGCGCATCCTTTGCCGCCAGCTCCATGGCAGGACCGATCAAGTCGATAAGATCGGTCGCGATAACGCTCTTCTCACCATACTCCGTCGCCGCGGCAAAACCGGCGTAGCTGTGAAGTGCGACGGCGTACGAATACAGCAACTCCCAACGATCCATCTCGTCGCGCATGGTGGCAAGCGTGCCGGCCAAAATACCCGCGAGAACATCACCCGAACCGGCAGTTGCCAGAGAAGCCGGACCCGAGAGCGGCAGCAGCACACGCTCAACGCCACAGATAGCCGTCGTCGGCCCCTTGGCAATGACCACCAGATTGTCGGAGCCTGCAGCCCAGACAACCTTCTGCGCGGCCGCAATCGCGGTACCAAGGTCGTTCACCTCGTCACCGGCAACCAGACGCGAAAGCTCACGATAGTGCGGCGTCATAACCAACGGCTGCTCGCGACGATACATCTCGGGGTTACTATCAATACCGTCAATGGCAATCTTAGCAAGGCAGTTGAGTGCATCGGCATCCAAAATAAGCGGTACATCAAGCTCGAGCAAGCCCGAAACCACCTGCATAGCGCCGGCAGACGTCGTCATACCGGGACCGCACAGTACGCAGCTGTACTTCTTTGCAATCTCGCACACCGTCATGCGCGCAGCGGCGCCAAAGGAGCCGCGGGAATCAGACGGAATAGCAAAGACGGGAATCGAAGGAAGTGCCATGCGAATAAGATTGGCGCAGGCGTCAGGAGCCGCGACTGCCACGTAACCAGCACCCGCGCGAGCTGCAGACTTGGCCGCCATAATGGCAGCACCAGGATATTGCGCAGATCCGGCGACGATAAGCACAGAGCCACGGGAATACTTATCGATATTCGTAGGTAGTGGAGCAAAGTAATCAACTAAGTCACCGGGCTCGACAATCTCGGCGGCGTGGTCGACATCATCGATGACCTCGTCAAGACGGTCGTAAAGATTGCCGCAGATCAAATCGCCAGCATACTCAGGGCCATCAGCGCTATACAAACCAATCTTGGGCGCAATCATCGTCACCGTATGCTCGGCACGAATGCAGTCATCATCAACAACGCCCGTCTCGGCATTCAGGCCCGAGGGGACATCAATGGATACGACACAGTCGGCGCATTCATTGACGGTAGGAATCCAGATGGAGAACGGCGCACGCAGATTCCCGTGGAAACCGGTACCAAAAATGGCATCAACAACAACATCGGCCTTATCGATCAAAACCTCGAGTTCGTCACGCGAGGGGCCGACGCAAACGTGCACATCGCGGCCGGCAGTACGACGAGCAACATGACGTGCCAGAGCAGCAGGAATCTCATCCGGCTCAACCGGAGAAACGATATCGACGTCCACACCCTTATGGCTCAGAATATCGGCGGCAACCCAACCGTCGCCGCCATTATTACCAAAACCGACCAGAACGAGAACCCGATCGGGATTGAGCTTCAAGACCTCGTTAGCGGCAAACTCACCCGCTAGCTCCATAAGCTCGGCCTTCGAAGTCCCTTCGCGTTCGATGATGTCCTCGAGACGAACGACTTCTTCGGTACTCAAAACCGGTTTCATCTATGCTCCTAGCGTATCTTGCGAAGCATCGCCCAGGTGCTCCGTCAATGCCGAATTCTGAAGCTGCTCGAGCTCATCTAAAACAGAGCGAGCCTCTTTAAATGTCTGCGCAACGCGTTTCTTGGTGCTCACCTTTTCATCTTTTGGCTTAGGCCGAGCATCTTCAGTAATCGCGATAGCATTCGCAACGGCTAAATCTCCTGTAAGCGTAATGGAAAGAGCAACCTCAACAACACCCAGCTCTTGAGCGATCTCGAGTGCACGGCCCGAAAGCAGTGCCTTCGGTTTGCCGAGTTTATCACGCGTTACCGAAACATCCTTGCGACCCACGCCTTGACTAAAACCTGTGCCGAGAGCTTTAAGCACCGCCTCGCGCGATGCAAAGCGGCTGGCATAGTGAGCAGCGGGACGCGATGATGCATCACAATACGCACGCTCTTCTTCGGTAAACACACGCCGAGCAAACGACGGCGTCTTTTCAAGAATTGATTTCATACGGGAAATCTCGACGATATCAACGCCGATACCAGCTTCAGCCATGTTCACCTCCATATCGCACAGACTAAGTTATTGTAGCCCGTTCACAGAAGATGCGACAAACGAGGGTTATAAAACACAGCTACTATGTGAGACAAAAGCCCGCAAACGCAAAAAAGGGGGAGGCCGCGAGGCCTCCCCCTTCTCAGTTCGATGACGGCTCGGTGCCGTCCACCGGTCAGCGGCGCCCTGGCCTCCCACGGGCTGGCCC
>CABUCQ010000112.1 GCA_902490095.1 uncultured Collinsella sp.
GACGGCGAGTTAGCCGGCAGGTCGGCATGTCAATCCTGGTCTAACAGAGCCTTAATTAAAGACATCACCGGTGCCACAAAGAGTGCCTTCATAGCCGCATCCTACGCATCCGCCGCATGCCTCACGAAACTCACCACCACACTCGCAGGCGCAGCCGCCCGTGGGATTACCCTTGAGGTTTATGTTGCCTCACCTCCGCGCGATGACGCGAAAGCGATTTTTGCCGAGATGAACGTCGACTATTCCGTCAAGGCCAAAGGGCGGCTGTGCGCGGCCGTGATTGACGAGGAAACTGTCTGGTACGGGACTATCCCGCTGCTGGCATTCCCCAAGAAAGAAGACCGCAGCATCCGTTTCAAAAGCAACGAAGTCGCCGCTGAGTTTTTGAGCGAAATCCAGCAATGAGGAGAACCGGGGGCCGCAGCAGCGAACGGGGCGCCCACATCAGTTGCGGTGAAATAGGGACTGTTTTTGGCCAATCGACCGCAAATCAGTCCCTATTCCACCGCAACTTGGAAATCGGCGATCAGCCCAGCGGACCCTGAAACAGTTCCTCATGCGAGCCCATTCTCACCAGCCTAATCACTGGGTTAGTCTTATGGGGAAGATAAAGAACGACCACATCGACCAAGCCATCGGATAGGTGGAAATCGATGTGGCCGTTGTAATTGCCGCCCGGGTTTGAGAGCTCGTGGGCGCCGCACTCCGCCGGAAGCGACCCATGAGCCACAAGCTCTGCAACCGCCGCTTTAAACTCACTCTTTAGCTGCGGATGCATGCGCATCGTCCGTTTGTAATCCGCCTTAAACTGAGCCTCGACTTTAATCTCAAACATCGCTAGTCCTCATCGAGGAACGACATAAGCTCATCAGCGTCGTTGAATGACGGGCTATCGTCCGGCAAAATCCCCAACTCATGAGCCTCGGCGATTACCATGGCACGCCTCGTCGCTTCGTTGGGCACTTCCGCCCTTCCTACAATCTCAAAAGGAATCTTTCGCTGATTTACAAGCTGCCGAACGGCAAGATTGAGATAGGAATTGAGGCTGAGGCCGACCGAATCCAAGAACTCAGTCGCCTGCTCCTTGAGCCCCTCTTCGATGCGAACCGTCGTAGGCTTAACCGTTGCAGTAGACATACGCGACCTCCTCGCCTCGTCTTTTGCATCAGTATACCCAATTTAGATGGCAAACTGCCGTTAGATAGCATCAGATTGCCATGCATATCCATGTCGCGGTGGGCACGATTGCTCTACATCAGCCCGCCGAGCGCAATGTCGACGGCTTCGTTGAGGTCGTCGGTAATGTGCACCAGCTCCGGATCGAGCGGGCTGATCATACCGGCGTCCATCACCGGACCGTTAAGCCAGTCGAATAGGCCCTGCCAGTACTCGGTACCCACCAGCACAAGCGGCATGCGCTTAACCTTGTGCGTCTGCACCAGCGTGAGCACCTCGAACATCTCGTCGAGCGTGCCAAACCCGCCGGGAAACACAATAGCGCCCGAGCTGTATTTGACGAACATGGTCTTGCGCACAAAGAAGTAGCGGAAGTCCATACCGAGGTTCACATATTTGTTGAGCCCGTGCTCGTGCGGCAATTCAATGCCCAGGCCAACTGACTTGCCGTTGACGCTCGCCGCTCCCCTGTTGGCCGCTTCCATGATACCGGGGCCGCCACCGGTGATGACCGCCACGCCACGTTGCGCAATCTTGCGCCCGACGGTACGCGCCGCCTTGTAGAGCGGATCGGTCTTGGGCGTGCGGGCGCTGCCGAAGATGGTCACTGCGGGGCCAAGCTCGGCAAGCGCGCCAAAGCCGTCGACAAACTCTGCCTGAATGCGCAGCACACGCCACGGATCAGCATGCAGCCAGTCGGTCGACTCCTCGGGCGCCAGCAGGTTGGCGTACGTATTGTCCTTAGGAATCATGGGGCCGCGCATGACCACGGGGCCGCGGCGGTACGTCTCGTCGTAGGCCGGCTCGCCCTCAACATTCTCGTTCTTAATCATGGGTACTCCTATCGAGAAAAAGAAAACGGGCGGGGTCGACGCCATGCGCCAAACACCCGCCCGAACATCAACTATTCGGTATGGTACCCACGATGCATCAAGTGCTTGCAAGCTATCGGTCAGCGGTCGCGCAGACGGTCTTAGCGAACGCGATGACCGGCCGGCGCTCGCCCTTGCCGTTGCCCGCGCTCTGCAAGCGCCCACGCCGCTCTTAGTAATCCACCGCCGCAGGGCTGTTCATCCAGTCGCTCACAAACGCGCCGTAGCGGCCCTCAATAATGGCCTGACGGGCACGCTGCATAAGGTTGAGCAGGTAGTAGATATTGTGCATCGACAGCAGAATACCGCCGAGCATCTCCTTCTGCGTGACCATGTGGCGGATGAGCGCGCGGCTGTAGCCGCCCGTGCACACCGGGCAGGTGCAGGTGGGGTCGATGGGGCCGTCGTCGTGCGCAAAGCGCGCGTTGCGGAAGTTAAGGCGACCCTCACTGGAGAACGCCGTACCCATGCGGCCGGTGCGCGTCGGCAGCACGCAGTCGAACATGTCGATGCCCACGCCAACGCCGCGCACGAGCGTGGTAGGGTTGCCGACGCCCATGAGGTAGCGCGGCTTATGCTTAGGCATGTACTCGGAAACCAGCGGCGCCAGCGTCTCGAACATGGTCTCGTGGTCCTCGCCCACCGAGTAGCCGCCGATGCCATAGCCGGGGAAGTCGCCGCACTCCTCCAGGTGGCGCAGCGAGCGCAGGCGCAGGTCCAGATGCATGCCGCCCTGGACGATGCCAAAGAGTGCCTGGTCATCGCGGGTGTGAGCCTTGTAGCAGCGCTCGGCCCACATGCTCGACAGTTCCACCGCGCGCTCGACGTAGGCGCGTGTGGCAGGATAGCCGGGGCACTGGTCGAGCTGCATGCAGATGTCGGAGCCGAGCTTCATGGCGATTTCCATGTTGTCCTCGGGCGTCCAGAACACGTGGCGGCCGTCGTAGTCGTTGACGATAAAGCGCACGCCCTCGTCGGTGAGCTTGACGGCGTCGTTGTGGCTGAAGACCTGGAAACCGCCCGAATCGGTGAGGATGGGGCCGTGCCAGTTCATAAACTTGTGCAGTCCGCCCAGCTCGGCGATGGTGTCCTCGCCGGGACGCATGGACAGGTGGTAGGTATTGGCAAGCACGATCTGGGCACCGAGCTGCTTGACGGTCTCGGTAGGAATACCCTTGACGTTTGCCTTGGTGCCCACGGGCATAAAGATCGGCGTCTCGATGTCGCCGTGCGGGGTGTGCAGCACGCCGGCGCGCGCGTGCGTCGTCGGATCCTCGGCAATCAGGTCGAATTTAAAAAGGCTCTGGTCCATAAACTGGAACTCCTTGGTTGCGGTTCATACGCAAACCATTATACGGGCAACCCGCAAGGAGCACCGACTCGACAGAAACTGGCGCAAAGGGGTCATAGTCATTAGGGACGTTCTTAAACGACTAGTCGTCGGGGACAGTCTTCAGCGCCATCTTACAAAGGAGTGTCCCAATCTGCCGGCACTCAGGGACTGTCCCCAAGCGCCGGCAAGAGTGTCCCCTTCGACTAGTCATTTAAGAACGTCCCCAACGACTACTTTTCTAAGAACGTCCCCAACGACTACATCCAACAGCCAAGGTAACGCCGATGCTCTGGCAACGTCAGCGAGCGGTCGCCAGAGCGAACAAGTTGGCATGAAAAGAGGGCGGCATAGACCTTCTGGTCATGCCGCCCTCTTTGAATGACAAATTGTCGCTCTGGTGACCGCGCAGCGTCGGCCCGTTACGGCGTTTGGTAAAACGCCGTAACTCCTACGGCCGCTGGCCCATGCCACCCTCGAGGGTAACGGTCTCGCCGTTCATGTACTTAAAGTCGGGGCCGCAGAGCTGAACGACCACGCGGCCGATCTCCTTCTCGACGTCGCCGTAGTGGCCTGCCGGCGGCATGTGGACATTGGCCTTGAACGCCTCGGGATAGGCATCCTGGAAGTTCTCGAGCGCAGCGGTCCAAGCAAGCGGACAAACGATATTGACGTTGATGCCGTCCTTGCCCCACTCGTTGGCGGCAACGCGAGTCAGACCGCGGATGCCCTCCTTGGCGGCGGCATAGCTGCACTGGCCGTAGTTGCCAAACAGGCCGGCGCCCGAGGCAAAGTTGACCACGGAGCCCTTGGTCTCCTTCAGGTGCGGATAGGCCTTCTGCATGTACAGATAGGTAGCATACAGACCGGAGTAAATGGCCAGGTTAAACTGATCCATGGTGTGGTCGGCGATGGTCACACCCGAGGCGCTGGCCTGGGCGTTGTTGACGACGGCGTCGATGCGGCCGAACTCCTCAATGGCCTTGTCGATGACGTTCTGGACGACGGCCTCGTTGTCCTGACCAGCCGAGACATCGGCCTGAACAGGCAGAACCTTGACGCCGTACTCGGCCTCGAGGGACTCCTTGGCGGCCTCGAGCTTGGCGACGTTGCGGCCGGTGATAACGAGGTTCGCGCCCTCCTTGGCAAAAGCGATATCGATGCCGTAACCGATGGAGCCAGCGGAGCCGTCCTTAAGCGTGGCCTTGCCGCCGCCGGTGACGATCACGGTCTTACCAGTGAAAAGTCCCATATAAAGTCCTTTCAAATCGCGACGGGCGCACCCGCCGACTGCGCGCATCCAAATAAACGCGCCAAAAGCTGAAATGCAACTTTAACGGGTTCAAGCGAAAAATAAAGCCCATGGCAGGCGAACGGCGCAACGTCTTTCGGCGAAGGGAATGTCAAGTAAAAATTGGATAGAGTGGCCGAGTTTTTGCTATCGACGCAAGCCATCGAACACGTTTTGAAACTTTGCTGCGGCGCGCGGGAAGTCGGCGCGAGGCTTTATCATAGGGTGACAAACAACGATGAGGAGCACATACCTATGACAGACGAGCTGGACCCCCAGACTCAACAGCATATTGATGATTCCGTAAACGTCGACGCAGATACTGACGCTGTGACCTGCGATGATATCGACATCGACGACCCCATCTTGGACGAAAGCGCTACGGCGGAAACCCCTGAAACAGAAAACGCCGACGAGGAAAACGACGATACACCCGCTCAGGACGACGCCCCCGTACAGGACGCCGCTCCGCAAGCTGCGGGTCCCATCGAGGTGTCTTCAGAAGAAGAGCTCGACGCCGTCATGGACTCCATGATGGATGCTGTCAAAGCGATGAAGGATGCTGTCGCCGATGCCGACGTTGACGCCGAGGAAGAAGAGGCCGCTGAGGCCGCCTCGACCTTTGTGCCCGGCGAGACTCCGGTTGCCGACCAGGGCAGTACCATGCCCTCGTTTCTGCAGCTCGAGCATCCCACGATTGGCGCCGATGCGGTCGATCCGCACGCAGCAGGCTTTTCTGTGGTCGAGGGCGGTACCGGCAATATCGCCGCGCCGCAGGCTGCCGATGCGGACTCTGCCGACACCGCTCGCCCGACCGCCCCGCACTCCCCCGCCGCGAACCGCGATCTGGGGACCGCTGTCTCGAACACTGCGAACGCCGTGGGCACCTTTATCGCCCAGGGCGCCTCGGCCATGCGCGAGATGAACGCCGCGAAAAAGGCACTTGCCGATGCCCGCGCCCACCTGGCCGAACTTGAGCAGCGCATTGCCGATCAGGCCGAGGAACTCGAGACGCGCCAGGATATCGCAGGCCGCTACGACCAGATCGTCGCCGACCAGCGCCAGGCGATCGCCACAGCGCAAAAGACCGCTGCGGCAGCCGAGATTGACCGTGATGCCCATGCCGCCAAAGCGACAGAGCTCAAGGGTCAGTTCGAACAAATGAAGACAGAGGATGACGCGACTGAGCTCCGTCTGAAGGCCGCGCTCGACGCCGTGGAGGCCCGCGAGGCGAGCTCACGCGAGACTGGCAACCGCCTCGTTCGACGTCTTGAGGATTCCAAGCGCATCCGCGACAAGGTGAAGGCAGAGCGAGACGCCGGCATTGCCGCCGCACAACAAACCGTCGACGCCACGCGCGCCCAGCTCGAGACGCTACGTCATGAGTACGCCGAGCTGCAACGCAATCCCTCGGCAAATCCCGCCAACTATACGGTGCGCACCAGCGAACTCTCGATGCAGATCTCCGACACGGCAGATGCCCTGCGTAAAGCCGAAGAAGATGTCCCGCGCATCACCGCCGATCTTGAGCACTCGCTTGCCGCAGCCGAGCAGGCCGTCGAGCAGGCTCAAGCCCCTATCGCCGACGCAAAACGCGCGCACCAAGCCGTGACGACCGAAGCCGATGCCGCGCGCGACGAGTTGCAGACGGCAAAGACTGCCGCCGCGACGCGCCAGCGCGAACTGCGCGAGAAAATCGCCGCCGAGGACAAGGCACGCCACGACCAAGAGCAGACCATCGCCAACGCCCAAGCAGATGCCGCACACGCGCAGTCGATCATCGAACAGGCGACCGAGGTGCACGACCACCCAGAGATCACTGAGTCGCTTGCAGGATCCTTGGCCCGCGACAAAGCCGAATACGCCGAGACCGAGCGAGAAGTCGCCCAGCTCGAGGCCACCGAGGACGCGGTGCGCGAGCGTACCCGCGACTCACGCATCAAATTCACCGGCGCCATCGTCTGCATAGTCGCCGCAATCCTGGTGATCATCCTGGTCTGGCTGTTCGCAAGCAAGTAAACCAGCTGCCAAAAAACGCTCAACGCAGTTGCGGTGAGATAGTTCCTGTTTAGCCCCAAAAAGGCCAATTCAAGAACTATCTCACCGCAACTTATTTAGATCGACGCAAGGCAACCTACCCCTCTTGCACCAATCTCTTGGACATAAGGAGTGTCCCCAGGTGCCGGCACATAAGGAACGTCCCCAAGTGCCAACAACGGCAACGCCAATGTTTTGGCGCGGACAGCGAAAACGCCCCTAAGCGAGCAAG
>CABUCQ010000113.1 GCA_902490095.1 uncultured Collinsella sp.
GCCGTCGCCGAAGCCGCCATTCCCGGTTGCCACGGCAGCTACGTCGTGACGGGCGACCGCCCCGCCATCGAGCGCGACCCAAACTCTCCCCTTCTAGCAGCGCTCAAGCGTGCCGCCGATGACGTGACGGACGCGGACACGACCGTTGGCTTCTTTACCGGCTACACCGACACCGCCGTCATTGCCGGCAAGACAGGTAACCGCAATTGCATGAGCTACGGTCCCGGGTCGCTCGCGCTCGCGCACAAGCCCAACGAATATGTGCCCCACGCCGATATCGTTCGTTGTCAGCAGGTGCTAATCGCGCTCGCCGATAACGTGCTCTGGGACGCGAGCGGCCAAGTTGGGGCATAATAAGCCGCGAACAAACCGACTCGCGCGTTAGGACCGCCCATGAAAGCACTTCCGTTTCCCTGCATCCGCCCGGCTCAGGACCGCGTGCTCGAGGCGCTGCCTGCAATGGGCAGCATCCTAAGCGGCAACGATGCCCTGCGCGGAGCCATTGCCGATGGTCTGATGCTCAAGGACCCGGGTGCGGCGTATTACGTGTACGAATGCTCGGGCGAGCCGGGACGTGTGACGGGTGTCGTGGCGATCTGCCCGACGAGTGTACTTGCGGGCGGCAAGGGCGATGCCAGCGCCGACGTGGCCGCCGCCGCGCGCGCGATCGCCGAACTCAAAGTTCAGCCGCGCCCCGTGTCGCTCGCCTACGAGGCGTCGCCCGTCATGGACATCATCCTGGGCGCTGCCAAAGAGGGCGCCTCGCTCTACGCCGTCACCGACCCCGCGGGCATTACGCACCGCGTGTGGGAGGTCAAGCGCGAGGACGCTGTTGCCGCCATCCGTGCCATGCTCGACCAAGTACCAGAGCCGGCACTGGCCGACGACCCCGCCTACGCTGCCGCGCTGGCCGGGGCGTCGCAGCTGCTGGCCGATGAGGCCCGTGCCGCCGGAACGTACACCGGCAAGGAGCCGTTCAACTTTGCCGTAGCTGCGCTCTTCCCCGCCGCGCAGGTCAGCGGCGGCGCGCCGCAGGTTCCGACGGGTCTGCTCACGCACCAAGTCGCGCGGTTCTAGCAAGACCAGACCGTCCAGCACAAAAATCGGCAGCTCAACAAACAGGGGGCGGAGATGCAGCAGGTACATGCATCTCCGCCCCTTTTGCGTCGAGAAGTTATGCCGGCGACCCGTGCCGCCACGCTCACGTTATCCCCGCTGCGGGCCTGCTGCCGCCACGAGCGGTTCAAGCCCCAGCTCGCGTGCGTAATCCTCCTGCGTAAAAATCTCAATCAGCTCAAACGTGTCGGATTCGTCGTCAAACGCAAAGTGCAGCACCGCGCAGTTGCCCGGCACGCGATCGCGCTCGTCGGCCGCCGCACCCTTCACGTGATCCATAAACTCCTTGATGGCCGAGCCATGGCTTACCGCGAGCACGCACGTATGGTCCGGACGCTGCATAAGCTCGATCAGCGTCGCCACCATGCGCTCGCGCACTTGCATCTGGCCCTCGCCGCCAAACTGGCAATAGAAGTCGCGCCACGGGCGCTCGGGCATAAGCATCACGCGCTCGGCCTCAAAGTCGCCAAAGAACCACTCGCGCAGACCGTCCAGGCGCTCGTACGCCAAGCCCGGCCACAAGTTGGCGATAGTCTGCTCGGTGCGATGAAGCGTGGAGGTGTAGGCATGATCGGGCTCAATGCCACGCGCACGTAAAAACATGCCGGCGCGCGCCGCCTGGTCGCAACCCAAATGCGTAAGCGGCGAGTCACTCCACCCCTGAATGATACGCTTGAGGTTGAATATCGTCTGTCCATGACGGACCAGATACAGATCTTTATTCATAGGGGTCCTTTCGTTCGTTACCAACCCAAGAGCGAAAACGCCCCGTCGCAATAGCCAAAATGAAGCACGGCACCGTTGTCGGGTAGCTCCCCCTCGCCAGTCACATACTCAAGAAACTCCTGGCAGGCTGAGCCGTGGGAAACCGCCAGCACGCAGTCGTGCTGCGGCCTGGCCATGATGCGGGACAGCGCCGCGACCATGCGCGACTGAAGCTGCACTTCCGACTCGCCACCAAAGGCAACCGGATAATCACCCCAGGGCTGCGGCGGCATCTCGCGATTTGATGTGCCCTCCAGCGAGCCAAAATGCCACTCACGCAGGTCATCGACCAGCTCTATGGAACGGCCCTCGCCAACGATAAGCTCGGCCGTATGCCACGCCCGGCCCAACGGCGAGGAATACACATGATCAAAGGCCACGCCACGCGCCGCAAACGCCGTACGCGCCGTCAACGCCTGCTCGCGCCCGCGCGCCGTAAGCGACGAATCGTGCCAGCCCTGCAAAATGCTCTGCACATTGAGCTCAGTCTGCCCATGCCGCACCAAATACAGATCTGCCACACACCCTCCCCTCGTACCACCACAAAGGGGACAGGCACCTTTGTGGTGGTTTACCGCCGGATCACACCGCGGTGACACTCAACTACACCAGCGCGTCGGCGAGCGAACGCTTGGGTACGTGGTGCACCTGCGCCTCGTCGCGCCAGTAATTAATTGAGCCGTCGGGGTTGGAATCGATCGCATCGATCACCTGCGTCTCGGCCGGAACGCCAAACGCCATGATCAGCTTGAGCTCATACTTGTCGCTATCGAGCCCCATGGCATCGATCGCGTGGGGCGTAAAGGCCTTGAACATGCAGGCAGCCACCTCGGGCGTGGCGCTGCGGGCGGCGAGCATCATCGTCTGCGCGGCAATGCCCGTGTCGACCTCAGTAATAGGAGCGGCGGGCTTGCCCGGAACGGCGCGCTCGGCAAGAATCGCGATGTAGCCGGTCGGGCGCTCGCCCTCGGCAGGACCCGGCCAATCCTTAAGCGCGCCGGCCCATGCGAGCTCGTCAAATACACGCGCGCAGTCCTCTGCACCGCTCACCACATGAAAACGAAGACGCTGAGCATTGGCACCACAGGGAGCCAGGTGAGCCAGCTCTGCCAGCTCGAGCAAAAACTCACGCGGCACGCGCATGGACTCGTCAAAGCGACGGCACGTACGGGCGCGGCGGACCAGCGCGTCAAACGTGTCCAGGCCGAGCTTTTCGCAACCTTGCTTTGCCATCGACTCCGCGCTCGACGGCGCCGCGGGAACTGTTTCGTTCATAGGGACCCCCAATTTCGGGCAATTGTTCTTAGGAGAATCTAACCTAAAACCTAGGCAATTACATACAGCGGCGTAATGTTCTACAATTGTTGATTAATCCTCACTGGAGCGGGAACAAAAGTAACAATTCGGGAATGTGGGGCGGCAATTCGTCCTTCCCGCCCCATGCATCGGCGCCCTTGGGCGATACTTGTTGCAGCACTTTTGGCGTACGCCGCACGGAGAGCAATGAACGCGACGTGCACCGCACGGAAAGGAGACATTATGGGCATCTTTAAGAATGATGACCAAAAATCGAGCCAGTTTGGATTTGACGAGAAAAGCATGGCAGGCAAGGCCGTCAAGGCCGTGCGCTGGATTTACGCCATCACGGGCGTCTTGGCGCTCGTCGCCGGCATCGCACTGCTGTTTGCGCCTGCCAAGTCCCTCGTCTTCCTAACGACCGTCTTGGGCTTCTACTTTGTGATCACGGCCGCGATCAGGCTGTTTACCGCTGTTTTCGAGCCACTGCTGCCCACCGGCTGGCGCGTGACGAGCATCATCTCCAACCTACTCATTATCTTGGGCGGCGTCATAATCCTGCGCAACCAGGCCTTCTCGACCGCGACGCTCACCACGATGGTGGTTATCGTGGCCGGCTTTGGCTGGATCGTCGAAGGTGTCATGTCCATTCTGGAGTCCGAGCTTTCGTCCAACCGCGCCCTCGCCATCCTGAGCGGCGCACTCTCCATCATCGCCGGCATGTTCGTGTTTATCTATCCGCTGTGGTCGGCCAAGATGCTCGTCATCTTTAGCGGCGCCGCGCTGCTGGTGTTTGGCGTAACGCTGATTGTTCGTGCTATTCAATTTGGCAAACTGGTGCACTAGATGCCACGAACGCTCTTTATTGATGCAGACGCCTGCCCGGTCACGCGCGAGTCGATTGACTGCGCGCGGCGGGCGGGCGTCGCCGTCGTTATCGCCGGCAACAGCACACAGAACCTGGAACGCCACATTCGCCGCGACGATCCGCGCGACGTCGAGCATGCGCGACGCGGATTTTGGGTCACGACGCTCGATGTGAGCGTGGGCGCCGACAGCGCCGACTTTGCCATTGTCGAACGCCTGCAGGCGGGCGACGTAGTCGTGACGCAGGACATTGGCTTGGCGAGCATGGTGCTCGGGCGCGATGCCGCCGCCATCGGCGTGCGCGGGCGCGTCTACGACAAAGCGACCATCGACATGCAGTTGTTTATTCGCCACGAGGAAAAGAAGGTACGCCGCGCCGGGGGACGCACTCGCGGACCGGCGGCATTTACCAGCGAAGACCGCGCCCGCTTTAAACGCAACCTCACCGAGCTGCTGCGCTAACCAAGGTAGATTTTTGGGACATGTCCGGAAATCTACCTATTTGTTTTGGCGGCGGGGAATGCCCTGGTCACAGAGGTAGATCGTAAGACATGTCCCAATAATCTACTTAAAGGCCAACGGCGGAGAGGATGAGGCCCCAGCCAGCGCCGATGACGTACATCATGATCAGGAACACGGCATTTTCGCGGGCGCTGCGGTTGGTGCGGAACAGCACCAGATAACCCACGCCGGCGGAAATGAGCGTGCCGGCGAGCATCGGGGCCAGCTGCAGCGCGCCTTCCAGGTACAGTTGCGTGATGACGACGCTGGCCGAGCAGTTGGGGATCAGGCCGACGAGTGCCGAGCCCAGGACCGCAAGCGTCTCGTTGCCGCGCAGGAACTGCTCGATTGCGGACTCGCCGAACGTCTCGAGCACGGCAACCAGAATCAGCGTCACCAGGAAAATGAATACCGATACCTGCACGGTGTGGGAGATGGCGCTGCGGATAATCGACAGGACAGGCGTCCCTTCGTGGGAATGGGAGTGACCGTGACCATCATGGTGTTCATATTCGCCCTCATGACCGTGATCGTGGCCATGTCCGTGTTCGTGCTCGTCCTCGTCTTCATCACAACCGCAATGGTCGCGCTCGCACAGCTCGTGGATGTGATCGGCGCTCACGCCTGCCTCGGCCACCTCGTCGATGATGTCGCCGCCAGTGTGGTCGTCGTGCGCGCAGTTCACGTGGGCCGGGTTGGCCGCGGTTCCCAGCACGGTGCGGCGAATCGCCGCATGCGCGCGAGCGTTACGACGCAGGCCGCGAATGGCGGCGTCCACGATAAAGCCCGTGACTAGCGCGATCAGTGCCTTCGAAGCCAAAAGCATCGCCATGGTCTGCACGGGCACCTGCTCGGCAAGCAACAGCGGCAGCATCTCATCGGAGGTCGAAAGGAACACCGCCACCAACGTGCCCAAGGTCACGACACGACCGGCGTACAGCGTGGCCGCCATTGCCGAAAAGCCGCACTGCGGCACCATGCCCAGCAACGAGCCAACCACGGGGCCCGCGGCACCGGCGCGCTTGATGGCCCCGTTAACGCGGTCGCCCGCGACGTGCTCCAAGGTCTCGAGGGCCAGATACGTCACCAACAAAAACGGCACCAGTGAGAGCGTGTCCTTGCCGGCGTCGAGCAGAATATCAATCAGCAAATCCATGACGGATGGAACCTTTCGTGTCTTTCGGCAGCATTGTAAAAGTCCTAGCGGTCAACTAGGGTATTGTAGTTGTCCTAGGCGCGGTGCCAATAGTTGCCCATGGTAAACTATCATCTCGCCACATCTTAATGACCCTGAGCCGCACGACGCGGCCCATCCAAGGAGCAGTTATATGAACGTTTCACAAGCACTCGAATACGAGCGCCAGCCGTTTATTCCCATGTTTATCTATGGCGATCACGGCGCCATGGAGTCCGAGCGCCAGAAGGGCGAGGAGGCCCTTAAGGTGCTCGAAACCGAGTACTTTACCGCCGAGGGCGACCCCAGCTTCGACTTTGCCACCGTGCGCGACCTGGCTGACCGCAACCGCGACCTGTGCGACCAGATTGGCGAGGCGCGCCTGCGCAACGTGACGCCCGCGACGCTTTCGCGCGGCCTGTCCGATGCCGACACCTGCGCCGCCATCGGTAAGATGCAAAAGCGCACCGCCGCGTCCGTCATGCGCGAGATCCGCGGCGACCGCGACGCGCTCGGCGTGGCGTACGCCCGCAAGCCTATCCAAGGCACCGTGCTCGGCATCGACATCGAGACCACCGGCCGTGCACCCGAGCGCGGCTACATCATCAACGTGGGCTGGGAGATCATGGAGCTCACCAGCGACGCCGTCCCGCACGACGCCGAGGCACACTACTGCGGTCTGCCCGACATCTACCGCGGCGAGGATGTGCCGTTGTCGAATATCCACCACATCACCTGGGACGACATCGACGGCAAAACGCCCTTCCGCGAGAACAAGGAACTGCAGAAGCAGCTGCTCAAGCTCATGAAGAAGTACCCGTACATGGCACACAACGCCGCGTTTGAGGACAGCTGGTTCAAGATCCACCTGGACGGCTACGCCGAGGCACGCCGCGCCGGTAAGATCATCGTCATCGATTCACGCCAGATCTGCCGCAGCCTGGACGCCGACGTGCGCTCGCTCCCCCGCGAGTCCGCGCCCGCCGCGCTCGAGAACTGGGCGCGCCGCCGTGGCACCCTCGCCGCCGACGCCAACGAGCAGCACCTGGGCCTCGACGACACCGACCTCATGCTCCGCAC
>CABUCQ010000114.1 GCA_902490095.1 uncultured Collinsella sp.
AGCTCCGGCAGCTGGTCGATAATCTTGTCCGCGGCATCCTGGCTAAAGCCAAAGCGCTCCTCGCGCTTGGCAATAACTGTCAGGCCGGCTCGCTTGCCGGCAGTGATGCCAGGCACCGAATCCTCAACGCAGCAGCAGCGATTCGCGGGCAGCCCCAGCAGGTCCAGCGCATGCAGGTAGATGTCGGGCTCGGGCTTGCTCTCCTTAAACTGCTCGCCGCTCACCACATACTCAAAGGCATCCGACAGCCCGCACGCATTGAGCACTTCCTCGATGCTATCCATGGGAGACGAGCTGGCAAGCGCCACGCGAACGCCGCGGCGCGGCAGCTCTCGAATCGTATCCACGGCGCCTGGGTTAATCAAAGCCTGATAGTCGCGCGGACGCTTATGCGCCCACTCGTCCCAACGGATCAACGCTTCCTCGCCAGTTAAATGCCCCTTCCCGGCGCGCTCAAACCAATCGACCAGCATACGCAGGAAGAACTGATGCGAGGTACCAACCTGCCCGTTCAACTCCTCTTGAGTCAGGTTAAGCCCAAGCTCCTTGGCAAACGCGGCAGTCTCGCCCAGGTAGTAATACTCGGTATCGACAATGACGCCGTCCATGTCAAAGATAACGGCGTCGAACGGAAATGCGGACACGGCACCCTCCCTAACAAAAGGGCGCCCGCAAGCGGACGCCCGAGCCATGCACTATCGGCGATTCTAACCCAGCAGCTTATCCAGCGCCACCGCAATGCCGTCTTCGTTATTATTGGCGGTCACCATCTGGGCCACAGCCTTGACCTCATCGACGGCGTTGCCCATGGCAACACCGGTTCCGGCCCACTCAATCATAGACTTGTCATTCTGGCCGTCGCCAAACGAGACGACCTCGCTGGCATCGATGCCGAGCTTGGGCAGGGCACCCTCGAGCGCGCAGGCCTTGTCAATACCGGGCGCCGTGTACTCAAAGTACCAGTCGGCCGTAAACATACCCGAAAGCGTCTGGGTAAAGGGCGCGTACATCTCCTCGTAATGCGCTTGCAGATAGGCCGGGTCGCCCGCCGTCAGCAGCTTGTCCACGGGATAAGCATCAGCGACCTCATGCAGGCTCTCCACCTCGCGAATCTTAAGATCGCACGCGTCGCGCTCATACTTGACGATGTTTTTCTGCGAGCCGTCAGGCAGCGTGATCATGCAGTGATACGAGTCCTCGACATGCAAGTCGCGACCGAGCGAGATCATGGGAATCACATCATAGTTTTGCAGATGATCAATCAGACGGTGCAGCTCGTCGGCAGGCATAGCCTGATCGAACAGCACTTCGTCGGTCTGAGCGTCGACCACATGCGCGCCATTGAAAGCGACTAGCAGACCGTCATGGTTTTGAAGGTCGAGCTCCTGCGCCAAGGCGTGCAGCCCCCATGCGGGACGACCCGAAGCCAAGATGAGCTTAATGCCCGACTCCTGCGCCACGAGCAGCTTCTCGCGCGTACGCGGGCTAATCACCTTCTGATCGTTGGTAAGCGTACCGTCAATATCCATCGCGATGGCTTTGATTGCCATATGTGCCTCCTTGCATCGTTTTTATCGCGCACTATCTTATCCGAGCCGGGGCACGTTCGCATAGCGTGGCGCGTGACGGTTGCAAAACCACCCCATTTGAAACAAACGCAAAAAAGTACTTGCAAAGACACGTTCCGACATATAAGTTGATAAAAGACCGCCGTTGCGGTTTTAAGTAGATCGAGCATATGAAGTTTCAGTTTTCAGCGTGTAAGAGAAGGAAGATCGGCAAAGTACAACCCCAAACGCAATGACAACTTAATGAGGTAACTGCCACATGTGAGGCACCCAGGGCATTGCTGTCTCGATTTTGAGCACGATGCCTTCCGCCTTGCATGGGCCGTTCCATCCCGCCCCTGCAGCAACTGCCTCACGGGCTCATTGAAAACCGCATAGCACCCCAACGTCAGCACATCACCCACGGCAAGCACATCACTCACGACAACCAACACATCAACAAACAGCACGAACATCAACCGATTGGAGAAGCTATGACAAACCACCACGCTGAAGACGGCGATAAGAAAAGCATTCTGGATGCCCGCATTGAGCGAGCATATGCAAACGAATATGACGCCGCCTTTGCCGCCGCGACCATAAAGAACTACGCGTCGCTACCGCTCGCGACGATCTTGGCCGACCACCCTCAACTGCTGAAGCGCTGCACAAAGATCATGGGCGACCCCGACATTCGCAAGCTGACAGACCCCTATGCCCCAAAACGCGACAACGATTCGTACGTTCTTACCGTAGGCTGCCTAGCCCATATGCTTACGGCGCTCGACACGAAACTCAAGCTCGAATGGGAACCCGACGAGCGTCATGAACTCGAAAGTAAGCGGAACACCCTGCGCACCGCACTGTTCCTTCCGTTGGACGGCCTCAAGCGCTGCAACGTCGAGCTCAATACACAGGCGCGGCAAAAGCCCGGGACCACGGGGCAGAAAACTCCAAGACCCCATGCGGCCATCGTCGACCGCAACCGATATAACCGCATGACCGCGCACTTTTCCGCCGAGGGAGCAGCCATAAGGACGCTGATCGACCTGCTGTGCCTTCTGAGCATCAACGAGCTATTTGAGGGCTATCTCGCCCTTGTTCCCGCGACGGCACCCAAGTCGGTAGCAAAGATCATCGAAACCTGCAGACGCCAGTTTGAGCGCCATCGCAATGGCAGCGAGATGAACGCCAGCATCGCGCAGTACTACGCGGCTCATTACAAAAATGACGGATGTGCCCCTGTCGAGCATCAGCTGCGGCTCGCCTACACCACGCCCGTCGCAACGCTCCATCGCTTTGGAGTCCTTGGCGCTTGCGAGCCGCACGAACAGGCAGCCTGCCCCACAACCGAGCTCGATCTCAGGCTCGGACGAACCCTGTAGCCCGCCAGCCCCTCCGCGGGCAACAATCCTATTCCACAACACAACCAACAGAAAGGAGTCCTCATGGACACCAATCATTCCCCCATCATCAGCCCCCTCACCATGCGTGAATCCGCCCGAGGTATCACGCTCACCAGCATTTACGATGAGATGCTCGCCCGTCGCGAGCTCTCCGTCATGGGAAACATCGAAACCCCGATGGCCCACGACCTATGCCAGCAGATCCGCCTGCTCGATGCCACCGACCCCAGCCGCCCCATCACCATATTTGTCGCCAGCGCCGGCGGAAGCGTGCGATCGGGCCTTGCGATCTATGACGCCATGCGCCTCGCATCGTGCCCCATCCGCACCGTCTGTCTGGAATTCGCCGCGTCCATGGGCGCCGTGATCTTTATGGGCGGCGACGATCGCCGTATGGCGCCCCATGCAGAGCTCATGATTCACGACCCGCTGATCCCCCAGGGGGCAGGCGGCTCGGCACTTGCGCTGCAAGAAACCAGCCGGCGTCTCATGCAGACCCGCAAGACCCTCACGCAAATCCTCTCGGACCGCAGCGGCCTCACGCCCAAGCGCATCCAGTCCCTCACTGCAAAAGACACCTACCTTTCGGCCGAGCGCGCCGTCGAGCTCGGCTTTGCCCACGAAATCCTCTCGACCACCAAGGAGGTCGCCCATGTCTAACCTCGCCAGCCGCCTCGCCGCATCTAAGTCCGCATCGTCCACCATCCTCGCCAAGGATCGAACGCTTTCCTGCGACACCCGCCAAACGGGACTCAACAACAACGCACTTGTGATCGGCCCCTCGGGAGCCGGCAAGACCCGAAACGTCCTCAAGCCCAACCTGCTGCAAATGAACGCAAGCTACATCGTGCTCGACACCAAAGGCACGCTCTGTCGCGAAGTGGGACCCGTGCTGGCAGCCCACGGTTACCGCGTGCAATGTCTCAACTTCGCCGACCTCAACACCGTCCCGGCCCTTGCGCCCGGCATCGAGCGCTGCGGCTACAACCCCCTGAGGCACATTCGCCGCAAGGCGGACGGCAGGCCCAACCAGCAGGACATCCTCTCGGTGGCAAAGGCCATCTGCCCCATCGAGGACAACAACCAGCCTTTTTGGGATCATGCGGCGGCAAACCTGCTGTCGTGTCTTATCGCCTACGTCACCGAACAGCTACCCGCCGACGAGCAGACGATCAGCTCGGTCATCAAGCTGATCGAGCACCTGCAGGACGGTGCCACGGCCCGATTGTTTGACGATCTGATCACGACCGACCCCCAAAGCTATGCCCTCTCGCTATGGCGGCGCTACGCCATTACGCAAAATGCCGAGCGCATGCACGCGAGCATCGTCGGCATCCTTGCCGAAAAGGTCATGTGTCTGGGATTCGACGGTGCGGCACAGCTCTATCGTGAGTGCCATCAGGTGGACTTCGCTTCCATGGGACACACCCCCTGCGCCCTGTTTGTAACCGTAAGCGATATTGACCGCAATCTCGATCCGCTGACCGGCCTCTTTATTACGCAAGCGTTTATGGGCCTCATTCGTGAGGCCGATAGGCAGCCCGACGGCAGCCTGCCCGTGCCCGTGCGCTTTATGCTCGATGACTTCGCAAATCTGCAGATCCCCCAGATCGACAACGTGCTCTCGATTATCCGAAGCCGCAACATCTGGGCAACGCTGCTGCTGCAGTCGACCAACCAGCTCGATGCGCTCTATGGCGAGGCACGCGCACGCTCCATCATGGGCAACTGCGACACGCATCTGGTGCTGGCGTTCCAGGATCCCGAGAGTGCCCGGGTGTTTTCCGACCGCGCCGACGCGCTGCCCAGCACGCTCATGGCGACGCCGATCGATCGCTCGTGGCTCTTTGTACGCGGTCGCACTCCCGAACAGGTCGAGCGCTTTAGGCTCGAAGACCATCCGCTCTACGGGGAGCTGCCCGAGGCGCAGCGAGGCCATGCGGAGGCCGAGATCTAGGCGCAGGGTTCTCGCAGCGCGCGACGCCCCGGCGATGTTCCACAAAGGCCGTGCGCCCCGGGACCACGGCAAAAGCAAAGGGGCCCGCATCCGATAGGATACGGGCCCCTGACTATAAGGCGCGAATGCGTTAACAGCAGCGACTACTTGCGATGCGCGCGATAGAACTCGATGAGCGCCTGGGTCGAAGCGTCCTGCTCGGCCTTGGCGGCGTCGTCGTGGAAGGCCGGGGTGATCTGCTTGGCAAGCTGCTTGCCCAGCTCGACGCCCCACTGGTCGTAGGAGTCGATGCCCCAGACCGTGCCCTCGACAAACGTGATGTGCTCGTACAGGGCGATGAGCTCGCCGAGTGCGAACGGGGTCAGCGTGTCGCCAAAGATCGAGGTCGTCGGACGGTTACCCTCAAAGCAGCGAGCCGGGACGATCTGCTCGGGCGTGCCCTCGGCACGAACCTCGTCGGCCGTCTTACCAAAGGCGAGCGCCTTGGTCTGGGCCAGGAAGTTGCCCAGGAACAGCTCGTGGACATCCTGGCCGCTGTCGGTCGCAGGGTTTGCGGTATTGGCGAAGGCGATGAAATCGGCCGGGACCACCACGGTGCCCTGGTGCAGCAGCTGGTAGAAGGCGTGCTGACCGTTGGTGCCGGGCTCGCCCCAGAAGATCTCACCGGTGTCGGAGGTCACGGCGCTGCCGTCCCAGCGGACATGCTTGCCGTTGGACTCCATGGTGAGCTGCTGCAGGTAGGCCGGGAAACGATGCAGGTACTGGCAGTACGGCAGCACGGCGTGGCTCTTGGAACCGAAGAAGTTGACGTACCAGACGTTGAGCAGGCCCATCAGCGCGACGGCGTTGTTCTCGAGCGGGGTATTGCAGAAGTACTCGTCGATGGCGTGGAAGCCCTCGAGGAACTGCTGGAAACGCTCGGGGCCGAGCACGACGATCAGCGACAGGCCCACGGCGGAGTCGACAGAATAGCGGCCGCCGACCCAGTTCCAGAAACCGAAGGCGTTGGCAGGGTCGATGCCGAAGGCCTCGACCTTCTCGAGCGCGGTGGAGACGGCGACGAAGTGCTTTGCCACGGCCTCGGCGTTCTGCTCATCGGAGCCGTCGATGGCGCCCTGAGCCTTGAGCTGCTCGAGCATCCAGGTCTTGACCTCGCGAGCGTTGGTGAGGGTCTCGAGCGTGGTGAAGGTCTTGGAGACGATGATCACGAGCGTGGTCTCGGGGTCCAAACCCTTAAGCTTCTCGGCCTGGTCGTTGGGATCGATGTTGGAGATGTAGCGGCAGTCGATACCGGCGTCAGCATAGGGACGCAGAGCCTCGTAAGCCATGACCGGGCCCAGATCGGAGCCGCCGATGCCGATGGACACCAGGTGCTCGATCTTCTTGCCGGTAACGCCCTTCCACTCACCGGAGCGCACGCGCTCGACACCAGATGCTCGATCTTCTTGCCGGTAACGCCCTTCCACTCACCGGAGCGCACGCGCTCGGCGAAGGCATACATGCGGTCGAGGACCTCGTGCACGTCGGCGACGACGTCCTGGCCGTCGACAATGAGCTGGCCCTTCTCGCTTGCCGGGCGACGAAGCGCGGTGTGCAGGACGGCGCGGTCCTCGGTGGTGTTGATGTGCTCGCCGGAGAACATGGCGTCGCGGCGCTCCTCGAGCTTCACCTCGCGGGCAAGATCGCACAGCAGCTTGACGGTCTCATCGGTCACCAGGTTCTTGGACAGATCGAAGTGCAGGTCGCCGGCATCAAAGCTCAGCTTGTTCACGCGCTCCGCATCGGCAGCGAACCATGCCTTAAGGTCGATACCCTCGGCCTCGAGCTTCTCCTGATGGGCCTCGAGCGCCTTCCAAGCGGCGGTCGACGTAGCGTCGATAGGTGCGGC
>CABUCQ010000115.1 GCA_902490095.1 uncultured Collinsella sp.
CCGTAGTAGACGCCCTCGTCATTGTGCACGCGAGGCGAGATGGTCAGGATGCCATCGCTCACGCGCGGTGCAGACGCAAAGCGGCCTGTCGACTTCCAGATTGCCTCCGCTTTAGATTCATCGAGCGAACGGCGGTAGCAATATGAGTCGCTGCCGGTCTTATTGCCACCGGTCGAAGGCATCTTGTACCAGATGACCGACGAGTCAAAGGCAGTAAACAGCGGAGGGTCGTAATCCTCACCGCCGCGATCAAGCTCAACGACATCACCAGTAAGCGCCGCGCCCGACAGGACTTGCGCATAGAGCTTCCACGATGAATTCGCGTAGTTCATCTCAACCCATGCAAACACGCTATCGGTGGCGCGAACATCGTAAAACGCATAACCGGAACCCTCGATAGGATCGTCAATCAACGTGGTGAGTGAGCCGTCCCCCAAGTTGAGCACGCCAAGCGTGTTGGCATGCAACGCAGAGGCGGGCGCCATCATCGCCGCAGCGTAGCCGCCATCGCAGTAGTACAGGAGCGTCCCCAACGGCAACGTCCACGACGACGTCGGCTTAAGATCAATGTCGACGGCCTCATACTCTTCGGTAATCGAGACGATCTTTGAATCATCCTTGATAACCTGCGGTTCACCGGCAGCATCATCGCTGGTGCCCGTTTTTTTCGAGCAACCCGCAAGCAGTGTGGCGGCACTCGCGGCAGCACCACCCAACACAAATCCTCGGCGCGTTATCCCATTCTTAACGCGATCAGAAATACTCATTAGGCAATCTCGGCACGCGCGGCCTCGATGGCACGCGTAAGCTGGTCGGCACAGGAGGTCTTTTTCATACCGCACGTATTGCCGGCCAATACCTCAATCACGCGATCGGAAAGAGCACCCTCGACCAACTTGGAGATGGCCTTGAGGTTGCCGTCACAGCCGCCGGTAAACTCAACGCCCAGCACCTTGCTGCCGTCATCAGAAAGATTGAGGTGAATATTGCGAGCACACACGCCCTGAGGCTTGTAATCAAACGAAATCATGCGATCCCCTCTCAGAATGTTATTCGAGACGACTATTATCCCCGTCTTTCCCTAAATGCAACGAGGCGCTTTGCCGGCAACACACATTACCAGCAAAGCGCCCTAAAAAGCTAACGTTATGCCCGAACCTACTCGAAGCTCAGCTGCTCCAGACGATCAAAGACCGTGTCGATACGGGTGAGGAAGTCCCATGGATCAAAGATCTCGTCGAGCTTCTCCTGGCTGACGGTGCAGCGCGGGTCGGCCTCGAGACGCTCCTTAAAGGTGGGGCCGGAGACACAATCCTGTACCTCGTGCCAGGTTGCCATGGCGTTCTCCTGCACAATGGCGTACGCGTCCTCGCGGGTGATGCCCGTATCGACGAGGGCGAGCAGCACCTTGGAGGAGAAGATGAGGCCGCGGGTCTTATTGAGGTTGGCCATCATGCGAGCGGGATACAGCTGCAGGCCGTCGATAACGCGGATGAGGCACTGGAACATGTGGTCGAGCGCGATGAAGCTATCGGCCTGGGCGACGCGCTCGGCAGAGGAGTGCGAAATGTCACGCTCGTGCCACAGGGCGACGTTGTCGAAGGCAACCTGCGCGTTGGCCTTCACGACGCGCGACAGGCCGCAGACCTTCTCCATGGTGATGGGGTTGCGCTTGTGCGGCATGGCGGAGCTGCCCTTTTGACCCTTACGGAACGGCTCCTCGGCCTCGAGTGTATCGGTCTTCTGCAGATTGCGAACCTCGGTAGCGATGCGCTCACAAGTGGCCGCGGTGGTGGCAAGAACGCCGGCGAGGTAGGCGTGATGATCGCGGCTAATAACCTGCGTGGACAGCGGGTCGTGAACCAGGCCCAGGTGCTCGCAGACATATTCCTCGACAAACGGCTCGATGGAGCTGTACGTGCCGACAGCGCCCGAGATGGCACCAAAGGCAACGTTCTTGCGGGCATCCTCAAGACGGTCCAGATCGCGCTTGAGCTCCCAAGCCCAAGAGCCAAACTTCATGCCAAAGGTCATCGGCTCGGCATGGATGCCATGAGTACGTCCGGCGCAGAGCGTGTTGCGCTCCTCGAAGGCACGGCGCTTGCAAATCTCGCCGAGTTTCTTGACGTCCTCGATGATCAGGTCGCAGGCCTGGGTGAGCTGGTAGCACAGGGCCGTGTCGCCCAGATCGGAGCTGGTCATGCCATAGTGAACCCAGCGGCTGGGCTTGGGGTCGCCCTCGGGAACATCGGCATCGATGTACTCCTTCATGTTGGTCAGGAAGGCAATGACGTCGTGGCGCGTGACTTCCTCGATCTCATCGACCTTCGCCTTCTCAAAGTTGGCATGGTCGCGGATCCACTGGGCCTCGTCTTTGGAAATACCGATCTTGCCGAGCTCCGCCTGGGCCTCGCAGGCCAAGACCTCGATTTCCTGCCAAATGGCGTACTTGTTCTCGAGGGAGAAAATGTGTCCCATCTCCGGGCGGGTATAGCGATCGATCATAGCGGCTCCTTTTTGGTTATTGGCACGTTGGTCGTAACCCAACCATTGTACCGTGCGCAGGTGCAAGTATGGGCAGCAGGCATTAACCTAACATTTTGCCGCAAGAGCGGCCATGGGGACATCCGCGTATTTGCTTCGCAAATCCGCACCGGCTGCGGTCGATCTCCTCGGATTCACGGAGACGATGGGGAAGACTTTGTTGAATTGGCCGTCCCAAGGTCTCCCGCGCTCGATGGAGCGGGCAACGGGACGTCCGCGTATTTGCTTCGCAAATCCGCACCGGCTTCAGGCGCCTGCTGGCGCCTTCGCCTGCTCGCTGCAAACGCTTCGCGTTTGCTTTACGCTCGCACCCTGGCGGGTTCGAGTCCCGGCACTTTCTCGAAAAAAAGCACGGCACCGTAATGATGCCGTGCTTGTGCTTTTTACTGGAGCGGGCAACGGGACTCGAACCCGCGAGTGTCAGCTTGGGAAGCTGATGCCTTACCACTTGGCGATGCCCGCATATGTGGGGGATAGTATAACGCGGTTGTCTTGTTCGATACAAGGGTGGCGATGCTTGTTTTAGCTGTGGAGATTCGTTTGAAAATCGCGTCAATTGTGGAGACGAGGACCTTTGGCTTCCTGTTCCCCTTATCTTCTACCTGCGCTTTTGCTTGATTGTTGTATTTGAGCTCAATTTGTCAGGAATTGGGCAAGCTTTTGGTCAGGCTCCGGTACTTACCCGCATGAACCTCGGGGGTAGCCTCATCCTACGCGTCGCAACCTCCCCATGCGGCGCACGAGGGATAAGGAGCAGCCATGTCCAACGCACCCACGCACTCTGTCCACAGCGCAATCGCAACAGGTCCGCTGCTCCTGCTCCTCTTCCTGCTTTTCGGCTGCCTGGCACCGGGAGCCGCATTTGCCGTTGATGGCTACGACCAGCTCGGCTTCCGCACTATTAGCGATGATTGTGGGCCCTTCTTCATCGGCAAGTATGAAGCTCAAGACACCTCAATTGCCTACTGCATGAACCAGGAGCGCCCCGGCCCCACCAAGCCGGGCGGCCCATGGCTCAACTTTGATCAAGGCTGGGTGTGGCTCGACGACGAGTTCGCGGCAATCGTTTGTCACGGATATCCCACCACCACGTCGTTTGGCGGTTACCATCTTTCACCCGATCGCGCCCGCGCCGCCACCCAGCTTGCCGTATGGATGCTCAACGGCACTACCCATGTCGACGGCACCTACTCCTACACGACCGCTCAGGGTAAAACCAAGAGCGGACACTTTACCGCCGACAATGAAGTCGTGGCGGCTGCGCGGTGGCTCCACGACAGCGCAAAATCGGGAAGCATCAAAGCCGCTCCGCACCGCGCGCGACGCTATCTAGGGGCCGTATCGGGCGGCAGCAAACGTCAAGACATGCTCTATGTACTGCCGGCGGTGTCTGTTTCCTTCCAAAAGCAGTCTGCTAACACCGTTATTACCAGCGGAAACAATACCTATCAGTTTACCGGGGCAACATTCGATATTTTTGAGAGCGCCAGCGGCGCGCGTGTCGGCACCATCAAGATGGACAGCAACGGTCGAGCGCAAGCAACACTTCTGCCCAACACGGCATACTACCTAGTTGAAACGAAGGCGCCGGCCGGCTATGTCCCCCGCCACGATCGTATTGCCTTTACCACGGGGAATGACGGCGGGCGGGTCGCCATTGATGAACAGCCCGGCACCATCAACCTGCGTATCGTAAAACTCGATGCCGCGACGAATGCCGGCCACCAGGTGGGATCTTCGCTCGCAGGAGCAGAGTTCACGTGTGTGTCGCAATCAACCCCTGGATGGGCACAAATCCTCACGACCGACGAAAGCGGTCGGGCCACCCTCGCCGATGTCCCCTTAGGAACCTTTACCATCTACGAATCAAAAGCCCCCGAGGGCTACCTGCCATCCAACGACAGCTGGACCTATACCGTTGGAGCCGACCAGCTCGGCGATTCAGGCGTGGTCGAGATCGAATCTCGCGTTTCCGATATCCCCATTGCGTTTAACCTTGAGATTTCCAAATTCAAGGATTACGGCAATAGCGACCAATCCGGCCTGGAGCAGCCGGCGGGTGGTGTTGTCTTTGAGGTTGTCAGCAACAGCTCTCAGCAGGTTGTTGGCACACTGACCACAAACATCTATGGCTTTGCCTCCACCGAAGATCAGCCCGAAGCATGGTTCGGCACAGGCAAGCGACCCGCCGGTGTCCACGGAGCCGTCCCATACGACCGTGCCGGCTACACGGTTCGCGAGGTTCCGGAAACCGTCCCCGAGGGTTTTAAACGTGCAGGGGAATGGACCGTCGGGGCAAATCAGATTTCCGACGGCGCCGAGCTTCAATATATCGTGGACAACCACGCTCTGTCGACGCATCTCCAGATTGTAAAACGCGATGCCCAAACAGGCGCTTCTGTTCCCCTAGCCGGATTCACCTTCCAACTCCTCGACAGCAATCACGAACCTGTCTCACAAACTTGCTGGTATCCAGCACATAACGTAATGGACACCTTTACGACTGACGCGACCGGGACCGTCACACTGCCCGAATCGCTCGTGCCGGGCACCTATTATGTACGCGAAACCTCGGCCAAAGAGCCCTATCTTGTCGGCGAAGAAATCGAGGTAAACATACCCGCCGACATGAACCTAACGCCCGTTGCAATCGCCTCGTATTATGACCACGCCGCGACCGGAAATATCAGGATCGTTAAAACCGATGCCGTAGACGGCAGCAGCCTCGCGGGCGCCATCTTTGAGATCCGTGCCTCGGGTGATATCGTGCGCCCCGACGGTAGCATTGCCGCACTCGACGGTGAGGCTGTCGCTACCGTCACGACGGATGAAACTGGAGAAGCACGCGCGGACAACCTCCCACTGGGATCTGGCACCGCACGCTACGAGGTTGTCGAGACTCAAGCGCCGGCAGGCTTCTTGCTCGATCAGACAACCCATATTGTCGACCTTACTTATGCCGACCAGAAAACACCCGTTGTAGAAGCACGGCTTAACGTATCCGACGATTACACCAAGGTTGATATCTCCAAGGTCGATGCAAGCGGTGAGCAGGAAGTAGAAGGCGCACGGCTCACCTTATATGGTCCCGATAAAACCGAAATAGACTCCTGGACCTCATCCGACAAGCCACACCGCGTCGAACATCTTGCACCCGGCACCTACTCGTTGCGCGAAATGATGTCTCCGCGGACCTATGACCTTGCCAAGGAGATAACGTTTGAAATAAAGGATACGGGAGAAGTCCAATCCGTCGCGATGAGGGATGCGCCCATCGAGATCAAGGGGCAGGTCGACAAGCGTCAGGAACTTGTCCAACCTATCGAAAAGGGCCTGTTGGCTAACGGCGATGGTAAAAACCGTGCCGCGATGCAAACCAATACGGATGGGCTTTTCTCCTATACCATCGACGCTCGAAACGATTCAACTACCTGGGTTGATGAGTTTACAATTACCGATGATCTTGAGTGTGCCGAGGACGATACGGCGAGATTCGTCTCAATCGAAACCCCCGTCGCCATCGGCGACCTCAATGGTCTGTGCAACGTGTGGTATCGCACGACGCCGTTGGACTCGACAGACGTCGATGAGCCGGCAAACGCGACACTTGACGATGGGCACGAAAATCCTTGGCTTGAGTCCGACGAAGTAAGGGAAAGTCTGGGTGAGGATTGCCGCCTCGTCGATTACGACGGCTGGCACCTCTGGAAGGCGGATGTCTCGACCACGGAATCCACCACACTCGAGGCGAAAGAACTCGACCTTGCGTCCAATACCGTCGTAACGGGCATTCGCATTGAATACGGTGCGGTAGCCGCCGACTTTACGACTCGAAGCGATGCGGATTCTTGGACCCGCGATGATCTCAAAGATGAGCACGACGACCTTGACGATGCCAAAGCAATCCTTGGCACAGACGCTCGGGGCGCAATCGTGCACATGCAGGCGACGTCGGCTTATACGCCCCAAACCGCACTCACCAACAGCGCACGCGTCGATCTTTGCCGCAACGGCGGCGGCGATAAACTTGAGTCACATGACGAGGACCGTGTCATTCAACGCTGTACCCTACCGCAGGACCTACCGGCAACAGGATCAGCTCCCATCGCCGCTTGCATCACCGCGCTCCTGACCTCGGGTGCCGCAGCCCTATGGTTCGCTCGCCTTAGGTCGACCCCAAAGAAGCGCTAGCGCGATGAAAAAGCGGGCG
>CABUCQ010000116.1 GCA_902490095.1 uncultured Collinsella sp.
ATCGACTGAATACCGGCACGGAAAATCTCGCACAGGTACGCAGACGAGTTCATGGCCATGACGATAACGCCCAGCACATAGTCGTCCACTTTGACACCGGCCAGCGGCAGGCCAAAGAACGCGATGTAGATCTGCAGGAACGCCGGCGTACCGCGGATGATATTCACATAGATACCGGCAAGACAACGAAGGATACGCGACTTGGAAATGCGCATGAGCGACAGCGCAAAGCCAAAGGGAATGGCCAACGGAAATGCCACGAGCACGATCGAGAGCGACATAAGGAAGCCCTTAAAGACGATCGGCAGGCTTTGGACCAAAATGACCGGGTTTAAGAACAGGCGCAGGAACATATTGGAGTTCCAGGCCTCGACCCACGGCTGCTCCTTAAGGTCGGCCAGGAAGTTATCGAATGCCGTCACGCCCTTGATCTCGACGGAAGGAATCTTGGAAATCTTCTTGGTCGAACCGTCGGCGAGCGTATAGGTGCCGCTAAAGGCCTCTTCGCCGCCCTCGACGGGAAACGTCACACCGTAAACCTCGACACGGAAAAAACCGCCGGCAGGCGCCGTCTCGCCAAAGTCGATCTTGAGCGTCTGGCCGTCAGCCTTGCACGTGGGCTTCATGGGCGTACGATCCATGAGGTCCTCGCCCGAGAGCATCGTCAATCGCGTGTCATCGGTACCAAACTCCTCGCCCGAGAGCATCGTCAATCGCGTGTCATCGGTACCAAACGTCGTGCCGTCGACAAACGTCAGCGAAAGACCGCTCAGCTCCTCGTCGGCATCGGCCTGAACTTCCCAGGTAATGCGCGTCTCGGTGCCGCCAACCACCGCGCTGCCCGAACCGGTATTGGGTCGGGCGGTAATCTTTGCGGTCTCAAGCGCCTGGGCGGTCGTGGGCACGCAGGCACCCGCGCATACCAGGGCGAGCGCCACAGCCAGGGCACAGGCCAGCTTTTGGAGCATCGAGGGCAGCGGATGGCTCTTGCCCATGGCTCCTTGGTTCAATCGAGACAAGGTGGCTCCTAACGTGTAAGTTGCCGACAAAACGAGGTGGGGCGACGCCCATTCGAGAAACGCAAAGGCCCTCTCCGCCAAAACGGAAAGGGCCCGCGCGCAATCAAGTAGCTATTTTACTTGATATTGTACTTAGCCATGAGGGCGTCAACGGTACCGTCATCGGTCAGGTCCTTGATGGCCTGGTTGATGTCGTCCTTGAGCTTGGTGTTGCCCTGGTTGATGGCGATGGCGTACTCCTCGCCGGTGCTGATCTGCTTGATGGTCTGGCAGGTGTTGAACTGCTCGGCGGTCAGCTGGCTGGCAACGGAGCGGTTGGTGACTACGGCATCGCCCTTATCGGACTGCAGGGCGCTGAAGCACTCGGTGGCGTCCTTGTAGGGGACGATCTTGGCCTTAGGGAAGTTCTCCTGGGCAAAGGCCTCGGCGGTCGATCCAGACTGGACGATGATGGTAGCGTCGGCGTTGTTGAGCTTCTCGCTGTAGTTGTCGGCCGTGATGTCGGTGTTATCGACCTTGGTCACGATAGCCTGATCGTCCATGTAGTAGGAATCGGAGAAAGTGACTTCCTTCTCACGCTCGGGCGTGTCGGTGATAGCCGCGATGGAAACGTCATACTTGGCGCCCGAAGCAACGCCGGGGACGAGCGTGTCGAAGTCGTTGTTGACATACTCGACATCCAGACCCAGCTTGTCACCGATAGCCTTGATGAGCTCAAGGTCAAAGCCCTGGTAGTCGCCGTTGTCGTCCTTGTACTCAAACGGAGCGTACTCGGCAGAGGTGCCGACGGTCAGCGTACCGTCCTTGACGAGCGCGTACTCCTTGGAGCCATCGACCTTCTCGACCTTCGCGTCGTCAGAGCTGCTGGAACCGGCATCGGAACCAGAGGTGGCGTTGGACGAGCCGCAACCCGTCAGTGCGAGGGCGAGTGCCATGGCACCCGTGGCGGCAAATGCGCCAAGCTTCTTAAGCTTCATGATCAGTCTCCTTCCGGTGACCTCGTTTGATTCAGAGGTCTGCAAAAACTGTTGGCTATTATGCACCCGGAATTACGAATCTGCAATGAGAAAATCGATTGAAACAAACCCATAACGTGAATGGAATACTCTACTTTGTGACAGTCATTACTGCTGCAATGACCTTAATAGTCTAATTTCAGCTGCATAACCTGCAAGTTCGTTCGGAGTCTCCAAAATGAACGGCAGCGAACGCAAACGGCCATTCGATACAATATTCTGCATAACCTGCATACCGCCACCAAATTCCTCGCTGCCAAGGTATCCCTTGCCGATGCACTCGTGACGATCTTTATGGGCGCCACAAGGGTTCTTCGAATCGTTGATATGTACGGCATGCAAGCGATCGATACCCACCACGCGGTCGAACTCGTCGAGTACGCCGTCCAGATCATGGATGATGTCGTAGCCGGCATCGCTCACATGGCAGGTGTCCAAACAAACGCCCAGCTTATCGGACAGCTCTGGACGCTTGGCGGCAACGCCCTCGATAATGCACGCCAGTTCTTCAAAGCTACGGCCCATCTCGGTGCCCTTGCCTGCCATGGTCTCGAGTAATACCGTCGTCTGCTGCCCCTCAAACATCACCTGGCACAGCGTGTCGACAATCATCTGAATGCCGGCGTCTGCCCCCTGTCCCACATGCGCACCGGGGTGAAAATTGTAGTAGTTGCCGGGCAGTGCTTCCAGACGCTGCAAATCTTCCGCCATTGCCTCCAAGGCAAACTCGCGTGCCCGCTCTTTGGCAGAACAGGGGTTGTAGGTATACGGGGCATGCGCCACCAGCGGTCCAAAGTCGTTTTGTGCCATAAGCTCGCGCAGATCCGCCACGTCATCCATGTCAAGTTCTTTTGCCTTGCCGCCGCGCGGGTTGCGCGTAAAGAACGCAAAGGTATTGGCGCCAATGGATAGCGCCGTTTCCCCCATCGCCCGATAGCCCTTCGTCGTCGAAAGATGACACCCGATCGTCAGCATCTCCAACTCCCTCCTCATCAGTTGCGGTGAAATACGGTCTATTGGTGCCCTATTTTGGCGCAAACAGACCGTATTCCACCGCAAGTTATAAAAGGGGCATCAGGGGCAAAGGCCTCCAAGGCATTCCAGGCGCTGGCGCCATGCCCCCACGCACTAAAGTTTCAAGCGAATCGCATCGATAATGCGCGCGCAGCGCTGCGTGGCGGCAAGGGGCATGACGGGACTCTCGAGTTTCCCCGCCCGGATGAGCTGGGTCGCATGCTGGATTTCGCCGTAGAAATCATCGATCTCAAACGGGGCATTTATTTCGAGCGTTCGACCGTCGGAATACTTCACATGGGCGAGCTCGGGGCGATGGAGACGCTCGATTTCCAACGAGCCTCGCTCACAGACAATCGTTAAGCGGCTTTCATATGTTGCTTTGCCGTCGCACACCATATGAATGGGTATACCGCCGACGCTCATACGGATCTCGTCGGCCCAATCGACGCGGCCGCCTGATACGTCACGCCAGCGAACTTCACGGGATGAAACCTCGCACGCGCCCGCGAGCAAATCCTCAAACCAACCGACCGCATAGCAGCCCATGTCATATAGACAGCCGCCCTGCAACGAATCAAGCAGATAGCCCGAAGGAGGCTCGCCGTAATCGAGCTTTTGCACGCTTTCAATCGAGACAATACGGCCAAGCTCACCCGACGCAAGCAAGTCCTTCACGCGAGTGCGCATCGGGCAAAACCGATTCTTCATCGCCTCCATAAACAGCACGCCGCGCTCACGAGAGGTGGAGGCAATCGAGAGAGCCTCTTCCTCACTCAAAACGGCCGGCTTTTCGCACAGCACGGCCTTTCCCGCGCGCAGTGCCCGACAGACCCAATGCGCATGCATGCCATGTGGAAGAGCCAAGTAGATTGCGTCGACATCGGGGTCGGCAATCAGCGCATCATAAGCCACATCGCCGCTATCGTCAGCCGTGGCATAACTGTGCGCGGCATCAATCGAAAACGCCCTGCAAAACTCCTCAACATGCGAAGGAGTGCGGCCGGCGGCAGCCACAAGCCGTGCCCCGTCCACCTCCTTGAGCGACGATGCAAATCGATGCGAAATGTGTCCAGCGCCCAAAACGCCCCAACAAACCTCACGCAAATCATCACATGAATCCCGATGGCCCACGACAGCCCCCTTCAGTTGCGGTGAAATAGTTCCTGTTTGGCCCCTATTCTGCCGCAAACAGGAACTATTCCACCGCAAGTTATAAAAGGGTCATGAGGAGCGCGTTTTGCCGAAGACTTTAAGCATGGCCGTTACGGGGCCCGGCTGGAAGCGTCGGCGCACGTCATCGAGACGCTCGGGGATATCGATATGCTGCGGGCAGTGGCGCGCGCATTTGCCGCACTTGACGCAATTGCTCACCAGCTTGGCCTCGCTTGTGCGCACCGCGCTCGCCGTAAAGTACTGCGATAGACCCGTAAACCAGCTGTGCGCATAGCTCGCGTTGTAGGCGGCAAAGCAGCCGGGAATGTTGATACCCTTGGGGCATGGCATGCAGTAGCCGCATCCCGTGCAGGGCACGCGGTTCGTTTTCTCAAACTCTTCCAGCACGCGCGCGATGGTATCAAGCTGACCTGTCGTCATCGAGTCCGGCAGCGCACGATCGGCCAGCGCTGCATTCTCGTCCACCTGCGCGGTATCGGTCATGCCCGAAAGCAGCATCGTCACCTGAGGATGATTCCACACCCACGAAAGACCCCAGGCGGCAGGAGTGCGCAAATGCGGGTCACGGGCACTATCGAGCACAGCGCGGGCCCGTGGCGGCAGCTTGCCCGCTAAACGCCCGCCCAGCAGCGGCTCCATCACAAACACCGCGAGCCCGCACTCCGCAGCCGCCATGAGTCCTGCCGTTCCCGCTTGGTAACGCTCGCCGGCATAGTTGTACTGGATCTGGCAAAAATCCCAGTCATATGCGTCAAGCATCGTCAGGAAATCCACCGCGCTGCCGTGGTACGAAAAACCAATCTGGCGAATGCGCCCCGCCGCCTTTTGGCGCGCAATCCAGTCCTCGATGCCCAACGCCACCACACGTTCCCACTGGGCGGGCGAGGTAATGTTGTGCATGAGGTAATAGTCGATATGGTCGGTCCGCAGGCGGCGCAATTGCTCGTCGAAGAACCGGTCGAAATCCTCCGCACACTTGCACGAAGCATGCGGCAACTTGGTCGCCAGCAACACCCGGTCACGCAGCCCCAATCGCTCAAGCGAGGCGCCCACGCACGCCTCGTTACCGGGATAGAGATACGCGGTGTCCAGATAATTAATCCCCTGCTCCACCGCACGGGAAATGATGGCATCGGCTGTCTTCGCATCCGGACGTCCCGGCGCACCGGGAAACCTCATGCAGCCCAGACCCAGAGCGGATATTCGGTTACCACTTTTAGGGTCAACGCGGTATTGCACGGCCCCTCCCTTCGCCATCAGCGCCCCGACAAGGCGAAACACAATGGTCACGCAGCCGAAACATCGTGGAATCGCAATCGAGAACGTATCGTAACGCAGCAGAAATCGAGCCGTCACGGCACCGCTTTAACATCAGCAAAAAGCCCGATGAAAGGAGCCGGGCATGACCACGCGCATGTCTTTGCGGTCTGCCCCGCAGCGTAACGTCCAGACAAACGTTTCTTTTTTATAACAGCCGCCCCGCGCACCCACCAATCACCCCGGCAGCATACAATCCATCAGGCGTCCCTTACGCGGGCGCCTTTTATATGGGGAGATGATTCGCATGCAGATCAACAAGGTCGCCTTTATCGGCAAGGGCGGCGTCGGCTTGCTCTACGGCAGCATGATTGCCAAGGCCCTCGGCAATGACGCCGTCGAATACGTTATGGATGACGCCCGTTTTGAGCGTCACGCGGGCGATGCGCTCACCGTCAACGGAAAGCCTTGCGATCTCACGTCCGTCCGCGCCAGCGAGGCAGCGCCCGCCGATCTGGTCATCCTGACGGTCAAGACCACCGGTCTCGACCAAGCACTCAAGACTATGGAGCGTGTCGTGGAACCCAACACGCTCATCGCCTCGCTGTGCAACGGCATTACGAGCGAGCAAAAGATTGCCGAACGCTTTAGCTGGGAGCATACCGTTCTTGGTATCTGCCAGGGCATGGACGCCGTGTTCCTCAACGGCGCGCTCACCTTTACCAATGCGGGCGAAATCCGCTTTGGCGCGGCGGCCGGCACGGACCCCGCAGCCATCACCGCGATCGACGAGCTCTATACGCGCTGCGGCATCGCCCATACCGTCGAGCGCGATATTGCGCACCGCATGTGGGCCAAACTCATGCTCAACGACGGCATCAACCAGACCTGCATGGCCTACGGCGGGACCTACGGAAGCGCCACGGAGCTGGGCTCCGAGCAGCGTCGCTGCTTTGTTTCCGCCATGCGCGAAACGCTTGCGGTCGCCAACGCCGAGGGCGTTGAGCTGACCGAGGCAGACCTGACGCAGATGGTGCACCTCATCGAGGGAATCGACCCCGCCGGTATGCCCTCGATGGCTCAAGACCGCATCGCACAACGAAAAACCGAAGTCGAGGAGTTCGCGGGCACCATTTGCCGCCTGGCCGCCAAACACGATATCCAAGTGCCGCAAAACGATTGGCTCTACCAGAGGATTCGCGAAATAGAAAGCAGCTGGTAG
>CABUCQ010000117.1 GCA_902490095.1 uncultured Collinsella sp.
GGTTATCAGTGGTCGGGCCCGCGACCGGTGGGACATGTACCCCCAATTAACTGTTCTTCATGACAATCGAATCCACAACATCGGCCACATTCTCGCAGCAGTCGGCGCAGTACTCCAGGAAGGCGTAGACGTCACGCCAAGCGATGACCTCGAGCGGATCCTTGCCGTTAACGTGCAGGTTGCGCATGGCGTTGATGTAGAGCTCGTCGGCCTCGGACTCGATGGTGTTGATCTGGATGACCAGCTCGCGCAGCGTTTTGGACTTGCGGTAGTTGGGAAGCTCGACCATCAGGTCTTTCATGGCGCGGCAGGCGTCAGTCACCTTGTGGGCGATGACGATGGCGTCGGGATGGATGCCCTGAATGTTGGTGAAGTAGACGCGCTGCACGACGCCCTCGATGCGGTCGAGTACGGTGTCGAGTGAGCAGCTCATCAGATCCAGATCCTCGCGCTCGAGCGGGGTGATAAAGGCGGTGAGCAAGGCGTCTTCGAGCTCATGGTGCTTCTTGTCTGCCGCATGCTCAATCGCATGCATCTTATCGAGCATGTCGTGGATCTGCGCGGGGTCAAAGTTCTCAAAAATCTTGGTGAGCAGCTCGGCTGCCTGAACGGCGAGGTCGGCGCAGGCAACGTAGTTATCAAAGTAGAACGAATCGGGTTTCTTTGCCATGGGTGGGTCCTTTCGAGGCGAAGACGGGTGGGCGAAGTGTTGCGGTCCGGATGGACGCTCGGTTTGATTAGAGGAACATCATGAACAGCTTGGCCATGACAAAGCTGATGAGTCCGCAGGCAGGGAAGGTGAAGAACCAGGTGAACATCATGTCCTTGACGACGCCGAAGTTGATGGCCGAGAGGCGCTTGACGGCACCGACGCCCATGATGGCGCAGGTCTTGATGTGTGTGGAGGACACGGGGATGCCGGTAAGGGTGGCAAGCAGCAGGTTCGCGGCGCCCGCCAGGTCGGCGGAGAAGCCCTGGTACTTTTCGAGCTTGACCATGCTCTGGCCGACGGACTTGATGATGCGCTCGCCGCCCACGCTGGTGCCGATGCCCATAGTGGCCGAGCACAGCAGCATAATCCAGATGGGGATGCCTGCATCGCCGACGCTCGTCTGGCCGCTGGCAAAGGCCACGCCTAAAAAGAGCACGCCGATGAACTTCTGTCCATCCTGCGCGCCGTGCATAAAGCTCATGGCCGCGGCGCTCGCGATCTGAGCGTATTTAAAGAAGACATTGGCACGTCGCCTGTTGGCGGCGGCGAAAAGAATCGAGACGAGCTTGCACAGGACCCAGCCCATGACAAAGCCCAGGCCGATGGAGAGCGCCAGGCCGTAGATGACCTTCATCCACTCGTGGACGTTGACGCTGCTCGCACCGCCGAGGGCGATGGCGGCACCGGTCAGGCCGGCGATAAGGCTGTGGCTTTGCGAGGTGGGGATGCCAAAACGCGATGCTGTGGCGCCGTAGACGACGATGGAGAACAGCGCCGCGCATAGGCAGGCGAGCGCCATGGTGCTGTTTCCGCCAAAGTCGACGATATGTGAGATGGTGTTGGCGACGCTCGCGTTAAAGTGCGTCATGATGAGCACGCCGAGGAAGTTGAATGCGGCGCTCATGAGAATGGCGGCGCGGGCGGGCATGCAACGCGTAGTGACGCAGGTCGCGATGGCGTTGGGCGCGTCGGTCCATCCATTGACGAAGATGGCGCCCAACGCGAGGATCACGGTGACGGCAAGGACTGGGTTCGACACAATTTGGCCGAGGAAGGTTGAGAACGTTACGTCCATATATGGGCTTTCTCGAAGTTTACAGACACGTTACAAAAACATGATAAATCGTATCACCTCCTGCGGGTCTCTTTACCGAGTTCTGATGGGAGAAGTGAACTTTTTGGCACTAAAATTGAATATTAGCCCTGTTGACCGCGGGTGTTCTTTTTGCTAACACGCCATGCGGACACGTGCGATTACTACGACACTCCAAAACCACAGTCTGTTCGCTTTACAACATGCAAACATGCGTTCGATAATAGGAGGCATGGAATATCGACAGACAGACGGCAAAACTCGGCGCGTGCACAAGCAGTATGTGGACGTCGTGGCCCGCATCCTCGCGGGCGGACAGGTCGTGCCGGTCACCGTCTGCTGGGTCGACGGCCGTTGTTTTACGATCGACGAAATTATCTCGACCACCGGGTTTGGCCTGATGGTCCACGGCATCCGTACGGCAACATATAAGGTGCGTTTTGGCGGGCACGCGACCGAGTTGTATCTGGAGGACCAGACGCGCGAGCGGGCAGACGGCTCGCAGGCACACGTGATGCGTTGGTGGGTCTGGGCCTTTGATCGTACGCTTGAGGGCGAGCGCCGTAGGTAAGGACGTACGGCATTCGGGTACAATGACAGGAATCTTGTCAGCTACTGCGCTGTCGCGGCGCTTTTGAAAGGACGAAATTATGAACGATATTCAGGGCTATCAGAACGGCCCCATCGAAACCGGCGCAAGCCGTGCCAAGGAGATGTCGCCGCGTGCGTATAATCTTGCCATGTCTGCCCTGATCTTTTTGGGCTTTTGCGCCATGGGCGTCGGTGCTTACTTTACGAGCACCATGTCGTTTGCGCGCATGATGATGAGCGGCGCCGCTTTGCCGCTGGTCTTTGGCTCGTTTATTTTGACCATCGTCGGCATGGTCATGATGTCGGCCGCCGCCAGCAAGCAGTCCGTGGGCCTGTCCCTTGTGGGCTACGTAATCTTTGCGAGTACCTTTGGCCTGACGGCGTCGTTTGGCCTTGCCAACTATGACCTGCCCACCATCAACACCGCTTTTATCGCCACGGCCGCCATCACCTTTGTCTTTGGCGCGCTTGGCGTGACCTTCCCCAAGTTTTTCCAGCGTGTGTATGGCATCGGTTTTGGCATTCTGCTCGCCACTATTCTGGTTGAGATCGTGCTGATGTTCATGGGCGTCTCGCAGACCATCACCGATCTGATCGTAATCGTGGTGTTCGCTGGCTTTATTGGCTACGACACCTATGTTGCCACGACGGTGCCGCCTACGCTGCCCAACGCCGTGCTCATGGCGTCCAATCTGTTCGTGGACATTATCAACGTGTTCCTGCGCATCCTGAACATCCTTGGCCGTCGCGACTAGTGGCGAATTGCGGCGGTGCTTGCCGTGCGTGTAAATCGATGCGAAAGGCGGTCCTTCGGGGCCGTCTTTTTTGTACTCGGCGGGGTATCATGGATGGGAAAAGCCGATAGCGGCAGCGACAGGAAAGGTGACCACTTATGGCAGACGTCGACAACAGGAACCGTAACCGCAGGTCCAACCGAGCGGGTCAGCCCAATCCCAAGCGCGAGGCCCGTGCCAAGGCCGCCGAGCGTCACGTGGCAACTGTGTCCGAAGCGTGCGCCAAGGATATCGAGCGTTCGCTTGCCGGCGTGTGCGAGTTCGATGGTATGCCTGCCGGTTTTGTCGCGGCGATGAAGGCCAAGGTTCAGAGTGCTGTGGCCGCCGAAGAACAGGTTGCCGAGGACGTCGAGGGCGCGGAGGCTGCCGAGACCGAGACGGCGCCCGAGACCGAGGCAGCGCCTGAGCCTGCCGAGGAAATCGCCGAAGCTGAGTCCGCGCCTGCTGAGGAGCCCGCTCCGGTTCTGCCTGAGGTCACCGTGCTCGATGCCTCCGCCACGCAGGCCATCCTGGACAACGGTCGTGGCTATGCGCAGTTCTGCGACATGGCCGTGCTCGCCTTTGCCTCGTTCACCAACCCGGGCGGTGGCTATATTCAGGGTTATCTGGGCCAGGAGGCCACACTGTGCGCCGATTCGTATCTGTACAACGTTCTCGATAAGCAGCGCAAATGGTACGGCGAGAACCGTCGCCGCAACATCAACTGCGAGCTTTACCGCAACCGTGCGCTGGTGGTGCCTGCGGTGCGCTTCGACCGCAACCACGTGCATGCATACGCCGACGTGATCGTGGCCGCCGCGCCCAACGTTAAGCGCGCCCGCCAGGAGTATCGCGTGAGCGACGATGCTCTGCTGGACGCCCTGCGCGACCGCATTCGCTTTGTGCTTGCCATCTGCGACGAGCTAGGTCGCGAGAAGCTCGTGCTGGGCGCTTGGGGCTGCGACAACAACGGCTTTGACGCAGAGGCCGTGGCCGAGCTCTTCCGCAAGGAGCTCGCGTCGGGCGACTTTAAGGTCAAGCAAGTCTTCTTTGCCGTGCCTTCTACGCGCTGGGATGAGGATTTTGCCAAGTTCGAGCACGTGCTGGCAAACTTCCCCGAGCGCAACGAGGAGTCCTATGCCCAGGTTGCCGCTCGCGCTGCGGCAGCTCGCGCCGCCGAGCAGACCCAGGCTGCTACCGAGGATGATGAGGACGAGGACGATTGGCGCAAGTACCTGTAATCGGTACGTGCTGACAGATAGGTCGAGCCGGCGGGAGAGGCTGCTTCCGTCGGCTTTTTACTGAGCGAGGGGCTTACGATGAAAAACGTTCTATGCTTTGGCGACAGCAACACCTATGGTTACGATCCGGCGGGCATGCGCGACGGCACCGCGGTGCGCTATGCGCAGGATGCGCGCTGGTGCGGCGTGGCCCAACGTGACTTAGGCGAGGGCTGGCATGTAATTGAAGAAGGCCTCAACGGCCGCACGACGGTACGCGACGACATGTGCCATTTGGACACCAATCTTAACGGCATCCGCGCGCTGCCGATGCTACTCGAGGCCCATAAGCCGCTGGATGCGATCGTTATTATGCTGGGAACTAACGATTGCAAGACGGTCTTTGGTGTGACGGCCTCCGATATTGCCCGTGGCACTATGGCGCTGATTCGCGCGGTGCGTGCGTTTCCCTGGACCAATGCCGCACCCTGCCCGCGTATTCTGCTGATGGCACCTATCAAGATCAAGCCGCAAATCGCCGATGTATATATGACCGATTTTGACGAGCGTTCTGTCGAGGCCTCGGAGCATTTTGGTGAGTACTACGCACATGTGGCTGAGCAGTTTGGCTGCGACTTTTTGAATGCCGCCGACTTTGCCGAGCCGGGCGATATCGACTATCTGCATATGATGCCCGAAAGCCACGAGAGCCTGGGTCACGCCGTGGCAGCCAAGCTCCAAGAGATGCTCGGTGAGTAGTGCGATCCCAAGCCGCCGCAAAGGTGTCTGTCCCCTTTGCGGTGGTTTTGGGCTGTGAATCTTAATACTGCCACATGTGGTTGACAGGGCCGGAGCCTTTGCCCATGTCAAGGCCGGCGGCGAGGGCGCCCGTTAGGTAGGCCTTGCCGGCGTTGACGGCATCGGCAAGATCCATACCCTGGGCCAGCGCACAGGCGATGGCGGACGAAAGCGTGCAGCCGGTACCATGCGTGTTGCCGGTCTCGATGCGCTTGTGGCGGAACCACGTGGTGAGCGGATCGCCCAGGTGGTTGCCCTCGTCATCGAGCGGTGCGGGCTCTGCTAGCACATCGTTGGCCTCGTTGACAAAATGCCCGCCCTTAACGAGAGACGCGCACCCAAAGCGGCGGGTGAGGAGCATAGCGGCATTTTGCTGCGTGCGCTCGGAATCGACCTCGTAATCGAGCAGCGCCATGGCCTCGGGAATATTGGGCGTGATGACGGTCGCCAGTGGGAACAGGCGGCGTGTAAGCGCTTCGGCGGCGTCCTCTGCGATCAGGCGAGCGCCCGAGGTGGCGACCATGACGGGGTCGACGACGATATTTTGTGCGTCCCAGGCGCCCAGGCGGTCGGCGATAACCTCGATAATCTCGGCAGAGGAAACCATGCCGATCTTGACGGCGCTGGGTCGGATATCGTCAAAAACGGCATCGATTTGCGCGGCGACAATATCCGGGGAGATGTTCTGTACGGCGGTGACGCCCAGGGTGTTCTGTGCGGTGATAGCGGTGATGGCCGTCTCGGCATACAGGCGGTGCGCCGTGATGGTCTTGATGTCGGCCTGAATGCCGGCACCACCGCTGGAATCTGATCCTGCGATGGACAGGACGGCGGGTACCTTACTGCGATCCATGTTCGCTCCCTTGTTCGGTCGGATTCAAATGGGTCTTTAAGCCAGCATTATAAAGATGCCCGGGCCGACTCTATGTCGAACCCGGGCGGGCGATGCAATCTTTACGCAAATGTAAGCAAATGTTCACACGTCAACAATTGAGGGGCGCCGGCTCGCCGCTAGAAGCGATCGCAGCGAGGAGTCTAGTCCTCCATGCCAAGGTCGATCGTCGTGCCCTCGAATACCTTGTTGACGGTGCGGACGGCGCACATCTTGCCGCACATGGTACAGGTGCCCTCGGTGGCGGCAGGGGACTCCTCGTAGCGCTTCTTGCCGGTGACGGGATCGAGGGCGCACTTCCACATGGCGTCCCAGTCGAGCTTGCGGCGTGCCTGGCCCATCTTGTCGTCCATGAGGCCGTCGAGCACATCCTGGGCGTTGGGCAGGCACAGGTGCTCAGCGGGTGTCACGTAGCACAGGAAGTCGGCGCCGGAGCTCGCCGAGATGGCGCCACCGATGGCGGCGGTGATGTGGTCGTAGCCCACGCCGATATCGGTCACCAGCGGCCCCAGCACATAGAACGGCGCATTATGGCACAGGCGCTTCTGCAGCTTCATGTTGGCGGCGATCTCGTCGAGCGCCATGTGACCCGGTCCCTCGA
>CABUCQ010000118.1 GCA_902490095.1 uncultured Collinsella sp.
TGCCTCCCTTTTCTCGAACCTTAATTTCAAAGTCCAAGAAATGGGATGCAGTTCATTTGTGGTGGTTTCGCATCGTGGTACCATGGTTCATATCGTTGTTTAAACGACTAAGGGAGTAGACACCATGGAAGAGGCCTATCGTCAAGCACGCAAGCGCGGCGAGCAGGGACGCCGTCGCGCCATCAGCCAAAGCGAGCACCCGTACCTTACGGACCTCGACAGCCTGGTTGCCCAGCTCCCCTTAGGTCAGCGAGAGAGCGTCGGCCTGCGGGATATTCCGCTCGAAATGGTCGTCGGCACGGTTACCAAGGGCCGTCAGTCTGCCTTTTCGTGCAACTTTATGCCCCTGTTGCCATTTAGCACCGAGTTCGCCCGCAAGTGGTCCAACCTCTACGACATCCAGGTAACCGAGGGCTATCGCGACCCCATCATCGTCACCGAGTTCATGCATCGGTTCTACGTCCAAGAGGGCAACAAGCGCGTCAGCGTCCTCAAATTCCTGGACGCCCCGACGGTTTCGGCCAAGGTCACCCGCCTCTACCCCGGAAAATGGGATTCCGTCGAAAGCCGCCTCTATGGCGAGTTCTGCGCGTTTTGGCGCGTCTGCCCCCTATACGAGATCGAGTTCTCGCGTGAGGGAAGCTACGAAACGCTCGCCAAGATGCTCGGTCAGAACCTTATCGAAAAATGGCCGCAGAAAAAGGTCGACTACCTGCACCACACCTTCCTGCTCTTTAAGCGCGCCTACCTGCGCGCCGGCGGCGACCATCTGGACATTACGCCCGCCGACGCTATGCTCGTCTACCTCAATGTGTACAACCAGGACCGCCTGCTGGATACGCCGACGGATATCGTCGTAAACCGCCTGTGCAAGATTTGGCGCGAGTTGGTCATTGCCGGCAAAAGTGATGAGGAGAAGGTCGATCTTGTCGAGGCACCGAGTGTCGATGAGGAAGAGGCGCCCGCCAAGTCCACCTCCGGCGTGCTCAACTTCTTTATGGGCAAGACCGTCTACTCGGCGGCCAGCCCCCTGCGCATCGCCTTTATCCATGAGTTCCCCTGTGCGACGTCGAGCTGGGACAGCCTGCACGACCAAGGGCGTCAGTATCTCGATGAGCATTTTGGCGGTATCGTGCGCACCGAGGCGTTCGAGGACTGTCACAATCCGGACGTGTTCTACGCCGCCGTGGAAACGGCTGTCAAACATGGAGCTAACGTCATCTTCTCGACCTCGCACCGCCTGATGGAATACGCGCTCAGAGCTGCCGTTGAGTATCCACAGGTGCGGTTCCTTAACTGCTCTATCGGCCTTCCCCACCAAAGCGTCCGTTCGTACTTTGGCAAGATGTACGAGGCCAAGTTCCTCCTGGGCGCCCTTGCCGCCAGCATGGCGGACAACCATCGCATCGGCTACCACGCGTCGGTCTTCGCATCCGGCGCGCTCAGCGAGATCAATGCCTTTGCCATCGGTGCCTCGCTGCTCGACCCCCGCGCGCAAATTATCCTCACCTGGGGCGATGTGCCCGCCGGCGGTCTTGCCGAGGCCATGTGCCGCGAAGGCGTGAGCGTCATGACCGGCGCTGACATGTCAAAGTCGCTCGAAGACCCTACGGCCTACGGACTCCACCGCCTGGTCGATGGCAAGGTTTCCGGCATCGCCATGCCGGTATGGAACTGGGGCCGTTACTACGAGCTCATCGTTCGCAGCCTTCTGCACGGCACGTGGGACGAGACCAGCGATGACAACCAAGTGCGCGCCGTCAACTACTGGTACGGCATGAGCTCCGGCGTTATCGACATCCGTTACGCTCCGGGCCTACCCTACCAGACGCGCAAACTCGTGCAGTTGCTCCGCAACGGCATTGTCGAGGGATCCATCAACCCCTTTGGCGGCGAGCTCCACAGCCAGAACGGCGTGGTACAGATCGAAGGCTTCCCTCCGCTGCCGAGCACGCAGATTGTCGAGATGAATTGGCTGGCGGACAACGTGGTAGGCACCATTCCGCAGCTCGACGATGAGCCGAAAGTCCCTGCCCTATGAAAATCCTTGCCATAGCCGATACCGAAGAACGATGCCTTTGGGAGTGCTTTCGCAAGGAACGCTTTGAGGGAGTCGACCTGATTTTGTCCGCCGGCGATCTGGACCCGGACTATCTTGAGTTTTTGGTTACGGTCATCAACAAACCGCTCATCTACGTGCGCGGCAATCACGATGACCGCTACGCACGTCATGCACCGGGTGGATGTATCTGCGTAGAGGACAGCGTGTACACGTACCGAGGGATTCGCATTGCGGGCCTTGGCGGGTCCATGCGTTATCGCGACGGCGCCAACATGTACACCGAACGCGAGATGTCCAAGCGCATGCGTAAGCTGTCGCGTAAGGTTAGGATGGTCGGCGGGTGCGACATTCTGCTTACCCATGCACCCGCCGCCGGTATGGGTGATCTGGACGATCTGCCGCATCGAGGATTCGAGTGTTTTAACACAGCACTCGAATCCTGGAATCCCGACTACATGGTGCACGGGCATGTGCACCAAAGCTACGGTTGCGATTTTCAGCGCGAGCGTCAGCATGTGTGTGGAACGACGATCATCAACGCCTGCGGCTATACGCAGTTTGAGCTCGACCAGACGCACTACCCCATCCGCGGCTGGCAAGCAGCTTGGCTCAACTCACAAACCATGCGCCGCGAGCTCAAACGCCACGAAGCCATCGAGTCTTCAACAGCCAGAACACCCTGGTAACCACCATAAAGGGGACACTGTCCCCTTTATGGTGCTTTTGACGCGATAGCAAGAAACCCGGTCCTGCACAAGGCAGAACCGGGTTTCTTTAGCAATGCTTGCTGTACTCAGGCAGTAACTAGCAGTTACTCAGCCAGGAAGTCACGCTGGACAGCGGGATCGACCTTGACGCCAGGGCCCATGGTGGAAGACACGGAGATGGACTTGACGTACTTGCCCTTAGCAGAAGAGGGCTTGACGCGCAGAATCTCGGTGTACAGGGCAGCGTAGTTCTCGACGAGCTGCTGCTCAGAGAAGGACTTCTTGCCCAGGGGCACGTGGCAGATGCCGTAGCGGTCGGCGCGGTACTCAACGCGGCCAGCCTTGAGCTCGGAGACCATCTTGGCGACGTCCATGGTCACGGTGCCGAGCTTGGGGTTCGGCATGAGGCCACGGGGACCAAGGATCTTACCGATGCGGCCAACCTTGGCCATCATGTTCGGCGTAGCGATAGCGGCGTCGAAGTTGATCTCGCCCTTCTGAATCTGGGCGACGAGCTCGTCGGAACCGATGATGTCGGCGCCGGCAGCCTCAGCCTCACGGGCCTTCTCGCCCTCGGCGAAGACGGCAACACGAACGGTCTTGCCGGTGCCGTGGGGCAGGGAGATGGAACCACGGATGTTCTGGTCAGCCTTACGAGTATCGATGCCCAGACGGAAGTGAGCCTCGACGGTCTCGTCGAACTTTGCAGTGTCGAGCTCCTTGATGAGCTTGGCAGCCTGAAGGGGGGTGTAGAGCGTGGCGCGGTCGATCTTCTCGGCAGCGGCGTTATAGCTCTTACCATGCTTAGCCATGTGCATTACCTCCTGTGGTTAAACGGGCGTGAGCCCTCCCACATCGTATCGTGTGCCCTATTGCACACATTTAACGGGCGCCCCGGTCGGAGCACCCGCCGTTACCATAAGAAATCGCTACTCAGCGATGGTGACGCCCATGGAACGGGCGGTACCGGCGATGATCTTCTTGGCGGCGTCAATGTCGTTGGCATTGAGGTCCGGCATCTTGATCTCGGCGATCTTGGTGAGCTGCTCCTGGGAGAGCTGACCAACCTTGTCAGCCTGGGGCTTAGCGGAACCAGACTTGAGGTTCAGCTCCTTCTTGATAAGGTGAGCCGCCGGCGGGGTCTTGGTGATGAAGGAGAAGGACTTGTCCTCGTAGACAGAGATCTCAACGGGGATGATGTCACCCTTCTTGTCCTGCGTCTCGGCGTTAAAGGCCTGGCAGAACTGCATAATGTTCACGCCAGCAGCGCCCAGGGCGGGGCCGACGGGAGGAGCGGGGTTTGCTGCACCAGCAGGAATCTGGAGCTTAATGACGTTGGCAACCTTCTTCTCAGCCATGGTCATTCCTTTCGAATCACGAGTGTGAAGTACTTGCTATATCGTAAGCACGCACGTGTTAGAAGCACTCCTGAGATGAGCAGTCACAGAAGAAGCACGCTCGCGCGAACGGACGAAAACTTAAGCGATGACAGCGACCTGGTTAAAGTCGAGCTCGACCGGCGTCTCGCGGCCAAAGATCATCAGCGTGACCTTGAGCTTGCCAGCCTCGGTGTTAACCTCGGAGACCTTGCCATCAAAGTCGGTAAGCGGGCCATCGGTGACGCGGACGGACGTACCGACCTCAATATCAACCGAGGTGCGCTTGGGCGAATCGCCCTTACCGGGACGACGAGTCATCTTGTTGTACTCGTCGCGGGAAAGCGGAGCGGGCTTGCCGTTGCCGCCTAGGAAACCGGTGACGCCAGGCGTGTTACGAACACACGTCCAAGCATCGTCATCCATCTCCATGCGGACCAGGACATAACCCGGGAAAATCTTGGAATCCTTGGTCTCACGCTTGCCACCCTCTTTAATCTCGGTGACGCGCTCCATAGGAATCTCGATATCAAAGATACGGTCCTGCATGCCCATAGTCTCGATGCGATGCTCGAGATCGGACTTAACGCGGTTCTCGTATCCAGAGTAAGTGTGAACGACGTACCAACGCTTAGACATGGTTTAGCCCCTCAATCCAGAGAACAGAGCAAGAGCCTCGCCAAAGCCAGCATCGAGCAGAGCGATGACGACGCCGACGACGATCAGAGAAGCGCAAACAACAACCGAGTAGTTCACGAGCTCCTTCTTATCGGGCCACGTGACACGCTTCATCTCGGACTTGACCGAAGCGAAATACTTCTTGGTGCGGGCGAAGAAACCAGGCTTCTCGTTCTTCTTGGACTTCGCAGCCTTCTCGTTCTTCTTGGCAACGGCCTTCTTGGCCTCAACCTTGGAGTTGGCGGCAGCTTTGTTGGCAGGTGCCGGCTGCTGAGCCTTCTTCTTGTTCTTCTTGTTGGCCATTTGGGTTACCTCCGCGCAATGCGCTTATACATGAGTAAACCGTAAGCCCCCAAGTGGGAGCTTACGGAATAATGACTGGCACGCCAGGAAGGACTCGAACCCTCAACACTCGGTTTTGGAGACCGATGCTCTACCAATTGAACTACTGGCGTATGTGACTAGAGACTAGCGAGTCTCTTTGTGCAGCGTGTGGTGACGGCACCAGGGGCAATACTTCTTGATCTCCATACGATCAGGCATGGTCGACTTGTTCTTGGTGGTCGTATAGTTGCGGCGCTTGCACTCAGTGCACGCAAGAGTAACTAGAGTACGCATGTATCCTGAACCTTTCATTTCCGCCCCGTACGGGCACGAGTTGTTACTTTATCAGCTCCACGTAAGTGCTGTCAATGAAAACCTCGAGTCAATTGGTTCTCGGTGGATCCATTCATATTTGGAACACATCAATGAAGCCATCGAGAGCTAATCGACGGTGCATCCAGGACCATTATCGATCCTCTCGACACCAGCAACGGCTCAATATCCATTGCAGAAAAGAACCCGGCACCCATATAAGTGCCGGGTTCTCTAAGTCAGCTATATCAAAGAGCTAATTTACTCAATGATCGTGGAGACGATGCCCGAACCGACGGTGTGGCCACCCTCGCGGATAGCGAAGCGCAGGCCCTCCTCCATGGCGATCGGGTGGATGAGGTCGCCCTCGATGGTGATGTGGTCACCAGGCATAGCCATCTCGGTGCCCTCGGGGAGCTTGACCGTACCGGTAACGTCGGTGGTACGGAAGTAGAACTGAGGACGATAACCATCGAAGAACGGGGTGTGACGGCCGCCCTCCTCCTTGGTCAGAACGTAGATCTCGCCGGTGAACTTGGTGTGCGGGGTAACCGAACCGGGCTTGCAGAGAACCTGGCCGCGCTCGATGTCCTCACGCTTGATGCCGCGGAGCAGCAGACCGACGTTGTCGCCAGCCTCGCAGAAGTCCATGGACTTACGGAACATCTCGATACCGGTAACGACGGTGTTCTGGGTATCCTTGATGCCGACGATCTCGACGGGCTCGTTGAGCTTGAGCTCACCGCGCTCGACACGGCCAGTAGCAACGGTACCACGGCCGGAGATGGTCATAACGTCCTCAACGGCCATCAGGAACGGGAGGTCGTTGTTACGAGCAGGCGTCGGGATGTACTCGTCGACGGCCTTCATGAGCTCGCGAATGGCGTCCATCCACTTGGCGTCGCCCTCGAGAGCGCCCAGAGCGGAGCCACGGATGACGGGGATGTCGTCGCCGGGGAAATCGTACTCGGAGAGGAGCTCACGGGTCTCCATCTCGACGAGGTCGATGAGCTCGTCATCGTCGACCATGTCGCACTTGTTCAGGAAGACGACGATGTAGGGAACGCCGACCTGACGGGCGAGCAGGATGTGCTCGCGGGTCTGAGCCATGGGGCCGTCGGTAGCAGCGATGACCAGGATAGCGCCGTCCATCTGAGCAGCGC
>CABUCQ010000119.1 GCA_902490095.1 uncultured Collinsella sp.
TTCCGAATCAAACGCCGAGACCGACACCGTCTCTCCCGGTGACACAGCCGAGATCGACGTTGCCGCCGTTGAGGCCAAGCTCAAAGACCCCGGCTCGACCATGAGCTTTGAGCCCCTGACCGAGGAGCGCATCGAGACCGACTCGACCTATGATGCCGGCACCACCACGCAACTCATGTGGGGCGCCCGCTCCGACGTTGGCTGCGTACGCCCGCACAATGAGGATTCCTACCTGGTGCAGTCGCCGCTCTTTTGCGTATGCGACGGCATGGGTGGTCACGCTGCCGGCGAGGTAGCCTCTTCCATCGCCGTCGAGACTATTGCCAAGACGGCCCCACAGTCCGCCGACGCAGCACGCCTGGCCGCAGCCGTCGAGGCAGCCAACGCCGCCGTAATCGAGGCAGCCCTGAACGGCCTGGGCAAGCCCGGCATGGGCTGCACAGCCACCTGCGCCTATATCGAAAACGACACGCTCGCCATCGCCCACGTGGGTGACTCTCGCGCCTACCTGCTCCACGAGGGCACGCTCATCCGCGTGACCCGCGACCACTCCTACGTGGAGGAGCTCGTGGACGCCGGCGAGATCACGGCAGACGAGGCTCGCGTCCACCCCAACCGTTCGGTCATTACCCGTGCGCTGGGCTCGGACCCCGCCATGTATGCCGACCACTTCACTCTGCATATCGAGGAAGGCGACCGTCTGATCCTGTGCTCCGACGGCCTTTCGAGCATGATTCCCGATAGCGATATCGAGAACATCGCCACGCAGTCCTCAACCGCGCAAATCTGCGTCGACAACCTAGTGGACGCGGCGCTTGCCGCCGGCGGCCACGACAACGTAACCGTAGTAGTCGTTGACCTGGTTGACGATGGCGTTATGCGCGAGGCGCAACGCGTGCGTCGCCGCAACGTTACTATCGCCGCCATCCTGGCCCTCGTCTTTGTGCTGGCAGCTGGCATCTGGGCCTACACGGGTGTCACCGGCTCGTACTACCTTGGTACCTACCAGGGCAATGTCGCCGTCTGGCGCGGCCTGCCCGGCAAGCCACTCGGACTCAAGCTCCACTGGCTCGAAAGCGAAACCAGCATCAAGCTGTCCGACCTGCCCGAAGACACGCAAAACCGCCTCAAGGCGGGCATTCCGCAAACAAGTGTCGACGATGCGCAGGACACGATATCCAAGTACCGCCACCAGATCGACGAGGAGCAGACCCGCCAGGTGATCGACGCGCAAACGATTCGCGACAACACCAATCAGGGATCGACCTCCGAATCAGATTCCGAGAAAACCGCCGAACAGTCCGCCGAGGCCGAAGCCTCCGATAAGAATTAGAAAGGGAGTGCCGCTTATGAGTCGCCGCAACACCGAGCTGCTCTTGCTCATCGCCTCGGCGTTCCCCGTCATCCTGCTATATGCGATGTACGTGCTCACCGCGGGCGCCGCCATCTCCTTTGAGACGCTCGCCGTGCCGATCGGCCTCTTTGCCGCCTTTGCCGCGGCCCACATTGCCGTGCGCATCTTGGCGCCCGGTGCCGACCCCGCCATCCTGCCCATTGTCTTTGTGCTTTCGGGCATCGGCATCACGTTCGCGACGCGTCTCGCCCCCGCTCTCGCCATCTCACAGCTCATCATCCTGTTTGTCTCGGTGGCCCTGATGGTGGGAACGCTCGCACTGGTCAAAAACCTCGACGTGGTCATGCGCTACAAGTACACCTTTGGCATTATCGGCATCATCCTACTGATGCTGCCCATCTTTATCGGCACCACGATCTCGGGCTCCAAGCTCTGGATTCGCATCGCGGGCTTTACCATCCAGCCCGGCGAGTTCGCCAAGGTCTTTATCGTGCTGTTCCTGGCCGGGTACCTGGCCGAGAACCGCGAGTTGCTCTCCATCTCCAACCGCAAGATCCTGGGCTTTAAGATCCCTCGTCTGCGACTGCTGCTGCCGCTGTTTGCCGTGTGGGGTGTGTGCCTGCTCGTCGTCGTCTTCGAACGCGACCTGGGTTCGGCCGTGCTGTTCTACACCATCTTCTTGCTGATGCTCTACGTTGCCACGGGACGATTCTCGTATGTCGTTATCGGTCTTGCGCTCTTGGCCGTTGGAGCCGTGGGCGCCTACAAGTTCCTGTCGCACGTTCAGGTGCGTTTCCAGGTTTGGGTCGATCCGTTTAAGGACGCCCAGGGCCAGGGCTACCAGATCGTCCAGTCGCTCTTCTCGCTTGCCGATGGCGGTCTGGTCGGTGTTGGCATCGGCAACGGCATGGCCAACAACATCCCTGTCGTCGAGTCCGACTTTATCTTCTCGGCTATCGGCGAGGAGATGGGCCTTTTGGGCGGCGGCGCCGTGCTCATCCTGTTTATGCTCTTTGCCGTGCGTGGCCTCACCACGGCTGCCCGCGCTAAATCCGACCTCGCTGCCTTTAGCGCCACGGGCCTTACGGCCGCCATCAGCTTCCAGGCCTTCTTGATCGTTGGCGGCGTAACCCGCCTGATTCCGCTGACCGGCGTCACCCTGCCCTTTATGAGCCAGGGCGGCTCCTCGCTGCTGGCGAGCTTTATCATCGTCGCGCTCCTGCTGCGCGCCGGTGACGAGGCGACCGGACGCGAGGCCGAGCTTACCGGCACCGGCACCATGGCCGCCATCACCGATGATCAGGTCGCATCTGCCGCCGCCCCGACGGGCACGCGCTTTGCCACCTCGTCTTCCTACGGCAGCGGCAGCCATTCCGTCGGCTCGCGCATGCGCCGTCGCCTGCTCGACACGCCTGAATCCGGTGTGCTCGGCCGCGTTGCGCTCGCCAACCGTCTAACCCGCGCGGTGCTCGCCTTTACGGCGCTGTTCGCCATCCTTATCGGCAACCTCACCTATGTCCAGGTCATTAAGGCCAAGGACTATCAGGACATGCCGACCAACAACCACACCATCGCCCGCTCCAAGTACATCCAGCGCGGCTCCATCATCACGTCCGACGGCGTGACGCTGGCCGAGTCGCTGCAGCAGGAGGACGGCACCTACGTACGCTCCTACCCCAACGGTAACCTGGCAGCGCACGTGGTTGGCTACGTGAGCCAGCAGTATGGCACCACCGCCATCGAGAGCGTCATGAACGACACGCTCACCGGTTCTAAGGACTACTCCAGCTGGAACAACGCCATCGCGTCGCTCGCGGGCCAGACCCAGCCGGGCAACACCGCCAAGCTCACCATCGACTCGCGCATCCAGACGGCGGCCGAGCAGGCACTCAAGGGCTTTAAGGGCGCTGTAGTGGTCATCGACCCGCGTACCGGCGCGGTGCTCGCATGTGCCAGCTCGCCCACCTACGACAACACCAACATCGATGCCCTGCTACGGACGGGCGGCGGCGAGGACGGCTCCATGTACAATCGCGCCATGGACGCGCTGTACACGCCGGGCTCAACGTTTAAGGTCGTTACGCTTTCCGCGGCACTCGAGACCGGTACCGCCAGCCTTACCAGCACCTACCAGGCGCCCGGCTCCATGGACATCGGCAACGCACCAGTCACCAACTATGCCAACGAGAGCTACGGCACCATCAGCCTGCAGCAGGCCTTTGCCGTGTCCTCCAACGTCGTCTTTGGCCAGGTGGCAAACGAAGTTGGCGCAAATACGCTCGTACAGTTTGCCAACGCCTTTGGCTACGGCCAAAAGCTCGGCCAGGACCTGACCTCCGCGGCCTCCATCATGGCCGACCCGTCGCTCATGACCGAGTGGGAGACCGCCTGGGCCGGCGCCGGCCAGCCTGTCGGCATGGACCACACGCCCGGCCCGCAGACCACCGTCATGCAAAACGCCGTGATTGCCGCCGCCATCGCTAACAGCGGCGTGGTCATGGACCCGTACTTTGTAGCCCAGGTACTCGCCCCGGACGGAACCGTGGTCAAGACCACGCAGTCCCGCTCGCTTGGTCAGGCCGTCAGCTCCGCCACGGCCGACCAGGTCAAGCAGGCCATGCTTGCCGTCGTCCAGTCCGGCACCGGCACCGATGCCCAGATCCCCGGCGTCAAGGTCGCCGGCAAGACCGGCTCGGCCGAGACCGGCGGCACCAACGTCAACTCGATGTTTGTTGGCTTTGCACCTTACGATTCACCCACGGTCGCCATCTCGGTGGCCTTGGAGGATTTCGACAAGCATGACGTCAAGGCCGCCAAGATCGCCGGTATCGTCCTGACCGCGGCGCTTGCCGCACAGGGAGCGTGATGCCCATGATTGAATCGGACACCCGAGGCGCGCCGCGGCCTAAGGGTTAGCGGCAACGCGTCACACGGCCCCAGCGGCCACATCGTAGGTACTACACACATCGTTGAGCGAATAGTTATGTTAGGAGCAGGAATGGAACAGAGGGTCCTCGGGGGAAGATACCTCCTCAAGGATAAGGTGGGAACAGGCGGCATGGCGACCGTCTACCGTGCACAGGACCAGGTTCTCGACCGCACGGTAGCCGTCAAGATCATGCTGCCGCAGTATGCCGGCGACGCGACCTTCGCCGCACGCTTTAAGCAGGAGGCCCAGGCAGCAGCCGGTCTCTCCTCACCCTATATCGTGGGCGTCTACGATTGGGGCAAGGACGGCGACACCTATTACATCGTCATGGAGTACCTGCGCGGCACCGACCTTAAGAGCGGCATCAAGAGCCACGGCGCCCTCGACCCCAAGAAGGTCGCCCAGATCGGCTCGCAGATCAGCTCCGCGCTTTCGGTCGCCCACAAGCACGAGATCATCCACCGCGACATTAAGCCGCAGAACATCATGGTGCTGCCCGACGGCAACATCAAGGTGATGGACTTTGGCATCGCGCGCGCCAAGAACAGCCACCTCACGCAAGACAACAACGTGCTGGGAACCGCCCACTACGTCAGCCCCGAGCAGACCCGTGGTCAGGACCTCGGCCCCACCTCGGATATCTACTCGCTGGGCGTCGTGATGTACGAGTGCGCCACCGGCCGCGTCCCCTTTGACGGTGACGACGCTATCTCGGTCGCACTCAAGCAGGTCAACGAGCTGCCTATTCCGCCGAGCCAGATCAACTCCGGTGTCGACGCCGACCTTGAGCGCATCATCCTCAAGTGCATGGAGAAGGACCCGGCAAACCGCTTCCAGACCGCCGACGAGCTGCGTCAGGTGCTCAACAGCTACCTGTCGGGCCGTGCCGTCAACGTCTCGGAGCCCACGCGCATCATCGGTGCCCCCGGTGAGCTGGGCGCCACCAAGACTCGCGAGCTTTCCGATCAGACGCGCGCCATGGTGCGTCCCGTCTCGGGCGTGAGCGGCCAAAATACCGCCCGCAGCTCGGTTTCGGGCTCCACCGGCTCCTACGAGGTCGAAAAGCCCAAATCCAACAAGAACAAGATCATCGCCGCCGTGGTGGCAGCCGTTGCCGTCATCGGCATCGTGGTGGCCTTTGCCACAGGACTCTTTGGCGGCGAGCAGGTCACCGTGCCCGATGTGCTGGGCAAGGACCAGCAGACTGCCGTCGAGCTGATCAAGGAAGCCGGCCTCGAGGTCGGCACCATCGACCAAAGCTACAACGACGATGTCGACGAGGGCAAGGTCGCCGAGCAGACGCCCAACGGCAACACCAAGAAGACCAAGGGCACCAAGGTGAACCTGGTAATCTCCAAGGGCCCCAAGCCCTCCGAAAAGGTTGAGGTTCCCAAACTTGTCGGCCTGACCAAGGACCAAGCAGAAGCCGCACTGGCAAGCGTTGGCCTGAAGGGCAACGCCTCCGAGGAGGCCAACGAGGCTGATGAGGGCCAGGTCTTTGAGCAGGGCACCGAAGCCGGTAAGGAAGTCGCGAAGGGCACGACCATCTCGTACAAGGTCTCGAGCGGCCCGGATACCACGTCCGTCCCCGACCTGACCGACATGACCGAGGCCCAGGCGCGCAACGCCCTCGATATGGCAGGCTTTGGCGTCGACGTGAGCTACCAGGAGAACGACTCGGTTACCGAGGGCACCGTGATCAGCTGGAACCCCAGCGGCAAGCAGAAGCCCGGCGCCACGATTACCGTCGTCATTGCCAAGAAGTCCGGCAAGGCCACCGTCCCGGGCAACCTGTACGGCAAGAGCATCTCCGCCGCCGTTACCGCGCTCAACAACGCCGGTTTCTATAACATTGGCTTCTGTGACCAGAACGGCAATCCCGTAAGCGGTAACGAGGATGCCACCGTTACGGGCGTCTCCCCCACTGGAAAGCAGTCCACCGACAGCACGATTACGCTGACGGTCACACTTTCTGGTTCGGGCTCGGGCTCGGGCACGAGCACGGGCGACGATTCCGGTACGACCAACTAGTCGCCACCCCACCGCTCATCACGGCTTTCGCCGCAAACATATTCGCTCACAGGCGCCCGCTTGCTCCCCCAGCAAGCGGGCGCTTTGCGTGTCTCAGTAGACATGGTTGATTTCCGATCTCAGCCGAACACATTAGGCGGACAGGCCGTTCCCGCAGCTAGCCGAACGCCCCCGCGGCCCCTCCTGGGGTCCGGGGGCGCCGTTTTCCCAGTTGATGGAACGGTGGAGATGTGTTTCGATAGGTC
>CABUCQ010000120.1 GCA_902490095.1 uncultured Collinsella sp.
TCCCAAAGTCCCTGCATGTCGCCATAGCCGCGCTGCACGGCAAGCAGCTCATCAGATCCTTCCTTGCGAATGATCCCAGCGGCAACATGAACAGTCTTCAACAGGAGTCCTCTCTCAATATCAACACGTGGCAGGCTGGCTACCCGTACCTTACACAACGGTAAGGCAAGCGTAAGCCATATCGATGGTAGCCGACTCGTCTTCTTGCGACTATAGATGCCGTAGACTAATCGCAAGAAAGGACTCGGTATGCAAACCACGCACATGGCGACCCCGGTACTGGAGATCGCGCATCTCGAAAAGGTATACGGCGCGTTGGGCAACGTGACCCGCGCGCTCAACGACGTCAGCTTTACCGTCAACCGCGGCGAGTTCGTTGGCATCATGGGCGCTTCGGGCTCGGGCAAGTCGACGTTGCTCAACTGCGTCTCGACCATCGATAGCGCCACAAGTGGCACGATCCGCATGAACGGGCAGGACGTGACGCGCATGAAGCAGGCCAAGCTCTCGCAGTTCCGCCGCGAGGAGCTGGGCTTTATCTTCCAGGACTCCAACCTGCTCGATACGCTCACGGCACGCGAGAACATCGCTCTGCCGCTCACCATCGCCCGCACAAACTCGGCAGAGATCTCGACCCGCGTGCAGGATGTGGCAGCGCGCCTGTCTATCAGTCAGGTGCTCGACAAGTATCCCTACCAGATGTCCGGCGGTCAGCAGCAGCGCGTTGCCGCGGCTCGCGCGCTCGTCACCGACCCCACCATGATCATGGCCGACGAGCCCACCGGCGCCCTCGATTCCAAGAGCGCTCGCCTGCTGCTCGAGAGCCTGGAGGCCCTTAACCGCCGCCTACGCGCCACCGTGCTCATGGTCACGCACGACAGCTTTGCCGCCAGCTACACGAGCCGTGTGCTGTTCATTCGCGACGGCAAGATCTTCACCGAGCTGCGCCGCGGCGACACCGACCGCCGAGAGTTCTTCGACCGCATTATGGAGGTCGTTGCCATGATGGGCGGTGAGGGCTCCGATGCTCTGTAAACTCGCTTGGGGCAACGTCCGCCGCGCCGGCCGCGACTACCTCGTCTACCTTTTGACGCTCACCCTGGGCGTCACGGTCTTCTATGCTTTTAACACCATCTCGATGCAGGTCGACATCGCCGGAATCGATGAAGAGGGCTTGGCGCAGGTTATGGGCAGCATGCTCGGCGACCTGACGTACTTTTTGGCCGGTGTCATGGCCTTTTTAATGGTGTATGCCAATAACTTCATCATGAAACGCCGCAAGAAGGAGTTTGGCCTGTACCAGGTGCTCGGCATGGGGCGCGGGCGCGTCGCCACTATCATGGCGCTCGAGACGGTGATTGTCTCGGTGGTGGCCTTTGTCGCCGGCATTGTGCTGGGTATGGGACTCTCCCAGCTCATGACGTTCTTTACGGCCTCGCTCTTTAAGACACAGATCGCCAATTTCCACTTCTTTTTCTCGATGCATGCGTTCAATCTGACCCTTGTCTGCATGCTCGTAATGTTTGTGCTCACGCTACTGCTGAACCTTCGCGCCGTGCGTCGCACCAAACTCATCGAGCTTATGGGTGCCGAGCGTCGCAACGAGAGCATCAAGACACGCAACCCCTGGATAGCGATTGCCATCTTTGTCGTGGGCGCGGTGCTGGTGGGCGTGGCCTATTACCGTCTGCTACGTGATGGGTTCCCGCTAACCGCGACGGACAGCAAGCTGCAAGAGGCCATGAACCAGTTTGGTATTACGACCGCTATGGTTACCGTGGGCACCTTTGCCCTGTTCTGGGGACTCTCGGGCATGCTCATCAAGCTGCTGCAGAGCCTGCGCGGCGTGTATTGGCGCGGCCTCAACATGTTTACCGTGCGCCAGCTTGCGGCGAAGGTTAATACGGTGTGCTTTTCGATGGGCGTCATCGCGATGCTCCTGTTTTTGGCCATCACCTCGGTGACGTGCGGTATGTCGATTGCCAACGTGATGAACGAAAACCTGGAGCGCTATAATCCGGCCGACATGTCGCAGACGTATATCTATTACACGCCCGAAACGCTCGACTACTACAAGGAGTATGTCAATCCGTCTGAGGCCGATCGCATGGTGCTGGCCGATAGTACGGTCGATTTGTACTCCGCATGGCACGGCGATCCATGGCACGGCGATCGTAAGGGCAAGTCGGCGGACAACAACGACGAGACCGGCAAGAAGGTCAGTATCGCCGATGTTGCCGGTGAGCATGTGCAGATCGATTCGTATCTGAGTTACCCGCTTGGCGGCTCGGATCCTTCGGTGACTCCAAGTGAGATGTGCAAGACCATGGGCGAAAAGCTTCCCAAGGCGTTCGGGGGTAGCAATGCCGATACGATGGGTCTGTTTGTGACGCCGGCGAGCCAGTACAACAAACTGCGTCAGATGATGGGCGAGGAGCCGGTGCACATCGGTCACGACCAGTATCTGCTCACGTGTGATATGGGCGGCGAGCTGGTCGACCTGTACACCAAGTATATGGCTGGCGGCCATGCCCTTACCTTGGGCGGGCATACGCTCAAGCCCGCAACCGATAAGCCGGACGAAGATACGGCGGCCATCGCCAACTCGGCGATGGGCAGTAATCCGGGTACCGTCGTCGTTGCCGACGAGCTGTTGTCCCAACTTAATCTGCAGCCGTATTCCAGTAGCCTGCTCGTTAACTACAAACAGGGGATGGATACGACCGAGGCAGACGAGAGTATTAAATACACTGTGCTCGACAATCTGCTCGTTGACGGCAAGGAGCCGGGGTCGTGGGGAACCTTCATCACACGCTCCGAGATGTACACGCAAGCAGCGCAAATGAACGGTCTTATTAGCTACCTAGCCATCTACATCGGCTTTGTATTGGTTGTTGCATGCGCGGCGATTCTGTCGATCCAGCAACTCTCCAACGTGGCCGACGGCAGCCGCAGCTATCGTGTGCTGGCACAGATCGGCTGCGACGACCGCCAGATTCGCCATTCGGTGATGGCGCAGCAAGCGGTATTCTTCCTGTTCCCGCTGGCAGTGGGCCTGGCGCACTCCTTTGTGGCACTTAAGGTGATCATCGAGCTGGTGAGCATATTCGGAAATATGAGCATCGGCGGCACCGTGGGCCTCACCTGTGCAATCTTCCTGGCAGCATACGGTGGCTACTTCCTGGTGACCTACCTCATGAGCACCGGCATGGTGCGAGCCGCTATCGCCACCCGCTACAGCGAGTAACTCGTTCAGCTTGGAATTATCGTAGGTTGAGCATAGGTCAGCAAAAGCGCCCCTAAGCGAGCAAGGTGACGTTAAAGAGGAGGGAAGCGTACTTCGGTACGCGACCGACGATTGAACGTCAGATTGCCGCCTAGGGGCGTTTGCAGCGTCGAGCCGTTACGCGGTTTGGCATAACCGCGTAACTTCATCGTAGAAGCGCGTTTGCGGGCGGCGGATGCTCGTCTCCTGTCGCCCGCTCACCGAGGCTTGGCAATTGTCTTAATATCTTAAGGGTCTCGATTTGTCCAAGACTGAGCGAAGGAGCTCATCATGAGCGACGGAAAGAAGAAGCTTTCCTTCTTGACGGTCATTTCGACCATCATCTGCGTCGTCTTCGTTTGCGAGGCCGCCGCTCCCGCTGCTGCCATTGGCAACCAGCAGTTCTTCTGGTGGATCTTCCTGATCCTGACCTTCCTGCTCCCTTATGGCATGGTCGTTGCCGAGCTCGGCACCACCTATGACGACGAGGGCGGCATTTACGACTGGGTACGTGATGGCCTGGGCGACAAGTGGGGCGCCCGCATCTCGTACTACTACTGGGTTAACTACCCGCTGTGGATTGCCTCGCTGGCTACCATGTTCCCCGACATTCTGGGCATGGTCTTTGGCGTCGAGTTCAATCTGATCGCCAAGTTGGGTATCGATCTTGCCTTTGTGTGGATCGTCTACCTCATGGGTCGCTCCAAGGCGGCCGACTCCGAGTGGGTCCTGAACGGCGGCGCCATCATCAAGGTTGCCGTTGCCGTTATCGTCGGCGCTTTGGGTATTTGGTATGCCATGGAGAACGGTTTTGCGAACGACATGTCCGCTACCACCTTCCTGCCCGAGCTCACCAACACCAACGCGCTCGGCTACCTGTCGATTATCATCTTTAACTTCATGGGCTTCGAGGTCATCTGCACCATGACCGACGATATGGCCGATCCCGCTCGCGATATCCCCAAGGCTATCATCGTTGGCGGCCTGTCTATCGCCGTGATCTACCTGTTCGCTGGTTTTGGCATCGGCGCTGCTGTGCCGGCCGATTCCATCGATCCCGACTACGGCATGATCTACGCTGTCCAGACCATGGTGGGCGACTCCATGATCTTTAAGATCATCTGCATCGCCTTCCTGATCACCCTGTTTGCCAACATGGCTGCTTGGTCCTTTGGTGTCAACTCCGTTGCTCGCTACGCTGCCGAGCACGGCAACATGCCCAAGGTCTTTGCCTCGATGATCTCGGATGACGATATGCCCAACGGCGCCAACCTGGTCAACGCCATCGTTGCCTCCCTGGTGCTGTGCCTGCAGCTGGTTCCCATTGACGCCATCTCCAACGGTGTTTTCTGGATGCTCTTCGGCACCTCCGTCGTCTTTCTGCTGCTCACTTATATCCCGATGTTCCCGGCGTTCCTCAACCTTCGCAAGAACGACCCGAACCGCGAGCGCATCTTCACGTTCCCGTTTAAGGGTGCCATGATGAAGGTCATGCTGGCTATTCCCTGCATCGAGCTGATTCTGGCTATCGTTGCAACGCTGATTCCGTTCTCTGTCGATGAGATTGGCGATAAGGTCCCGATGATCGTTATCTTCATCGTGCTTTTGCTTATTGGCGAGGTTGTCCGCGTCGTCAGTGCTAAGGGTCGCGAGACCGAGTACAAGGGTCTCACCCCCGAGCTGGCTGCTCAGCGTCTCGCTGAGGAGGCCGCCGAGGCCGAAGAGGACTAGAGCACCCGGATTCGGGGCTCCAACCCTCCTCGCTACTTGACCATTCCCCGGGGTGGGTGTGAACGATAGCTCTGGTAACCACCGCCCGCCCCAATCTCTCTTCCGTATCCTTCGTGCGTTTTGTCTCCGCGCGCCAGGTTACGTCGTCGCTTGCCGGTGCGACTCCGTGAAAACCGGCGCCGGGCGCCCCGACCTTTGCCGGGGAACGGGCGTCCGCCACCTCTTGGTTTTAGGCTGCGGGTAACCCGCCTGCAGCAAGCGATCGTTCGATTTGGAGGAAATCTTATGCGTACGATCACCGAGTCCGAGTCCACCCCTAAGGCCGACGGCTACTTTATGCCTGCTGAGTTCGCTCCGCAGGATCGCGTGTGGATGGGCTGGCCCCATCGCACCGATACCTGGGCCCATGGCGCCAAGCCGGCTCAGAAGCAGTATGCCGCCATCGCTCGCGCTATTGCCGAGTTCACTCCGGTTACCATATGCGTCAATCAGGCCGACTACGCCAACTGCAAGGCCGTCTTTGAGGAAGACGAGAACGTTACCGTTATCGAGATGACCACCGACGACGCTTGGTTCCGCGACACCGCTGCCACTTTTGTTATCAACGGCAAGGGCGATAAGCGCGCCAACCACTGGCACTTCAACGCTTATGGCGGTCTTGTCGACGGCCTGTACTTCCCGTGGGACAAGGACGAGCAGATCGCCCTTAAGATGGCTGAGCTTTCCGGCTGTCGTCGTTATCGTCCCGATGACATGATCCTCGAGGGCGGTTCCATCACCGTCGACGGCGAAGGTACCGTGGTCGTGACCGACCAGTGCCTGCTTTCCCCGGGCCGCACCTGCTCTGCGGTTCTGGAGGAGGAAGAGGATCCCGAGTCCATCTGGCCCAAGTTCAAGAGGAAGTTCGAGCCCTGGAGCGAGGAACTTCGCGCCTATATGGACGAACACCTCAAGGATTATCTGGGTGTCGAGAAGGTCATCTGGGTCAAGGAGGGCATCGACCCCGAGGAGACCAACGGTCACATCGATGACGTCGCCACGTTCATCGCTCCGGGCGTCATGGCCTGCATCTGGACTGACGATCCCGAGTATCCGTTCTACGAGCAGTGCCATGCTGTCTACGAGACCCTTTCCAACGCCGTTGACGCCAAGGGCCGCAAGATGAAGGTCTACAAGCTCTGCATGCCTGTGAACCCGCTGTTCATGGACCAGGCTTCCTGCGACACCATCGACGCCGACGAGAACGCCGAGCCGCGCGTTGCCGACGAGCCGCTGATCGCCTCCTACATGAACTACCTGGTCACCAACCACGGCGTTATCGTCCCGCAGTACGGCGACGAGAACGATCAGCTTGCCGTTGACACGCTCCAGAAGATCTACGACGAGGTCTGGGGCGAGGGCGTCTACAAGTGCGTCGGCGTTCAGTCCGAGCAGGTCGTCTTCGGTGGCGGAAATATCCACTGCATTACTCAGCAGGAACCCTCGGCGTAACTGTCTGTCTTCCCGAGGCACGGCACCTTCCCGTTCATTCGT